>CP060501.1:2591776-2916632 GCA_024760545.1 Nitrospira sp.
CAACTGGGCATGGCATACGGTTCGGGTGATGAATGTCATCGACAATCAGGTGCGTAGCTTACGAAAACGACAAATCATAAAGGCCTACGAAACAGGTGAGCGAAAGGGGGCCTATTGGGGGATCGGAACAGATATTCGGAACTACGCCGCATCGAACAAATTTGAGTGCCCGCTTGAGCAGACGACCGAATTGGCACATGTGCCGACGCGTTTGAAGGAGATCGAGCCGCAGCTTCAGGAGCGATTGATCAACTGGGGCTTCGCTGTATGTGATGCGGCGCTCAGAACCCATGTATGGCCCGATATGAACAAGCCCGATGCTCTCCCATATCCTGCAAGTGGGATTTAGTTCCCGGTAGTTCTGGGTCGAGAGGAGAACTTCTGCATAAGCCAGATCTCCGTACCCGCTTCTTGCCGATAGAGGTACGAGACTCTAGTATATGCGCGCGGCAACGCGAAGATTCCGACTGTGTCGTGCCCCACTTAAGATTTGGACAGGCGGCATAGTCAGTGGGATACAGCGAACTTAACCAAATTATTCAAGACTCGTCGCCATAGATAGCCGCTGGTCTCTCATCGACATCATCACGAGCGAGTGTCCCGTGAGGCCCTTAAAGAGTGAGGATGCGAACGGGTTCAATTCTTTGGAGAAACAATCCCGCTCAGTGCGCTATGATTGTCCAAATTTAGGTGGTGCACAACACGTCCACGTGGCCGTAACGTGGATTCCATCCCAAACCGTGTCGCCGTGCGTTTCACCCAGGCGTCGTCACCAAACGGACGGCCTCGTTGCACGCTGAGCCGGAGCGCCTCCAGCTCCCCAGAGCTGGGCGTAGGTTCGGTATATGCCTACGTCGAAGCCAGAACCCCATCCGGCGTAGTAGACCTGGAGCAACCGCACGATCGCCCAGAAAATCAGGCTCGCAGCCACCAAGAGCGGCGCTTGTAATGTGGCGGATCGAAGCCGTGGACATGCCATAACTGATCGCTCAGAAAGGTGGCGATAATGAGCCGACACCGGCGTTGTGGTCAACGCATTGTTTCGTGACACCTTTGACGTAGATTTTTCCGCGTCAGACCATATGGTTTGCGTCCTATCACGGGCGTCTGCTATCCTCCGCTCCGCTGCGTATCTCTGGTTGGATCTCTCTCTCACCCCCAAGAAAAACGGTACGGATATGACGAAGGTGGACGCTAGGCGGCGTATGCTGGACTGGGTCGTACCGCTTGGATTCGGGATGATTCTGTTCTTTGCGGTGCCTTTGCAAACGGCTCTGGAATTGAGTTGGGATGAGGGATATGAGCTGATGAAGGCACTACTTGTGAGCCGCGGCCACGCTCTCTACCGCTCCGTATGGAGCGATCAACCTCCGGTCTTCACTGAGCTCCTGGCCCTGCTTTTCCGCGTTTTCGGAGCATCCGCTTTCGTCGGTCGGCTGCTGATCCTCTGTTTTGCCATGACCCTCGTGTGGATGGTATGGAAGCTCGTGAGCAACAGCTTCGGATCAGCAGCCGGTCTGATCGCGACAGCATTGCTGGTGTCGTCCTCATCATTTCTTGAACAGAGCGTCGCGCCCATGATCGAGCTGCCGGCAACGACGCTGGCTCTCGCGTCATTACTATCAGCCTCACACTACGACTCCACGCGCAGAATGCGGTGGCTGGCGCTTTCGGGCGTGCTATTCGGTTGCGCATTGCAAGTGAAACTTACCAGTGCGATCTTTCTGCCGGCGATGGGTGTGGCATACCTGGACAAGAATGGCCGGAATCTTCGCACCGACCTTCTCCGCGACGTTGCAGTTTGGTTCGGAGCGGTCCTCGTGACGTCCGGCCTCATCGTCTTGAGGTTCTACGGAACGGATACCGTGTGGGAGTTCTGGGCGTCTCACTTCTCCGGATCGACGAACGCCGCTGTGCCCGACAGGTACACATTCAAGCCCGCTGCATTTTTCTTGGGTGCACGGTCGCTATCGGCTGCGACCGCATTGGGCATTGCGTTGCTCGCCTCGAAACGCCGACGGGACGTGATGTGTCCGGCCATGTTGTTTGCCACCGTCCTGGCGATCCATTGGGTACACCGGCCGTACTGGTGGTACTACAGCCTGCATTTCGCCATCCCGATGGCCTGGTTGGGAGCGGCAGGTATTGTCGGCTGGTTCGGGTTGCTCCGAGATCGAGCCGGGGCTTGGTGGGAGCGCAGGTCTCTAAACCGGTTGGCTTGGCTCGTCTACGTGCTTGTGATTTCCCTGACGCTGGCAGACACTCCTCGGCTCATATGGAGCCACCTGCGGGGGTTACAGACCGCTCCTCTCGCGAGTGAGAATGAACTGGTTGTCGCGTTGCGAAAGCGGGCCTCGAACACAAGCTGGGTATTCGCCGATCGTCCGCTCTATCCCTTCTGGGCAGGGCTGCTGGTGCCACCCGAAATGGCAGGGATTCCGTACAAGCGTATCTGGTCGGGCAGTGTTACGGAGTCAACAGTGTACGAATGCATCGCACAATACAGGCCTGAGGAAATCCTATTTGTCCACACGCTCTCTGGCTGGGAAACCAGAGGGGCGTTGGCGGCGTACATTCGGGATCATTACGAGCACGATCCTACTGGGGGCCGCGCGAAACTGTTTCATCGAACGCACTGACGACATCAGTGCGCGCCGACTCGGTCCTGGCAGTACAAAAGAATTGATATCCGCAGCCAGTGCCGCCGTGGGAGTGGCGAAAGAGATGAGACATCCGTACCAGTCTTACTTACACCACTGCTTCTTTGCTCTCCTCTCCCATTCTCCACGCTCCCGATGACCGCCTGACTTCTATGGCTCACATTGACGTACTGCACGGTGATCTGTTGCTGCCCACCCTGCCGGAACTTCTTCAAGGTCAGGAGCCCCAGTTGAAAAATAGACATGAAGCGCGTGGCCACATTGAGTCGTTTGATTTCTGTCTCTGGCGCACACGCGCCATGGGCTCGCCCAATCTGTTCCATGGCGTTTTCTGCGCGACGGCCAGCTGATGCGCTAGCTTTTTCCCCAAGCTGTTCGCAGCCTCTATTGAAGCCGACACATCGAGCGCCATCGCCACCGCATCGATGCCGTAATCAAGGAGCAACCGACTGCGTTCCAGCGGCCGAGTAAAAGGGGTCGGGATGGACTTCCCAGGGTTTAACGGACACCTTTGAGGTGTGGTCGTTCGAACATGGGAGGCCCTATGAGCAATCGGCGCAGATCGCAGAGCATCCGAGTGAAGTATGCTTTCATCAGGGCCCATCGTGGCGAGTTTGATACGGCTGTCATGTGTCGTCTCCTCGATGTATCGCGCAGCGGATTCTATCAATGGGTACGGCACCCCCTCTCTGATCGAGCATTGGAGGATCAGCGGTTACTGTGCCTCATCCGCGTGGCCTATACGGCGAGCCACGGCGTCTACGGTGCCCCGCGGATTTTTCTCGATTTGCGCGAAGCGGGCGAGACCTGTAGCAAACATCGTGTTGCTCGCATTATGCGGGCCAATCACATCAAAGCCCTTCACGGATATCGAACTCCCCGGTACGCCAGAGGCCCCACGTCACTCCTGACGCCTAATACGCTGCAGCGAGGGTTTACCGTCCTCCGGCCCAACACAGCCTGGGTCACCGACATTACGTACGTGCGCACGTGGGAAGGCTGGCTCTATTTGGCCGTCGTGATGGATCTCTACTCACGCCGAATTGTCGGTTGGTCAACCAAACCCACAATGGCCCGAGAACTTGTGCTGGATGCGATTCTCATGGCCGTACGGCGACGCAAGCCAAAACACACCCTGATTCATTCCAATCAAGGATCACAATTTGGCAGCGATGCGTGGCGGCGTTTCTGCCATGCGCATCATCTTGAGCCAAGCATGAGCCGGCGTGGCAACTGCTGGGATAACGCAGTGGCTGAATCGTTCTTTAGCAGCTTGAAGAAGGAGCAGATTAAGAAGCGCATCTACACGACTCGGGAGATAGCCACTGCCGAGATCTACGAATACATCGAACTGTTCTATAATCGCACCCGGCGACACAGCCATCTCAGTGGGGTCAGTCCGGAGGCCTTTGAAGCAATTTCGACTCGGGCTTAATGATGTGTCCGCAAAAGGCTGGGAAGTCCATCCCGACCCCTTTTACTTCCCCCGACCCCTTTTCAGTCTCGACCCCTTTTCTGTCTCTGTCGGCGAGCGGTGGGATTGGCGCACTGGCCATCGGCGGATTTCCGACTCTGGTGGAGAGTGTGTATGCGCTGGGGGCGGGCCTCACGGCTCCGATATTCAATGCGGGACGCATTCGGGCTCACATCGCTGCCGCGGACGCACGCCTGGATCAAGTCGCGTCGAAGTACGAAAAAACCTTCCTCCTTGCCTTGGAAGACGTGGAAAATGCCTTTGTCGTCCATACCTCTTCGAAGGAGCGCCGCGAACAACTCGTGAAGGCCGAAACAGCAGCAGAGAAAACGTATCGCTCCTCCGAAGCCTTATTTCAGAGGGGAGCGAGTGATTATTTATCCGTGCTGGATGCCCAACGCACCAAACTTTCAATCAACGACGAGCGTGTCAAAGCTGAAACCGCGGTGCGTGTCTCACTGGTCTCGCTTGCCAGGGCATTTGGTGGCGGTTGGGCCGTGGACAGCTCAGTGAGCCGGGAAAGTGATAATGACCCCATGAAAATAACCGAGAAGGACTAAGTGGTGCGGTTGGGGTCGCTGAGGACTGTCATCGATTTTTTCCTTTAGAGAGCGTCCGATGTAGCCAGCTTCTGCAGGGCGTTTCGTAATGCGACCGCTGCGGTCTTCCCTATTACGATCTCATATTCCTGCTGGGCCTTACGCCACAAAGTTTTGCCATTGGCATATTTGGCTGCACCCTTTGCGGTGAGCGCCACACGCCGTGTTCTTCCATCAATCGCATCGGGCTTTAGGGCCACTAAACCTTTGCGAAGAAGTGGCCTCAAGTTATGCCCGAGCGTTGAGCGGTCCATCACCAAGTATTCCGCCAATTCATTCATGGTCGGAGGTGTTGAGGAGTGTCTGCTGAGTTCCCCAAGCAATGCGAACTGAGTCGTCTTGAGTCCGGTACTCCTGAGTTGCGCATCATAGATAACCGACACGCGGCGCACGGCTTTTCGCAAGACTGTGCAGTAGCACGGAGATTGTGACGATTGTTCCTTAACCATACAGCTCATCCTTTGTCATAGGTAGCACATGCCGCCGACCACAACCATTATATGTCCTTCTCAAGCATTTTCCAATGGCTTGACAACAGATATTAGCGCGTAGTATATGGGCATATGCCCATATTATACAGGCATATGCCCCTACTTTAATGCCTTAACCCAGGAGGTTGTATATGGCGCTACCTATGCGATCACCCAATGCGCGACGATCTGGCGCTTTAGAAGACACAGCTGGAGATGCAATGCGATTCAAATGGGGGTGGTTAATGGGGTTAGCCCTCGGAGCTTTAACGGCCGCCTATCGTTATGCAGGCTGAACAATCGGAGCGGGAAGAAGAGTGTTCCTTAATCTCACCAAGGAGGTCTGAATCATGGCGTCCTCAAATCAACCAAACAGTGATAGGGGGTATGACATTTCTGAGTGGTACGACTCGAAGCCGGTGAAGATCGGCTGGCTGGCGATCCTGGGGATCGGGGTCTTTTGGGTGCTGTATCAACGGGCATTCGGGTACTCGCACGGGTTAGATTCCATGACCCCCGAGTTCGACTCGGTGTGGATGGGGCTGTGGCGGTTTAACATTTTGGCAAACGCCGTGTTCTTTGCCACGACGATCGGGTGGATCTGGGTGACGCGCGATCGCAACCTCGCGAACCTTGCTCCCAAATTGGAGCTGAAGCGGTACTTTTATTGGATGGGCTGGCTGGTGTGCTACATGTGGGGCGTGTACTACGCGGGCAGCTATACGTTAGAGCAAGATGCGGCGTGGCATCAGGTGATCATCCGGGACACGAGCTTCACGGCGAGCCACATTGTGGCGTTCTACGGGACGTTCCCGTTGTACATCACGTGCGGCGTGGCGACCTACCTGTATGCGCAGACACGGCTGCCATTGTACAGCCAGGCCACCTCATTTGCCTTAGTGGCAGCGGTGGTGGGGCCGATGTTCATTCTGCCAAACGTCGGACTCAACGAGTGGGGGCATGCGTTCTGGTTCGTCGATGAATTGTTCTCGGCCCCGTTGCACTGGGGCTTTGTGACGTTGGGCTGGTGCGGGTTGTTCGGCGCGGCAGGCGGCGTGGCGGCGCAGATCGTGAGCCGGATGTCGAATCTGGCGGACGTAATCTGGAACAACGCGCCGAAGAGTATCCTGGATCCGTTCCCCAGCCAGGTGGGCCCAGGAGTCAAGACCGTCTACTGAGAGGCTCACGGGACGAGGAACATCAGTCTAACCTTTAGGCTGTCAGCGGGTGGGTGGTTCTTGCATATGAAGGTTAAGCAGAGCCCCCACCCGGTTGGGTGGAAGATGTCAGTCTTGAGTAGAACGCTCTGACCGCAAAACACTTTGTTGAACCTCTTGGCAAGAGTATCACGGCGATAAGCTATTCGACGTAACCGGACGAAATCGTGAGAGGCTGCCCTTGAAAACCAAGACCAAAAAACTACTGTTTTGGACGGTGATAGGCCTGTTCATGATCCTACTTCTGAATCTATGGACGATGGCGCCCCCGGTATTGGAGGAACAGGTCATTTTTAGCGATTTTATGGCCAAGCTCGACCAGGGCGACATCGAGAAGGTCATCATCAAGGGACATCAGATCAGCGGTGTCTTAAAAGATAATTCCCAGCTTCGCACCTACGCGGCGGACTATCCCGATCTCGTCCAGCTGCTGCGAGAGAAGCACGTTCAGATCGAAGTCAAACGATCCGATCAAAACCCCTGGTATATCCAATTTCTCATGACCTGGGGGCCCTTCGTGCTCTTTCTGGGCCTGTTGCTGTTCTTCATGCGCCGGATGCAGACCGGGAACGCGGCCTTGTCCCTCGTGAAGAGCAAAGCTCGCATGCAGACGGATGAACGGAAAAAGGTGATGTTTTCCGATGTGGCGGGAATTGATGAGGCGAAAGACGAAGTACAGGAAACGGTTGAATTTCTGAAGGATCCGCGAAAGTTCCAGAAGCTAGGCGGACGCATTCCCAAGGGTGTGTTAGTCGTCGGCCCGCCCGGAACTGGGAAAACATTATTGGCGAAGGCGATTGCGGGCGAGGCGGGGGTCCCCTTCTTCAGCATCAGCGGATCGGATTTTGTCGAAATGTTCGTAGGGGTCGGCGCCTCTCGCGTGCGGGATATGTTCGAGCAAGCGAAAAAGCACGCGCCCTGTATCATTTTTATCGATGAGATCGATGCCGTCGGACGATCGCGGGGAGCAGGGCTTGGCGGCGGAAACGATGAACGTGAGCAAACGCTCAACCAATTGCTGGTCGAAATGGATGGCTTTGATACGGCAGAGGGCATCATTTTGGTTGCCGCGACCAATCGGCCGGATGTGCTCGACCCGGCCTTGCTGAGGCCAGGCCGATTCGATCGGCAAGTAACGGTGAATCATCCGGACCTTCGAGGTCGTTCTGAGATCTTGAAGGTGCATACGAAGAACGTCCCGGTCGCAGTCGACGTAGCGCTAGAGAAGATTGCGAGAGGGACTCCCGGTTTCTCAGGCGCCGATTTGGAAAACTTGGTCAATGAGGCTGCCCTCTGGGCTGCTCGTCAGAATAAAACTGAAGTCGGAATCGTAGACTTCGAAATGGCCAAAGACAAGATTATGATGGGTGCCGAGCGCAAGAGCATGATGCTCACGGACGAAGAAAAACGGATCACCGCCTATCACGAGGCAGGCCATGCCTTGATGGCCACATTACTGCCGGGCACCGATCCGGTTCACAAAGTGTCGATTATTCCAAGAGGCCGGGCATTGGGAGTCACCATGCAGCTGCCCACCGACGACCGCCATAATCATTCTAAGGAGTTTTTGTACAACACGCTGGCGATTCTCATGGGCGGCAGAGTCGCAGAAGAACTGGTGTTCGAACATGTCACAACCGGTGCAGGTAACGATTTAGAGCGGGCAACGGACCTCGCGCGTAAAATGGTTTGCGAATGGGGTATGAGTGAAAAGCTGGGGCCGCTGACGTTCGGGCCGAAAGAGGAATCGATGTTTCTGGGGCGCACCTTTGGGACTAAGCGTGATCTCAGTAATGCAATGGCATTGGAGATTGATCTGGAAATCAAACGCCTCATCACAGAAAACTACGAGCGGAGCAAGCGCATCCTGACCGAGCACAGGGTGACCTTGAAGGCGCTGGCGGATGCGCTCTTGGAAAAAGAGGTGCTGGATGCGCTGGAGATCCACCAGATTGTTTCCAACTGCTCCCTAACAGTCCTTGCTTAAAACCGGGGGGGCCCTACTATCTGGAAGTCGTATTCTTTTAGGCTCAGGTGCGTAGCGTCTCTTTTCCAGATAATGTTGATTCAGACTATGCAGCTCGCGCAGATTCTGAGATTCCTTCGCCTGAAAAGGCGGGGGAATCTCTGGTCTTTGTTACGTCAAAGCATCGGTTCGCTTTTCCGACCGTTATATCATGACAGCGAAGGAACGGGGGCCCCGTGCTCTACCAGAGTGGGAACGGGGTGAGTTGCTTTTAACGGTCAAGGGCGTTTCACAATTTGATTCCAAACGGTCACCTGCAATCAGCACCAATAGCATAGAAGCTCTAGCCGACTGTCTAGAACCGAACCTACGCAGCAGCTTCCACAGTTCCATGAAACGGATAGCCCAGTCCACAACGCTATAAAAGACCCCCCATCCTGTTAGAAACAAACTAGCTGAAACCGACTACCCTCAGCTCTTATACGCGCTACCACTGTGGTGAATTTTGTGACAAAACCATGCAGGAACGGAAGGCAAGGTACGGGAAAGCATAGAGGCAATAGAGAGCGCTAACCTGTCGTGATTGCGGCTAATATTGGGGAAACCGTTGCAGTAGCGAGCTTTTTTGAAAACCATCGATTTGACCTTTTAAGGCGAGGGCCCTGGGTTCGAGTCCCAGCCGGCTCACCACATTGGACAAAGGAAGCTTCGGCGGCGAGATTGTGAAAAGGATAAGGCTCTGACACGGTCGGACTGAATAAGAACTTCGATACATAAAGTTCAGCTATCTTTTAACTACTTGCCCAAAATGCAGTATATAAGGCCTTCTGATAATCTTCTGAAAACCACCCCTTGAGTAACGAAGTTGCAATAATGGCACCCCGCGATTAGGTCGCTGACAGTCATCCGTTTTCTGCTTGCCTCTAGCACAGGGCAGGATCAGATCCTTCTCGATCGTTGAAGCGACTTTTTGGAACGTCGATCCGACTTTGCCTTAACCTTGTCTGAGATCTGTTGGAGCGCATCGGGAATGTCGTCATTGTAATCGTCGAAGGTAATGAGCTCGAGCCCAAGCGTCGCGAATCCTTTCTCGAATTCCTTTTCTTCATAGTGGTAGATGCGCTCAAGCAACTGTTGAATTTGTCTAGGTTCCTTGTCCAGCATCTTCATCCTTCCCTTCGGAAACTTGGACAAATACTCTTCTGCCTTTCGTCGAATTTGCGCAAGCTCCGGACTGGGGTCGGTAATCGTCTTGAATTGCGGTTTTCTCATCAGAATGTAGTTTCTGAGAGGCAGCGGCTGCTGGCGGATCGAGTCGAGAATCCTGCGTGTGTTCCGATCCGAGAGCGACAGTCCAATCATCAGGCCAATCGAGCTGGTCAACTGGCTGACCTGCACGACATTGCCCCAAAAGAGCGCATCTTGAAAGGCCCGGTTGTATTGGTCTTCTGAGAAAATAATGTCTTCGTATTTGACGTCTTCAGCTTGATACGGAATGTAGCCGTGTACGTGATAGATGGGAATCTTGTCTGCCTCAAGCTGCTGGTTCCCCTTGTAGATGACCTGGAAGTTCTTACGGTTCGCGAGATGTGTGAGCCCAAGCTCGACAAGGTTGTCGTAATTATAGGTGACGATCGATCGAAGTCCTTTCTTCTGCGGGATCGATTGTCCGCAACAATCAACGATAGCCTTCAATGTCGAGTTTTGGTTCACCAGGTATTCTGGCAACCCGGTGATGTCTGATCCGAAGGCCTGACGGCCCAGCCCGGCATAAAGCGTCGTACTCAACATGGTGATGAAGTCTTTGCCTTCATACCACTGCTTAATCTTGCGAATGATGATATCGAGCGGCTCGTTTTTCTGTTGCAACACCCATTCTGCCAGCGCGAATAGGTAATTCGGGTAGGGCCTCATGTTGTTGATGAAGTCTTCGTCATGGAGCGTCGTGAAATAGAGTGCCTGAACGAGTTCCTCCCAGCTGGGCAAGCCATTTGGTTTGGAAACGCCGGCCCCGAGGTAAAGACTCAGTCGCCCACTTTGAAACGCTTCCTTCAACGCAGGAAGGCTTCCGTTGAACTGTACGGCCATTTCTTTAACTCCTTGCTAGACCGTCCGGGCATGTCGCCACTTGATTACGCGAAATCAACAAAGTGACTAAGGCTTTGCTTTTCGAAGTGTGCTGCCCCCAGTAGACTTAGAAAGCCCCACGAGGCGGTTCCATTATAGCTTTTCCCGATGCCTGTCAAGAAACCGTGATCAGCGAGATGGTGGGCATTGACAGGCATAACGAGGAAATTCTTGGGGAATGAGGACTTCAAATGACCTGAATTCTTTGGAGAAATTATCGTGCTCAACACTTACGACCTGTTCAAATCTTAATTGAGGCGCGACACTCGCCACCGCCAGCAAGGCCGCCTTCCAGCTATGGTCAAAGGGTCTGACCTCATATACTTCTCACGAGAACAGGTTCGCTCGGCCGTTTCCCCCGTCACGCGCAAGACCAGCCGTTGTACCTGTGGGGCGTGATCCTGGTTCATGGTGATGATCAGGCCGGCCGCCCGCTCACCCTCGACGATCTGAACGCCCAACATGGAATTGCAGATGTAACCTCTAGAACTCGGGCAACGACTAAGAAGGTAAGGATGATGAGACGATCATCCCTGAGGCCAAACCGGAGGCGATGGTGGAAGAGAGCCTGCGACGGGGCATCACGTGGGAGGAGCTCGACGTCCGGGCATGGGAGGACGCGATGGTGACTCATGTCATACATGAAGGAACGCTTCCTGACCTTGAAGTTCCACTGTTGGACTGTGTGGGCAAGCGATCACCGGTGCTGTGCGATCACCAGCACCCCATGGTGGCAATCGTGGTGAGGCAACGCCCGGAAATCATTTACGCGGGGTACCCTGAAGCGGGCCTCTTCCATTGTCCGATATGCGACCAGACTCGCCGCGTAACATTCACGCTGTCACCACGATGACCTTTGGAGAGCCTTCGAAGAAGAGCGGGTTGATGATGGGGCGATGGTATTGGCACCGGCGCTGCCAGGCGCTGAGCCATTCCCGGCCCATCCACCCTTTCCTCTTCCTCATTTCTCCAATGCATCAAGCTGGACGATCAGTCTGAGGAAGTCAGCCCATAGCCGCACCTGACTGGGGGTTCCCATCCATACAGGCCAAAACCGCACGAGCACCCTGTGCGGAAAGCAAGTGCCGCAAACAGAGTGACGATGCAGACGCCTGTGTTTCTTCACTCTCTGCGTTGCTGCTGGCGATCGGCCCGTTGGTCTGGCTCTTGCAAAAACATCGGGCTGGGTTTCGGCGCTGTCGAGACGACTCGGAAGGGCATTCGGTCGCTCCTCGTCAAGAATGGAGTCGCGATCACAACGAACGGAGGCGTTCGTGGTTCTGCGCTGGTTCATTCTTCTAGGGTCTGTGATGTTGTTCCTCGGGCTCTTGTTGATCATCGTCGTCTGCCTAAATGCGCGGTCCAAGTCTAAGTCCAACTTCTTCCTAGTTCCTGTCGGCATGGCCTCTATCGGAATGGCACTTGGCCTTTCACTGTAGGTGGTTCGGATGGTTGGCGCAGCTAATGGAGATTCCTTCCCTGCTCCACTGGCTGGATCTGCCAGGACGGCGGGGTGTCTCTCATTGGTTTCTCGTAAGGGACATCCCCGCACGACCATGCTTTCACCGGCCTTTCGCACATTGCCGGACACAGTCCAGTCGAATTCTCAAGCACGAGGCGAGTCCTTTCACAATCAAACCTAAGGAGTACCTCATGGTTTGTACACGATGCGGTGGGTTTACAGTCCATGATTATTTCTACGGTGCTACAGACTACTTTGCTTGGCAATGTTTGGCTTTCCGCTGCGTGAATTGCGGAGCGATCAGTAACATTCAATCCTTCGATTCAAGTAACCCAAGCGGCACGGGCAGCACGAGCCATTCACGAGCTCGACATGCAAATGTGGCGCGGGGATGAGCGGACTATTCATGATCACGTCTACGTGCACGTAGCCAGGTGTCATTCCCTGTCGCTACGCAGACACGAAAAGGTGGGAGAATCATGGCTACAGAAACGTTCATCGATCGAGTTCGAACTGTCGTCAAGGGACAGAGCACCGGTTGTGCCATGGAAGAAGTGGTGGCTCTCTGTCCGGACTTGACATGGAATCAGGTGTTCCTCGCCATTGACGACTTAAGCCGGAGCGGAGAGATTCGAGTCACATTGGATGCCGACAGCGCCTATAGAATACAGATTCATCGTCCCGCACCAGATACCAGTGCGAAGGATCTCGATGAATCGACATCGAGGTGTGTGGTGAGATGTTGACTATCGCATCAGCCAAGGCCCTGCCAATGCGACTTCTGGTGGCAGTAGGCGAATCCGAGCGCGCGTTGCATGCTGTGCGATATGTGGGATCGCTGCTGCAGCGTAGACCGGATGTCATCGTCACGCTCTTTCATGTCCTCAAACCCATGCCACGCGGCCTATTGGAGCATGGGGGATCTGAAAATCCTGACATGGAAGCAGAGCTGAGCACCCGTTTGAAGGAAGATCAGGAGACGTGGAAAAAGCAGGAACGAGAAGCACAATGCCCGACTCTCGAACGAGCCCATGAACTTTTGATGCGGGCTGGCTTTGACAAGAGTCGAGTCGCCCTAAAGTTTGGACATGAGGACAACATTGCGAATGCCATTCTCGATGAAGCGAGAATGGGACAGCACGACACGATTGTCGTGGGCCGCACCGATACGCCTGGAATCACACGCATCTTCAGCAGCGGCATCACTGACCATCTACTGCGGGATGCGCGAGGCTTGGTCATCTGGATTATTACCCCCCGCTTGAGACAACTGTGAGGACGTGAGTTGAGAGTGAAGTCCGGATGTATCATTCAGTTTGACTGCGGGGGAATCCTCCGACCCGGATATCGGGATCTATATACAACGCAACATTCAGCATGAAACTAAGAGAGTAACGTGGAGCGATAACCCGCAAGCCCTTCCTGTGGCTGCAGGATCACTTTTCAGACGTGTGCCGTTCGTAACGGAGCATCAAAAGCTTCTATGAATTCACAATGATTTATCGGTGAGATTCGGGAGGAAGATATGGCGAATGACAAAAGAGTAACTGCGCAGGCGGCCGTGGCCAAGTTTGTATCTGCTGCCGGTCCCATCGAGAGACACCTCCTGGAAGGAAAGCCGCTCACGGACGTGGAGCTTGATTCCATTGCAAACATATCTTTAGGATTTCAAATGGCCATTGAGGTGTGGAAGAGAACCAACGGCCTGCCCATTAAACTGCGTCGGCGCCCTTCGTGAGGGCCAAACAGCGCGACATTTGTCATGGCTCGCCGCTTTGGACCAGAGACAGAACTTTCAAACGACCTTCCTCCTCAGTCCACCTGCCTAGCCTCCGTCGTCTTGCATTAACTAGGCAACGAACAGGTCTAAGAAGCGAAACAACTCGCAAATCCATTCTCCCTTAAATTGGCTCTAGCGAACTCTTCATCAGCCTGCCGCAAGATGTGTGACGGTTCGTAACGATGCCGTTGCGACGGTGATTTGCACAACCAACGCATGTCTGTTTTGAATTGGAGTGATGACCACCGATGTGTTATCACGTTACAACTCACTGTGTGGCGGACGGTCCCCTTCCTGCAGTAATCGCCATATCATGGAAATGACGTTTCGAGAACTATTACAACCTGTCGTGGAGACGTAACAATGCCCAAAGCCCGCAGTGCTGGCCAGTGTTATCGATGCGAAGCCGGAGATCGAGTCAGGATGACCTTCATGACGTGTAGCCGCTGCCGCCGGTATTTCTGTAGTGAGCACGGTTCCTCGCAATTGGAACAATGCGAAACATGCCTTGAGGGCGGCGAAGAGATGGACTAGGGGATTAGCAATCAATCGGCGCCGAATCCTTTTGCGATGAACGCACCGCGGTTGTGTGACAGGCAGGGGAGCTATCGCGGCAAGTTGAGCGCGACTCCCTACGATCCCGGCTCCACGAGCAACTCCTATGGCCGGTATGGCTTTCCGTTTTCCCCTGATTTCATCAGCAATCCGCATGTCCAACGCTCACGATGATATTGAGGAGAAGGTGAAGCTCATCACAAAGTGCCTAGCACAAATCATCTATGTGATCGAAATCGGGGAATATGGTGAACTCGTGGTCTGCAAGGATGGCAACAAGGTCTTCGAATTTGGATGCTTTCGTCCTGCCATGGAAGCCATGCGCATTGACCACCTCCAGCCGTTCATGGAAACCAAGGTCATTCCGACGATGCTTCAGTATCCAGGTCAAATGATCTACTTTGGGACTCATGGGCTCAGCGTCACGAAAAGGCATGTATGCTGATACCCATAGGAAGCGGGTCATTGAGTAAAGAAGCCGTTGGCACAAGACTGCTTATCGCCTCGCCTCCAATGACGGGATTTGATCTGCTCCCCTGATTTTGGACAGGTCGAATCGTGTGTATGACGACTCACGCCGCACGAGACTCGGCTGGCGACTGCATGGCCAATGCACTGTGCTGCGCCTGGTGATTGTAGTGTTCGATTCACTGCGGGAGTTGACGCGCGACGGCGTCCACTGTTTCCAGACTCACCTTAGAGACATGATCCCGCATGAAACTTCCAAAGAATCCCGATGTGGCCGACTGATCAAAACTAGGAAGAAACCCTTCCTTCAGCGGTAAGCCACTGATTAGTCCTCAGGAAATCCTGGCGGGAGGCCGACAAAGTTCCCAATGTTCAGGCAAAATCGTTTACAAGTGATAGCATTGATAGGATACCTAATGTTACACTCCACATCTCTGTACTCGAGAAGTGCTTATGCATCCTCAAGGCCAAAGAGCCCGGTCATCTGACGTGACTGAGGCTTGGGTGATGACCCCGATCGCGCGCCGGGAACAACCGAGAGATCGGTGTTGCTCCGCGGTGGTTTTCCGTACGATTGTCTCTCCTGATCTCCCCGGGGAGTGCTCCCGCTCTGTTCATGATATCTGTCCGGAACATGTGGGGCACCTGGCGACCCAGCTCTCGAAGTCCTCGGCGCGGGGCCTCGCCTTCGCTCCTGTCTTGAGGAGTCTGATCCGATGAGGGGCAAGCTGAGCCGTCTCAAATTTGTAGGGATCGTCCTGGCTCTGGCCGCCGTCTATGTCGTCGCGGCCAAACTCGGACTGATGTTGGCGTTTGTGCACGCCAGCGCCACGGCGGTGTGGCCACCCACAGGGATGACGCTGGCCGCGTTCCTGATCTTCCGTTATCGGGTCTGGCCAGGTATTTTCCTCGGCGCATTCCTGGCCAACCAACTCACCGCTGGGTCGATCCAGACGTCACTTGGTATCGCAATGGGCAACACGCTTGAAGGACTCATAGGCGCATATCTGATGAACCGATATGCCAATGGTCAGCATGCCTTTTCCTCTGCACCCGGAGTGTTGAAGTTCGCGGCGCTTGCCGGATTGATAAGCACCACCATCAGTGCCACCTTCGGAGTGAGCAGTCTTGCAGCGGGCGGCTATGCGAGTTGGGCCAACTACCCCTCGATTTGGATGACTTGGTGGCTGGGCGATATCGCAGGGAACCTCCTCGTGGCTCCCACCCTCGTCCTGTGGTCACAACGTCCACAGGTGCGATGGAATCGTGACCAGGCGTTTGAAGCAGCCGTCTCGATGGTCGTACTCCTTAGCATGGGCCTGGCCCTATTCACCAATGTAGTCCAAGGGACCATAAAGAATTATCCGCTCGTGTTTCTGGTCGTCGCGAGCCTTGTCTGGATCGCCGCCCGCTTCAGTGAGCGTGACACCGTCACCGCGACGTTCCTGCTTTCAGGGATCGCCATATGGGGCACCCTGCAGGGCTCCGGGCCCTTTATCAGGGAGTCGCCGAATGAGTCCCTCCTGGTCTTGCAATCCTTTCTGTGTCTCATCGGCATCATGAGCTTGGCGCTGGCGGCGAGTATTTCAGAGAGGAAACGGGCCGAGGCCGCCGTGCGTGACACGCATGACGCATTGGAACAGAAAGTGACAGCACGAACGAGCGACCTCTCCGCGGCAAACCGGGAGCTGGAAAAAGAAGTGGCCGAGCGTCGGCACACCGAAGCGCGATTGCATGAGCGAACGGATGCATTACGCGAGAGCGAAGCCCGAGTGACCGCCTATGCGCAGGAGCTGGAGCAGAAAAACCGCGACCTCGACCGGGCGTTAGTCGAGGCGCAAGCCGCCACACAAGCCAAATCCGCCTTCCTCGCCGTCATGAGCCATGAAATTCGTACGCCCCTGAACGCCATCATGGGGTGTAACGGACTCTTGCTCGATACACTCCTGACTCCCGCGCAGCAGGACTACGCCGAGGATGTGCAGCGGTCTAGCGAAGCCCTGCTCGACATCATCAACGACATTCTTGATTTCTCGAAGTTCGAGGCGGGTAGATTGACGTTTGAGACGATCGATTTTGACCTCCGGACCACCGTCGAAGAGGCACTGGATCTCTTTGCCAAACCGGCACAGCGCAAGGGCCTGGAATTGGGTTGTCTCCTGCATGCGGAAGTGCCCACGGCATTACGGGGGGACCCCGGCCGATTGCATCAAATCCTTATCAATCTTATTGGCAATGCGGTCAAGTTCACCCAACAGGGCGAAGTGATGATGCATGTGACACGGAGCAC
The DNA here is from genome assembly GCA_024760545.1 of Nitrospira sp. NCBI lineage: Bacteria > Pseudomonadati > Nitrospirota > Nitrospiria > Nitrospirales > Nitrospiraceae > Nitrospira > Nitrospira sp. Next base: position 2,608,845 of record CP060501.1, read on the forward strand.
GGCGACCGCCGAGCGCACCCTGATCGAATTTGCCGTGGTCGACACGGGGATCGGCATTGCCCCCGAGGTACAGGAGCGTCTGTTCAAACCGTTTACCCAGGCGGACACCTCGACCACGCGCCAGTTTGGCGGCACCGGACTGGGCCTTGCCATTTGCAAACAGCTCGTGGAACAGATGGGCGGGCAGATCGGCATAGAGAGTACGCTCGGTCAAGGAAGCACGTTCCGGTTTACGGTGTGGCTGACCCACCAGCAGACGCGCGCGACAGCATTGCCAAAAGGGTCTCTCGCGGGCCGGCGAGTCTGCATTGTGGATGACAATGCCACCAACCGACGTATCCTGGAACAATATGCGTTTCAGTGGGGTCTCCAAAGCGCCACCGCCTCGGATGGATATGAAGCCCTCACTCTGCTGAAAGGAGCGGCGGCCCGAGGCGAACCCTTTGATGTGGCGATCCTCGATTTGCAGATGCCACGCATGAACGGACTGGAGTTGGCGCAGAAAATCAAATCTGATCCCCAGCTGACGGCTATCCCCCTGGTCTTACTGACCTCAATGGGAATGCGGGGGCAGGCTGAAGAAGCGAAACAGGTCGGGATTGCCGCCTACCTAACCAAGCCCGTCCATCGCACGGACTTATACGACTGTCTGACTATGATTGTGGACAGGCCGGCCCAGGCATCCCCTGACGTACTGGAGGTGGGGGCCGCGAGTCGCCCCCGCGATGTGTTGGTGACCCGTCATGTCATTAAGGAAGCCGCCAAGGCGGCACGCCCCCGTATTCTCGTGGCAGAGGACAATATTGTGAACCAGAAAATCGCGGTGGTTCTGTTGGAAAAGCTCGGTTACCGGGCCGATGTCGTGGCTAACGGACTCGAAGCCGTCGACGCGGTCGCTCGAATCAGGTATGCCTTGGTCTTGATGGATTGCCAAATGCCCGAGATGGATGGTTGGGAGGCCACGGCGATGATCCGAAAAGAGGAAGGGGCACGCGGAAGCCACCGGCTTCCCATCATCGCGATCACCGCGAACGCCATGCCTGGGGACCGTGAAAAGTGTCGGAAAGCAGGCATGGACGATTATCTCGCTAAGCCGGTGACGCTCGACGAGATTCGAGTCCTCTTGGCCCGATGGATTCCGGGCCATTCCGCATCGGCTGTACAAAAGGAGTCTGTGTCGTAGGAAAGTTGATCCTGTTTTCTCTCTCGTCGATCATCTCAGAATATCTACCGATGTCTCCATTGAGATGATGTGGTCTTGGAGTACCGCGCATTCCCTTGTGCGTCTCTCCATAAGCTCTTCCTCGATTGGACAGGCCATATCGTTCATTTCTTCGGCCAGCTGCGCCAAGTCGTCAGACTGAGGCTGCTCTGGCCGCGTTCAGTGCACCGCGTCGCTGGGCCCATATAGAGAATTCTTGCTCACTGTATCCATGAGAGTTATTCATCGGTACCAATATACTCCCATCGGGAGATACCAATCATTGAATGTTTGTAACTTTTAAGGCGAGGGCCCTGGGTTCGAGTCCCAGTCGGCTAACCAACAAATTCAGTAGGTTTGTCATTGCACCAATTCGCCCATCTTCAAAATTGTTCGTGTTCTGTCCGTGAACTATCCCCAACTGAACCCCATTCAGTCCCACATCATATCGTATCGCCCCCCATACAATAATAAATCAAAATTTCCTTCACGCGAGCGATCTGGCTATGGTCTGTTCTAAATATGAAGCTTTCATTCGTGTTGTTCTTGATGGACGGGACACTCCGTCGTAGGAATGCTAAACAACTGGCTAAATCCGCCATCCACGACTAAATCAGCTCCTAAGACATAATTGGATTCATCACTGGCCAGATACACCGCGCAATCGGCAATGTCCCTAGCTGTTCCGAACCGGCCTAAAGGCACTTTGTGGGTAATTAAGTCCTCCATACCCTTCAATTGCGCTTTCGGCAATCCGAGTCGTTCATAGAGAGGAGTGGCAATCGCCCCAGGACTGATACAATTGACCCTGATTTTCTTTTCAAGGAGAGCGGAAGAGAAGCTTCGGGCAAAGTTTCGAATGGCCGCTTTCGTGGCTGAGACAACACTGAGCAGCGGAGCACCGATTTCCGCGAGCCAGGCTCCGCTGAGTATGATGGAACCACCATTCTCAGGAAAATAGGAAATGGCCGATTGAACCGAAAGAAAAACACTTTTCAGGTTAGTATCAAATAACCGGCTTAGCTGCACCTCCGTTGTGCTACCAAGTGGCGTCAATTCAGCAATGCCAGCATTCAAGAAAAGGACATCCAGTCGGCTTTGCTCCTCTTGTACCCGTTTCAGCACTTGAACGAATCCGCTCGCATCATTCGAATCACAAGAGACCCCAGTTACTTTGCCATAACCCAAGGAATTCAAGTAATTGACTGTTGCCTCTATTGTTTCCACGTTTCTACCTGTGAAATATACTGTTGCCCCTTCCTCCAGAAAACGCTGGACGGTTTCTCTACCGATCCCACTATTGCCACCGGTCACCAGAGCCACCTTGTTATTAAGTCGATCACTCATTTTGTTTGTATCCTTTTGTGTTGTGTTTCACTCAAAACCAAGTCACCTTATTCACCTGATTTCACTTCCTTCTCTGTCGTGCTTTGGCACTACCGGATTCAGAGACCGAACAGGCTCGAGGCACCATCAAATGTGAAAACTTCATAATCCCAGCTCTGCCTATAGGGTTAACCCTGTCGGCTGTAGCACGGCCAAGGCTTCGTCCTTCACGACCTCTGTCAGAGCACCAGTGTCGATATCATAGAAATAGCCAAAGATGTTCACGTGCAGCGGCGTCCCAGCGTGGGCTCGAATGAGTCCCGTATCTCGTTTTAGCGATGCTTCATAATCCTCGATGCAGATGCTTCCCGGGTCGTAGAGGTTTGAAATGTCCGCATGTTGTTCACGTTTATAGGCATCGATTATCCCTTTGGGGGTAAAAGTCGTCGCTCCACAATAGGAATGATGCACCACGACGACATTTTTAAGGCCGAACAGATGCTGTGCGACGGTGATAGAACGTAGCGCATCAATCGCGCGGCCTCCGGCCACGATGACCGGGAAAAGTGTTGTTGAGCTGGCGACGCGCTTGCCAAACCCGTCAAGGATGACTTCACCTGGAAAGACTTCATTGTCCAACAGTTCGGCCACGGCATTGGGAATAGCCGCTGCTCGTGGGTCGTAACAATAAATGACAAGAGTCGTGAGTGGCACAGCATGCGAAAACGCCTCGCGGGTTTTGGCCTCATGAAATGTTGGGCTGGCGCTGAACGCATATCGGTCGAACTGGCTCATGTGTGGGCCTCCTTGTTGAAAGTTGTGCGCTTGGGGCGAAGGATCAAGCCATCCAAAGTGGTCGGTGCAGTCACTGATTCCTCGCCCGGGCGCGGTTTCTTGCGTGAATTTAGATACAGTAGAGCATCAGGTCGTTAGCGCGACTCGAAGCACCTACCTAGTGCCTGGGAAATTGCATTGTTAGTCATGCTGGCGGCCTTTCTGCAGGGCCGCCAGCCGATCACACTCCTTTACGAGACAAGCACCTCCTCCGAAAGCTTGGTGCCCAGAATCTCTATTTTTTCTATGGAAGGCGGCACGGCTAGTAGATGTGGGGCGTTGGCAAAGAGGGCTTGAGCGATGGGCCCATTGAGATGAGCTTGCCTTCCCGACTCATCATGAAAAGCATCGAATACTGCGAAGGTGGAGGGACCCAGTCGCAGCGCGAACCACAGCGGAGTGGTGGTTTCTTGATTCGCTAATTCAAGACCTTGTTTTAGGAAGGCGGCCGTTTCTTTTTCCTTCCCCGGTTTCGCTTCAAGTCGTACAAAGAATCCTACTGAAAGCATGTCTAATTCTCCTTTCAATCGTTTTTTAATGTTGTTTGAGATGCTGAACGTACTCAATTGATATGAGGTTCAAGCTACGGAGGGCCTCTGCTACTTAGAAACACAGAAGGCATCCTCCAGCTCCTTGCGTGGGTAGACCAGCTTCTCAAAGGAGCTCCTTTAGATTTCCTTTAGGGCGTGGGTCCCGTGGGTGATTGCGCCGCCCGCACGAAGTGCTGCCGCAGCGAGAATAGTTTCGGCGATCTCAGGTTCCGACGAGCCTGCTTCTCGTGCCCTCGCCACATGAAGCTCAATGCAATAGGGGCATTGAATTGTTAACGCTACCGCGACGGCAATCAGTTCTTTGTACTTTTTGGGAATGGCTCCCTCCGACCAAGCTGCCTTGTCAAAGGCCCAAAATGCCTTCGTGGCTTCAGGAGCGTGAACTTCCAACTGTTTTAATCGTCCAAGATTTTTCATTTCATACATGCTGACCTCCTAGAGTGTGTGAGATTGAAAACATGTTGTGCAGGTTGCACAGTAAGAGTAACGGCGGGTTTTTGCCTTACCCGAATGACTGATTCTCTTAACAGGAGCGTGCTAAACTGCGTTTAATTTGATTGGATGACTGGCATACTTTGCCGAAACGCCCGCAGCGCAGCGGAATGATATGGATGTCTTGTCCGAGGTTCTTGAAGCCATCAAACTCGACGGCGCCGTGTTTTACAATGCGGAATTTTCAGCGCCCTGGTGCTTTTACTCCCCTCCTTCGACCGTGCTCGCGCCGTATCTGTCTGTCGGCGCCAAACATGTCATCATCTTCCACTTGCTGACCGACGGTCACGGTTATGCAGAAGTCGAAGGCAATAGTCTTCCGCTTCCCCTCAGTGCCGGGGATTTGGTCATCCTTCCTCATGGAGACCCGCATGCATTGAGAAACGGGCCGGTGGTCAAACCGAGCGACAATGGAGAGCAGGTGAGACAAGTATTGGCGCAAGGTCTAAAGGTTGCGCGCATGGGTGGAGGCGGAGAAGTCGCCAAATTCATCTGCGGATATATGGCGTGTGATCCGCAGCTTAGCCGGCTTATCCTGGGAGGGCTGCCACCCATTCTAAAGGTCAATGTGCGCACAGATGCCTCGAGCCATTGGCTCGAGCAAACCATCCGCTATTCAGTGGATCATGCAGATCGGTCTCAGCCCGGTAATCGAGCGGTGCTCGCACGGCTATCAGAAGTCTTGTTCATCGAGACGCTGCGGCAATATATCGCCGCACTCTCCCCTGAACAGAGAGGATGGTTGGCAGGCGTTCGTGACCCAGAAGTCGGAAGAGTCTTAGCCCTCTTGCATCGCAACCCCGCGCACCCTTGGACGATCGCATCCCTCACAAAAGAGATAGGGATTTCTCGATCCGTGCTGACGGAGCGATTTCGGCGATATCTCTCGGAAAGCCCGATGTCGTATCTTGCACGGTGGCGACTGTCCCTCGGAGCGCAACTCCTCCGATCTACGAGCAACAGTGTGGCCCATATTGCTGGTGAGGTCGGTTATGAATCGGAACCCTCCTTCAACCGCGCATTCAAACGGCAGTTCGGCCTTCCACCGGCCCGGTTCCGCAGCCAATCAAAAGCAACTGCACGCTGACCTTCCCTCCGAAAACTAGATCATTGGGAAGGAAGTACTGCGGAGATGGGCTTAATAGGAGGGGGGCATGACACGTAAACGGCACACGGAAGAACAGATTGTAAGCTCCCCGCAATCGTAGACAGCCAACAGGAGAACTTTCTGGCAGTATAGCCACCCTAACCAGGAGGTTTTCATGCGGCAGTCGAAGTTCACCGAAACCCAAATCGTGTCGATCACTGCGCCAGATTCATTCGTTTCTCCGGGCCGTATCATCCGGCCTGAAGGTCACGGAGACCATGCTATGTGGGTGACCGACCTCATCCGATTTTTTGGAGGTATAGGGAGTGCCGGCGTGCTGAACGAACTGCAAGTGAGGCTCTTACTGGTCAGCGGGTGGAAGTGTGCCCCCTGTGAAATCGATGATCGCCTTGCGTGTGTCTTGCTGCAGTTTGATCGGATCAGCTGTCGCGCTGTCTGCACGATCGGGCCAGATGAGTGCCAGATCGCAACCTTCCTTGGCGAGCAATTCCAGCCGTGCCCGCGTGCTGTCACCGCTCGAAAAGTCAGACAACCAGGCGCGTGCCAGACCCACGTTGTGATCGGAGCCGAACTCACCGACGAACGGCTTGGGATTCCCTGTAAAGAGCTGGCTACCCGCAATTTTCCCGGGATCAGCAGGATATCCGAGACCTGACGTAACCCAGCGAACGGTACTGTTGTCTGCATAGTAGTGGAATTGGGGTGCGGTCCCGGAGGGCAAGCGCGAAAGATCACTGTAATAACGATGACCGACCGTAGATTTGAACCCGGCCTTGTCAATTCGCTGGACTGCGTTTTCCAAGAAGGTCTTCAATTCGTTGAACGCAACTTCGGGTACGTGCTGAACCCAGTTTCTGGGATATGAATTGGCCCCGATGTCGAGATACATCCAGACAGGTTCATTGACGATCTCCCACGCGTAAATCTGATCCTTGAACGGGATGGATGCTTGGAGCAGTTCGTCAAGCACGGTGTCCAAGAAAGTGCTCTGCTTCCCGAGGTCGCGAATGATGTCGGCGCGCCCTGCAGCACCGGTGTTCGTCCTGGGTCCAGTAGTGAAACGTTGGGCTGAACTGAATTCGAAGGAAATCAACGAAGGGATAATCTGCATGCCTGCGTTCTTGAAACGAGTTAACATCTCAACAAAATCCCGGCGAAAGCGAGCGTCCAGTTTGGCTGGGGGCGCAAAGTTGTAATCGGGGTACCTCGAGGCAGCCGCGACACTACGCGGTGCGCCGGTCTGAACTCTGAGAAAGGGAATCGGTCTGGGTCCGTAGTTGTTGCCGTGGCCGAGCAAGAACCACCGGACGACGGACACTTTCATTCGGCTCAGATTGGCGAGATTGCGGTCGATGAAGTTGAAAAGCGGCGGCAATGGGATATCGGCGACTCGGCCAAGGGTCTCCTTTTGGTTTCGGGCGTCCCATTCTGCGTCTGCGACCCATAGGTCAGGACCAATTTCGGATCCGAATCGGTTGTACGAAACCGAATAGTTGAAGCCAACCCTCATAGCCGTCCCTTGCTCAAGCCATGAGCGCAGGGGCCGTATTGAGCTGAATGTCAACGCCCTTCGAGGGTGTGTATTCGAACCATTCGGCGATCAGCGAAGAGGGAGCCCAACTCGTAATGTCCGCATCCAGACCTTCGCCGCCAGACTTGTTGTCAGCGCCAAGGGAGGACAGCTCGTAGTCTGTGAACACCCCAGGGCATTTGTAGATCCACGCATTTCCCCAGGGATCAGCAGCAGCCAGAGAAGGGTTCGCCAAGGCGGCGAGTCCCTGGACGGTCGAAGGGTACGAGCCGTTCGCGGTTTTGTAGTCTTCAAGAGCTGAAATGATCGCTTGCATGTCCAGCCAGGATTTGCGCTGGAGTGTGGACAGGAGGGGCCGAAAATCGGAGTCTGCATTGGCTGGCGGAATCCCTGGGTAATTTGTCTTGTCGTAGGCCTGGACTTCTTGGCCGATGGTTAGATAGGGATGTCCCGGTGGAAGAATCGCGCCAAAGGCTCCCTGATCGACGAAGGCGGTGAAAGCTTGTTCAAATCCCGGTCGAATGGTCAGCACGATCCGGGCACTGCCGGCGCGGAGAAATTTCTGCCGCTCCGAATCAGGATGCTCGAGAGTGCGCACGAAATCCCAAGCGGGTGGCACATCCCAAAAGTACGGATATAGAAAGTAGAGTAGGTTCTCCCATTCGATGGCTTGCTGGAGAAACTTGACCATTTCCTGATAACGGAACATTGCCATCCAGCCGCTCGAATCAAGGCCAAGCTTGTTTCCAGTGAAGGCTAAACCTCCAGACTGAACGGGTGGTGGGAACAATGCCGTCACACTGTCAGGCATGAAGTCGAAATCTGGACCGAGGAGCCAACGCAGGGCGCCCTTCATGACTTCGATGCGCTCTTCCTGACGGAGTGTGAGCGTGTCAGGTCCTTCGATCCGTTTGCGCAGTGCATCGCGTTGGCTTGCGAGAGCCTGAATGCTGGTGTAGTAGGCATCGCGTGCGGCGTCATGCAGGGCCTGCCAGACCCCGAAACGCCACTGATCCATCGATGCGTCCAATGGCGCAAAGTCGATGCTGAAGGTGACGGCAGCCGCGTCCACATTCTGCAGGAAGTAGACGATTTTCTGGTGGCCTGTTCGGTTGATGAGAAAACCACCAGCGCTGCTCAAGTTCTCGATAAACGCTGCCTTGCCGTTGGTTCCGAGTCCCGGCGGTTGTCCGTAACCGAAGACGATGAAGTTGCGAGCCACCGGATCATTGTCAACGTTGCCGATCATGGCATCCAGCCAGATGGCGGAGATCCGGTATCCATCTGGCACGTCGACCGAGAGCTCGAAGAAGTGCCAACCTTCATCATCGCCCAGCTTGCCTAAACCCTGCACGGCACCGCCGATCCGCTGATTGACAATAGGCTGTGGCGGAGGCGCAACGGAAACACCATACTGCGAGGCAAGGTTAAGATAGCTGCTTTCGTTAATGTCGGATACCAAGAGAGGAAAACTGAACGGCGTGGAGGTCTTTGCGTCGAGGTAGGCAAGGAAGGCGTGCGATTCTCTCAGAGTAGCGCCAGGTTCGGGCACGGCGATATCATAGGTCATCCGGATCCCGTATTGGAGGAGACGAACACGCCATTTGCGCATCATGGAGTAATAGTCGATACGCATCGAATCGGTGGAGCTGGGGTTCGTAATGGTCCGGACTGAGGTATCTTCCTTTCCAACGGTCGCCTGCGTCTCAATCGTCACTTTGCGTTCTTTTCGCACGCGGGCGGCTGCCTTACTCGTGATCTCTGAGGCTTGCTTACGGCTTACCTGCTGGCTCTGGTCGTTGGAATCATTGACACCGAGCGAGGCATTCGTACTGAAGCTGACGGTACCATACGATCCAGAAACCGTTGCCCCCAGACTGATCTGGCTCGAATGCTTCGTCTCGCTGTTGGTGGCATCAGCCAGTTCCGATTTTTCGGTCACGCCTTTTTCGCTGTAGTTCTCCAGAGAGTCGGTGACGATAGAACTGAATTCCTCGCTAGTCGTGGCCCATTCCTTGTGAACCACATTCGTGGTTTCCTGGGGAGCGAGCGGAATTGTAGCGATCAGTTCGCCGCGTTCGATGCCGGCTGGCGCCATTTCAATCCGCTCCAGATGTAGCATGCCGATCGGACTGATCTGCACCGAGTTATTGAAGGTCGTCAATGCGTTGTGCGCAATAATCACTCGCAGGTCCACAAGGCCGGAGGGCGGTGACACTGTTGCAGACTTGATCGACGGCACGACGCCGTCAGGGTTTGTGTTGACGGTTGAGACAGACTGCCGCTGAGCCGTCCTCAACGCAATGACGGCGGCCCCGAATGCCTGAATTGCAGACACTGGAACGCCGGCCAGTCTGGCAGGCTCAGGCTTGGGAGCCACACGATCCGTAGCCTGCTCGAACGCTTGCAGCACGGATAGAGGTTCGGTCGCATCGTTGGCAGAGTTACGCATCATGTGATCGAGAGTTTGACGCACTTCGCCAGGTGCCAATTGAAGACTGTTTGCGAACATGGCTTTCTCGCCAGCGCGCCCAAGGTTTCCAACACGCGGATTCGACTGTGGAAGAGTGATGGGTGTGTAAGTAGCCTTGAGAAGAACACGATCAGAGTTCGTGATTTCCGCCATGGTTATCTCCTAACAAGAGCACTTCATCCAGAAGGCTGCCGATCCTAGGTATGGACTGTAGTCAGTGGTAGGCATCGTGGCACTTGGCTTCGCACAAGATTGTGAGATCGAGGTCGAGAATGGATTCAAGATCAACGCCTCGAGATTATGATATGGACTGTCGAAGTGTCAGCGTTCATGATCCGGACCACGTTCTCTCTGGAATTTGTAATGCCACCTCCTTATCAGCGATAAGGATCGAGCCGGATCAGTTGACGAGATGGGCACCTATCAGTTGGCAAAGTGCACGCTCAAGCTGTTCTTCACGACATATGCCTCTGTTAGAGCGCACACGCGATTCGACTTATAGGTAAATTTAACAATGTGGGTAACCCTGATGTTTGAAAAGAGGATTCCTCTGCAGATGCAGAGCCGAGCAGGTTCAGTGCCATCTCTAGAATGCTGAGGTGCTCTGTGCGGATCCGAAGTGGACAGATACTTAAGATATAAAAGTTACAAAGAGTTGAGCGATGGTCCCCCTTGCAGAAATGCTGGAATCCTTGGATGTTTGTGTGGCGGTTTGATCGCGTTCTGCGCGGAAATGCAATAATCGGTTGTGCGTCATCGCACTTTTACGAGATGCAAATCTTCTGAACTATCAGTGCAACGAAATAATAACTCACAGTTTGTTCTGAGGAATATCTACCCGTTTCAAGTCAGTACACATGCATATAATGAATGCATCAATCGGATTTCTCGCATGCCTACATTCGTGGGACGGGTCACGGCCAGTGAGCCGCACTCCACCACTGGCCTGGTTTAAAGGGGGAAGGTCAAGCAGGACCTATCTAATTATCGGCAATGAGATCCCGCCCGGTCCGTTTCCTAGCGGCTTTCAAGGCGACCATGCCGCGAAGGATCCGATGCGCTTCGAGCCAAGTCTTTTCGGGTAAGCCCTCATTGGCTGTGTGTTCCTCATTCTCTTGAACATCCGAGTCGCAGTGCCACCGAGCCTTGGATGGAATGTCTATCAAAGGGGATTCAATGGCAAGAAACCGTTCCAGGACGTCTTCAATGCCTGGAGCTGAATGCTTGGCCTCACCACGATGTACCTTTTCTGTGGTGGAACTCGAGGTCCTGTGATCGTCTTCCCGTGAGATCCACATGAGCCCGAGCTTCTGCCGAAGAAACTCGGCAACCCAGGCTTGATCGTTGGGCGGCATCTCGTGGGCTTCAATCGCAAAGTCCTGATCGGTCACCCAGAGCACGGTCGCCCGTTGGACGCGAAGGGGTGTTGATTTTTCGGGAACCGAAACCTGCAGGGTTAACTGCATACCGGGTGCAACAGGCATCGATCCCGCGATTCTCCAGCCCCGTGAGGTCAGATCCAAGACGGTCCCTTCGGCGAGAAACTCGTCACTTCCATAGAGGACCGACCAACTGACTGGAAACCGACTGTGGCGCCGTATGGGGTTCTTCCTGTTCGACATTGGTGCTCCTTCCCCCTTTGCATATCCCAATAGACAAAAGGTAGCCGGAAGGTCAGCCGAGCGCCTTCCTCGAACTAGGTACTTCAAAAGGGGGGGCGTCTGAAGAATTGATCCGGGCCGCTAGGGGCCCTTAAGGTCTTCCTGTCGGCGAGCTGAGGACTAACAGGTTGGGGGTACAACAGCGTTCAGGTGATCACGCGAATCAACACAGCACGATCAGGGATTCGGTTGCCGCATCCGCTTGATCGAGCAGTAAAGCCCATAGCCTTGGGCCATTGTCCCGGTCACGAGTAACCCAAGTGCGGTCGGAAGCCAATGCGAGGCAGGGTGATCGAGTCCGTACATTCCGAAGACGAACCCGAGTGCAATGGCGATGATTCCGACTGATCGCGCGATGACACCTCTCAGCCACCAATTGTGTGTTGGCGGGGTTTCAAGATGCGCCATGCGTCAAGTCTACATCCACGTAGAAGGACAGTTCAATCGCACCCATGTGGACAGCAATGTCCGCATCAATACCTTGGATGAGACGGGGGCTACGATCTCTCTGGCTGCTCCACCTGCATATCCGTGTACCAATGGCCCATCGCAGCCATGAGGGATTTCGTGACGTATCCCGCAGACACCTTGTGTTATCTTGGAGGACTCTGGCGGTGAGGGACACGTTTCACTGACTGGTCCTTGGCTACGTAGGAATATGAGGAGGTCATGAAGCTCACACGGTCGGCCGTCGAGCGTTTGAAGGCGTTGATTCTCGATCATCCGGAAGATCCCATCGTCCGCGTGCAGGTGAAGGACGTGGACGACCAACGGCTGGCCTTCAGCATCACGCTGGAGGATCGGGTGCTACCCGACGACGAAGCGCAGAGCGTCGACGGCTTGACCGTGGCGATCCCCGCTGCCAGCGCCGTGCGCATGAGCGGCATCACCATGGATTACCAGGACCCTGGCGGCTTCAAATTCCTCCACACCGATGATCCGAACGATCTCCGGCTCGATCTCATCAATTTGAACTGACTCTGCCTTACCTGTTTAGATCTTTGCCAGTTCACTAGTTTTCCAGGTACTTGCGCACAATTCGATGGTTATCAGACACTCTCTCCTGCCGAACCGTCTGGATGAGCTAATGAGGCTACATCAATTATGAGGGGGTCAAAAGCAGTAGCGTACAGCACTCTTATGCTATTAAGCGTTGACGGCATATGTATTAATAACATATTCTCTATTCAGCGACACTAAATAGGAGGGCTCAACAGTGAACCGTGGCTTGTCCGGTCAGTATGAGACCTCCCAAATTGGCGGAGAGCAAGTAAGAGCCTTTATCCCGACCCCGCTTCCTCCCATACCGCCTCTCGATCTAACGGGTACGCGCCAAATACTCCTTGAGCAAGCACTGTTAGCTTTGGGGCGTCTTGATAGTGTTTCCACATTACTGCCAGATCCGCATCTATTTCTCTATGCTTACGTCAGAAAAGAAGCTCTGTTGTCCTCACAGATTGAAGGAACTCAATCGTCCCTGTCTGAACTGTTACTCTTCGAACTGGAGGAAGCACCAGGGATACCACGGGATGAAGTTGTGGATGTCTCCAACTACGTTGCGGCATTGGAATATGGGCTTGAGCGATTGCGCGGACGGTTTCCTCTTTCCAATCGGCTCATTCGCGAGGTTCATACTCAACTTCTTTCACGTGGTCGGGGAAGTGACAAGCTACCTGGAGAGTTCCGCCGATCGCAGAATTGGATTGGTGGGACTCGGCCGGGAAATGCCCATTTCGTCCCACCGCCACATCGGGTCGTAGAAGATTGCATGGGACAACTGGAGCGGTTTCTTCATGACGAAACGATACCATTACCCATGCTTGTCAAGGCTGCTCTTGCACACGTCCAGTTCGAAACGGTTCATCCGTTTCTGGATGGCAACGGTCGGGTCGGGCGGCTTCTCGTCACCCTCCTTCTGTGCCATGCCGGTGTCCTTACGCAGCCGCTTCTCTACCTAAGCCTATATTTCAAACAAAACCGGTCCACTTACTACAGGCTGCTTGATCAAGTCCGAATGGATGGAGATTGGGAGTCTTGGATCGATTTCTTTTTGGAGGGTGTGCGGACGACCGCACAAGGAGCGGTCTCAGCGGCGCAACGTTTGGTGGAATTGTTCAGTAGTGATGAGGGGAAAATTCAGAAAAGTGGCCGCGCCGCGGGGTCAGCGCTTCGAGTCCATTCAGCGCTTCGCGAACGACCGATTATTTCCCTTACAGATATATGCCGCCGCACAGGGCTTTCGTTTCCAGCAGCGACAAACGGCATGGCACTGCTTGAAAAGCTGGGAACTATTCGCGAGCTGACCGGCCGACAGCGGAACAGACTCTTCGCTTATGATCGCTATTTACAGATTCTCAGCGAGGGGACAGAACCGTTGTCAGCCTGAGTGCGCAGAATATTAACATTGCCCATCAGTTCCCATGCATCCATGCATGACGGATCTCCCTCCTCACGCATTGCACCGTCCTTCGAATCCCTTCTAGAATACTGATCTTGAAACGTGCCGGCTCTTTCGGTGTTCCGGATCGTGAACGATGCCGTCCAACGACGATCACAAGGCCGCCGCTCGTGCCGGCGCTCGCCGCATTATCGAGCAGGCGCCAAAAGTATTGGCCGGTTTGTTTGGCATTAGCGGCGCGGCGTATCTTTCGGGGTCGATGTATACGAGATCATATTTTTCCGAATTTGGAGCCTCGTGGATATTGGATGAGGTTCCGGCGGCGATCTACTTCAGTCAAAGCTGGATTCCGTTGCTGCTGATTCTCCTCTTCGGATACCTTGCCACCACGAACCTGGCCTTGATCGAAAGCCACGGCGATCTGACAGCGACCAAACGATTCAAGGTTTCAGTCACGGTCGTCCAGTATGGTCCATGGGTCTTGGGCGGGGTCATGGCGATCACCACACTGCTGACCACACTTGGTTACATTACCCCGGCAATCGTCCTGTCAGTCGTGGCTGTAACCTTTATTCTCTTGTTGTTTAGCTCGGCACTCGAACTCCTCGTCGTGCAGTTCAGCCAAGCCGACAAGGGTATTGATCCATTAATGGCATATCTCTCGCTCGTCGTGATTGCCGCCGGTCTGTATGTGGTTCCTACGCAGCTGGGGATGAACTGGGCACGGGTCGATAAACAACCGTCATCCGCTCTACTGAACGTGTATCTTCGCGGTGATGAAAGAACGGAGTACAAACTTCTTTTCTCGGTCGGTGAGCGGTTGTATATCTTCCCGACCAGCTATGAGGGGAAATATCCTCCGGTCAAGCCCGCGGCAGCGGCCAATGTCACATTCATTCCGCTTGGGAGCAAATCTGACTGAAGTCATACGCAGCGGCTTGCTCAGCTAAAAATCAAACCATTCTATTGGTCCTGCACTTGCATTCATTGGCTTCCAGCGTTAAACAGACACAAACTGATGCAGAATGCATCAGGCGCTGTGGCATTTTGGGACAGAGATGGGAGTCGGTCATGACTGAAGAGTGGGGTGCGATCCTCGTCGTCGATGATGATGCAGATATGCGGGAATTGGCTCATGACATGTTGAAAGACCGTGGTCATCAAGTCGCCATGGCCGGCAGCGGAGAAGAAGCCCTGAAACGATTGGCAGAAGAGGACTACGCGGTTGTCCTCACGGACCTCCGCATGAAAGGCATGGAGGGACTGGAATTGCTGGCCCAAATCAAGCGCCGAGATCCCGATATCAGTGTCATCCTCATGACGGCATTCGGGTCGGTGGAAACGGCCGTCGAGGCGATGAAGCACGGAGCCAGCGATTATCTCACCAAGCCTGTCCGGAAGGACGAGTTGATTCGCGTGGTCGAGCGCGTCATTCGAGAGGCATCCTTGCGGCGGGAAGTGAGCCGCCTTAGAAAAGAAGTCCGCAAGGAGTACAGCTTCCACCAGATTTTGGGAAAGAGCAAAGCGATCCAAATGGTCTTCGATCTCATTCGCCGGGTGGCCGATAGTCCGACCAATGTCCTGATCACGGGAGAGAGCGGCACCGGTAAGGAATTGGTCGCCAAAGCCATCCACTACAACAGTGACCGCAAAGACGCGCCGTTTACTCCCGTCAATTGCGCGGCGATTCCGGAACAGCTGTTGGAGAGTGAACTGTTCGGGCATATGCGGGGAGCCTTTACCGATGCCAAGATGGACAAGCGAGGGTTGTTTGAAGAGGCGCAGAAGGGCACGTTGTTTCTCGACGAGATCAGTGAGCTGCCGCTCATGCTGCAGGCCAAGATTCTTCGCGCGATTCAGGAAAAGGAAATCAGGCGGGTGGGCGCGACGAAGCCGATCTCGGTCGATGTGCGGATTATTGCCGCCACCAATCTGAATCTCAGCGAGGAAGTAAAGAATAAGCGGTTCCGGGAGGACCTGTATTATCGGCTCAACGTCATCGAGCTCAAGCTGCCCCCCTTACGGGAGCGGCGCGAGGACATTCCCCTCTTAGTCGACGCTTTTCTTAAAAAGTGCGGCGCCGTCCGCGGGAAAGAGGTCAAGGGCGTGAGCGAGGCCGCGCTGGCCATGCTGATGGACTATACCTGGCCCGGCAACGTGCGAGAGCTGGAGAACGTCATCGAACGGGCGGTGACGCTCAGCCGCAGCGAGAAGATTTCACCCGATGATTTGCCCTCGGCGGTGCAGGGAGCACGCGGCGAGCGCCGCGTGCTGGACGAAGCGGCCGAAAAGTCCCTGCCCTTGCATGAGTTGGAGAAGGAGTACATCAAGAAGATTCTCGAGAAGTCCGGCGGCAACAAGTACCAGACCGCTCATACCCTTGGCATCGATCGCAAGACCTTGTATCGTAAACTCGCCGAAATCGAGGGCAAGACTCATCCAGAAGAATGACAGCTTCCTCCGGTCATCGAGTCAGATTGAGACCGCATGCACATCGGGGATGAAATACGGTGCGTGCTATGCCGTGGGCTCTGCCCCTCCTCCGGGGAATGGTCGAAGTCCTGGTGTCTCACGGATTCAGCACGAATGATGACATCCACGTCACAATCATTGTGGTCGTTCCGTATTCGCGTGTTGCAGGGAGCCTGCTCTGGGTACGCGGATCCATCGACCAACGCTCTGTGAAGGAACAGATGATGGAGGGACCAATCACGAGATCGCTCGCCGATGTCACACGCTCCGAAGCGGACCGTCCGAAGGTAGAGGAGCAGCTCCTGATCAGCCGGCTGAGGCTGGAAGGCATCATCGAATCCGCGATGGATGCGATCATCACGGTGGACGAGGATCAGAGAATCCTGTTGTTCAATCGCGCGGCGGAACAGATGTTCGTCTGCTCCATCCGAGAGGCAATCGGGCAGCCGCTCGATCGATTCTTGCCCGCACGTTTCCGCGAAGCCCATCGCCACGACGTTCATGCGTTTGGGCAGTCCGGTGTGACGAGTCGAAAGATGGGTCAACTGGGAACGGTGATGGGGCTACGCTCGAACGGACAAGAGTTTCACATCGAAGCCTCCATCTCGCATATCTCGGTTGAGCAAAAGAAATACTATACCGTCATTCTCCGAGACATCACCGAGCGCAAGCAGGCCGAGGAAGACCTGAGGGAGAGCCAGCGACAACTCAGCACTCTGATCGGCAATCTCCCGGGTTTCGTGTATCGCAGCCGAAATGACCATGACCGGTCATTCACGTATCTCAGCGAAGGAGTATCCGATTTGACCGGGTACACCGTCGGAGAATATCTCCAACAGCGGACCATCTCATTCGGGAACACGATACATGCGGGCGACCGTGAGCGAGTCTGGCAGGAGGTTCAGGAAGCCGTCACGCGACATGGTCCGTTCGAGACGACCTATCGAATCCTGACCAAATCGGGAGAGGTCAAATCGGTTTGGGAAAGAGGGGAAGGGGTCTACGCACCGGACGGCACACTGAGTTACCTGGAAGGGTTCGTCACCGACGTCACTGAACGCAAGCGAGCCGAGCACCTGCTTCGGCAAAGCGAAGAACGCTACCGGCGTCTGATCGCCGTCTCGCCCTATGCGATCTTTGTGAGCCGGGGCGACCGCGTTATCTTTGCGAACGACCAGGCCATCAAGCTGTTCGGCGCGGTGAAGGCCGATGAGGTTTTGGGAAAATCACTCCTGAGCCTCTTTCATCCCGAGTATCACGACGTCCTGAGAGAATGGACCCACGAATTGCTGGAAGGCCGATCACTGGTGCCGGTGGTCGAGGAGAAAATTGTGCGCCTGGATGGAATGTCGATCGATGTCGAGGTCAGCGCGGCCCGGTTGGTGGATGAGGAAGGGCCGGCCATCTTGGTCATGCTCCGAGACATCAGCGAGCGGAAGCGACTGCAGGACCAATTGCGCAAGACCGAGCGGGTTGCCGAACTCGGTACACTGGCGTCCGGCATGGCCCACGAGATCGGGACGCCGATGAACGTCATTCTCGGCCGTGCCGAGTACCTGATGGACCGTGTCACGGAGGAGCCGGTCAAGAAAGGGCTCCAGACCATCATTACACAGGTGGAGCGGATTACGAAGGTGATGAATCAGTTGCTGTCGTTCGCCCGACGCAAAGCTCCGGAGCGGCGCGCGCTGGACCTGCGAGAGGTCCTGGAAGATGCGATGGAAATGTTCCAAGAGCGTCTTGCTCGAAACCAGATTCAGGTCGAAACGGCATTGGCTGATTCTTGCCCGATGGCGATGGCCGATCCCGACCAAATGAGCCAGGTGTTCATCAATCTCGTCATGAATGCCGTGCATGCGATGCCGGACGGCGGGACCTTGCGAATCGGCCTGGCGCCGGAGAATCGAATGGTCAAACTCACGGTCGCTGATACGGGCCATGGCATTCCCGGGCATGCGGTCGAGAAAATATTCGAACCGTTCTTTACGACGAAAGAATTCGGCAAAGGAACCGGATTAGGATTGACCGTCGTGAAAGGCATCATTGAAGAGCATCAGGGTTCCATTGCCGTGAAAAGCGAAGAGGGCAAAGGCACGAAGTTTACGATTCTGCTTCCGCAGAGCCCATAGCAGCCGTCCGCCATGGGCTGAGTCCTGCGCGTGTAGTCCTGGGCCTTGTGAGAGGTTCAACCCGCCGAGCGCTGTAGCATCTCGCAACGGCGCCTTCCGCCTTGAGTGTGGTGTTTCTCATCACTGCCGCCCTGCCGGCATCAGCAACCCGCGGGATTTCTTTGAAATTAGACTTACCATGCCCATTGTTCTTATGGGCGGCCCTCTTGCCCGCTTCTTGCAGTCCACTGATACAGGGGCAGAGGTACAAAGAGGATGACCACTGTGGCAACGGGAAAAGCTGATGTGGTGCTGATCGTCGAAGATGACCGGGAGATGCGCAGTCTGCTTTGCGATGAACTGTGGGGCACCGGGTATCAGCTCCGTGAAGCCAGGGACGGAGACGAAGCCTTTCTGGCGGTTCTGCAATCGGTGCCAGACCTGATTTTAACCGATCTGCGTATGCCGGCCGGGGGGGCGGATTACATCAGTCGGTTGCGGACCGTGGCCCCTAGGTGCCCCATTGTCGTCATCACGGCGTTCGGCGATGCGGCGTTGAAAGCCCAAGTGATACGAGCAGGGGCCAACGCCTACTTCGACAAACCGGTCCGCATTGCTGATCTCAAGAACTGTGTACAACGACTGCTGGACCACAGACCGGAAGCTGATTGCTGACATCAACGGCGTAAGGTCGTAGGAGACGCTTCACTCCAAGAAGCGAGACAAACTTGTCTGACGAAGAACTGTTCAACGCACCCCTCCCGAGCGATCCCATCATTGCCGCACGATTGGAAGCCATTCGACAGCTTGCAGGCGGACTGTCCGAACGGGTGGCGGTTATGGACCGAGCCTTCAACGTCGTGTACGCGAATGAAGCAGCGTGGATAGCCGGACAAACCAAAGCGACTCATCAGCACCGCGCCAAATGCTATGAAGCATTTGCACATCGAACCGATCCTTGCGAAGCCTGTCCGGCGACGAAGGTGTTCGAGGCACCGGAGGTGCAGTGCGTCTCCTGTGCGGGAGGAGGCGCCGGCGCCGCCTGCGGGATGCAGCAGGCGTTTCCTTTGGCCGATCAGCACGGAACGGTCGAGTCGATGCTGGTGCTGTTCACGCCGGTGCCGAAGTCCCTTCATCGAGCAACGCCGCAGGAGCCTGCCGCTCCAGCCGAGGACGTTCGTCTAGGAAATTTGCTGGGCCGAAGTCCGGCTATGCGTCAGCTGTTCGATATGACACGCCTGGTGTCGGAGAGTTCCGCCACGGTACTCATCCATGGTGAGAGCGGAACGGGCAAGGAACTCCTCGCGAGAACGATCCACGCACTCAGCAGCCGACGAGATCGGCCGTTCGTGGTCGTCGATTGCGGGTCATTGCCGGAAACACTGCTTGAAAGCGAGCTGTTCGGACATGTGAAAGGAGCCTTCACCGGAGCCGTGGCGAATAAACGGGGCTTGTTCGAAGAGGCAGAGGGCGGAACGATCTTCCTCGATGAAATTGCCGATACAAGGCCGGTCTTTCAGGCGAAGCTGCTCCGTGTGCTGCAGGAGGGCGAGATCAAACCGGTCGGTGGGACGAGATCGATCAAAATCCATGCGCGAGTCATCTCGGCATCGAACAAGGATTTGGCCGAATTGGTGAAGGCTAAGACGTTTCGAGAAGATCTCTACTATCGACTGGCGGTGTTGCCGCTGTATATACCGGCCTTGAGGGAACGGCGTGAAGATATCCCCTTGCTGGTGCAGTCCTTCGTCACCGCTTCTTGTGCACGACATCATCAAGCGGTTCGATCTGTCGATGAAAAAACGATGCGGGCATTATGCGAGGCCGAATGGCACGGTAATGTCCGAGAATTGCTGCACTATATCGAGCGCGCCGTCGTGACGACAGCCGGTCCGTGGCTCGTATGCGATGATCTTGTTTCAAGCGGAGCCGTTGCTGAACACGAGAGCTTGCGGTCAGCGTCGAGAGGGGTTGTGGCCAAGACGGAACGTACCCGGATTGTCGATGCCCTCAAGAAGACCGCGGGGAATCGATTGAAAGCAGCCAAGTTGCTCAAGATCAGCCGAGCGAGCCTCTACAACAAGCTGCGTGCCTATTCCATCGAGTAGCGTTCGTTTGCCCTTTTCCACCTCTTTCCTCGTCGCAACTGTCCAAGTATCTGGATTGTCTAACCCATTGAAGTCCTGGACAACGCTTCAGCCGCATGCCGGAACTGTCTATTTGTTTAGATTTTTGGATCGGTCTGAAAAGGAATGACAGGGCTGAAACGTTGACGATCACCACTGCTACTCTGCTGACGCGCAATTCTTGATTCCTGCGCACAAAGCTTGCTCAACCCATTCAACAGACGCAGAGCTGTCTGACTGTGAAAACGATGTGTCGTGTGAACACTCTCGCAAAGGGCCTGTGGTCGGCAAGGGTTGGTCATCATTTGTTTGTTTGACAGAAGGAGGGAGAGAGCATGGCTTCTGAACGTTCCAGGAAAATCGATGCGTTTTGGTATAACACGATGCCCCTCAAGGCAGGCTGGCTTGGGATGCTGGCGATCGGTGTTTTCTGGGTTATGTACCAACGTATCTTCGGATATTCGCACGGGTTAGACTCCATGACCCCCGAGTTTGACTCGGTGTGGATGGGGCTGTGGCGCTTTAACATCATCGCCAACGCCATCTTCTTCGCTGTGTCCGTCGGATGGATTTGGACGACCCGTGATCGCAACTTGGCCAACTTGGATCCCAAGCTCGAGCTGAGGAGATATTTTTATTGGCTGAGCTGGCTGGTCTGTTACATCTGGGGCGTGTACTACGCGGGGAGCTATACGCTGGAACAGGACGCGGCCTGGCACCAGGTGATCATCCGAGACACGAGCTTCACCGCGAGCCATATCGTGGCGTTCTACGGAAGCTTCCCGTTGTACATTACGTGCGGCGTGTCCAGTTATCTCTACGCGCAGACCCGGTTGCCACTCTATGCGCAGGCGACGTCCTTCCCGTTGGTCGCGGCGGTGGTTGGACCGATGATGATTCTGCCGAACGTGGGGTTGAACGAGTGGGGCCATGCGTTCTGGTTCGTAGACGAACTGTTCTCGGCGCCCTTGCACTGGGGCTTCGTGACGTTGGGCTGGTGCGGATTGTTCGGCGCGGCCGGCGGGGTGGCGGCGCAGATCGTCTCGCGCATGTCAAACCTGGCGGACGTGATCTGGAATGGTGCTTCTAAAGATATCCTCGATCCGTTTTCCAAACAGGTGGGCACCAAGACTACGTACTAAGCAGAGGCCAAGAAGTAGGGAAATTCCAGTGTCAGGCTAGCGCCTCTAATTGGTCTGACGAGGCCCGGTACTCCATGATCGAGGTACCGGGCCAAATAATGTTCCGTGGTGGTCGTCGCACCAGTCGGTGGATCTTCCTTCACCTCATTCTTTCCTCACATGCGCGATCGATGAGGGTATCCTCATCGTTCTGATTTCTTTTCGCATCGATGAATGCGGAGTTTGAATCCCGCATATCGAAATGCGCATCCCATCGGCTTGAGGTACCTGCTCATACAGCGCCGAATAGTCCAGACGCCTCTTGTGTTCCATTTCTCCCTTTATCTCGCAGGTGGACGTCTATCGGTGTGGACAGCATAAGTGAATGATATCTGAACAATTGAGCGAGGACCCTTTTGCGATTGTCCAAACTGATGGATTACGTGTGCATCGTCAACAGACGCTGATACTCAAGGTGAAAGCCCCTTTGTCGCTTCTGGCACGCGAATGATTAGGTTGAGTGACTAGGGACAATCATGGCACGAACGTTGCGGAAGTCTGGGAAGCATACAGAGAGGCCAGGATCTGTGGGTGCTGGATAGTGAGACGCCCTGTCACTATCCAGCCCATTGTTTCAAGGTGAGCGGTTGCCCCGACCGCCACGTGTCAGCGGTGAGGGGGTCACACGTGAGAGTGGCCCCCTCATTTTCTATTCGCATGCGGCGCGTGTGTGTGATCGGTCTGTGGGGGTCGGACCGATCCTTATCATAGAGGAGGTCCCATGCAGTGCAAGACGATCGATGTGGAGGATCACCTGAATCGCACGGTGGCGGGAATGGATCTTGAGCAGTCAGGCCGTATCTACTGGGAACAGAACGAATGCCTCATTCTTAATCGGTTCATCCCGAAAACAATCGTCAACCCCTGTCTCACCGAGGTCGAGCTGCTCCGGAAGAACATCTTTCGCAATTACGTTCCAGGCCACAAGCAGGGGGGCAGCGTCAGTTATTATGCGATTTGGAACGAGTTCCATGAGTCATCCGCCATTGTCTCGCTCTATCGCTCCCCGGCGTTGCGTCGGTTTCTGAGCACAATCGTGAAGGAGGAGTTGCTGCTCTGTCCGGAACACGATCCCCATTCCTGCGCGCTTTATTACTACACGAAGCCGGGTGACCACATCGGATTTCATTACGATACCTCATACTACAAGGGCAAGCGGTACACAGTTCTGATGGGCTTGATCGAGCGATCCGAACAATGCCATCTCGTGGCCAACCTGCCTACGCCCGGAATGAAGGAGGAAGTACACGAGCAGCCCATCCTGCTCGATCCGGGGTCGCTCGTGATCTTCAATGGAGACAAGCTGTGGCATGCCGTCACGCCGCTCGGGTCCAGGGAAGAACGAATCGTGCTTACGCTGCAATATGTGACTGACCCGGAAATGGGCCCTTTTCAGCGCGCCTTTTCGAATCTGAAGGATGCCTTCGCCTACTTCGGGCCGGCCGCCATGATACATCGGTCCAGGACGCAGCCCGCATCGATGACGGGCACCGCGACGTCGCAGTGCGATGCGATGGCTGACCATCCGATCTTACGATTTCTCGCTGGAGCCGCCGGTGCGTCTCTCAATCGCGATTCCTGAGGCGCAGGTGGTCGAAGCCCCGGCCCTGTTGCGGCTTGTCCGGATGGCGCCGGCCTGTGAGGTTGAGGCTGGCGAACAGGGAGCGGCGTATGTGGCACTCTTCGAGGATTTCCCGAAATCGGTCGAGATCGTCGCGCAGCTGATCGAGGAGGCGTGGGACCTGCGTGATGTTCGAATCACACTCGAAGGCAGACCCGTCGTGAGCCGAATCAGCTTCTACCTCGCGCTCCTATGCTATCAGGAGAGTATCAGTGCATCGGACCCGGAAGCCTTTTGTCGGCGACAGGCGGGAAAGGTCGGAAATGATGGAGGATGTCCTGATCGGTCGTGTGTGTCCCATTGTCAGTTTATTTGTTCCAGGTGTGTGGGATTGGTTCGCGAACGGGGAGGACCTGCGGTGTCGGCTCAACTTCAGGAAATCGCGCGCCAGGCTGAAGTCTATTGGTGTCCGAACCTGCACATCATGAAGTCCAATGCGTCAGGAGCGCCTCGCGTAGAACTCGTTCGGTTGGACAACGACCACTGAAGGGCCGACGAGAACGCGATGAATCGATCGTCACCGTATGGAGTCCATTCATCAAGCTGATGCCTTGGGCCGGCGAGTGCCAATCAGCGTAACCGTTAGGAGGCATCATGCAGTATAGGAGGCGTACGTGGAACGTTGGAACGTGGGCTGTCGCGGTTGCGATTGTCGCGGGGTTGGCCACGTTTAATGCCTTGCCGGCTTCGGCCGAAGATACGACGTCGACCGGGAACCGCGTGTTCTTTCGCGGGGGCGCCGCCGGACTTACCAGTGATCGTGCCGGCGAGTTGATCACCGACGGCCATGGCGTTGCCGGCAAGAACGATGGGTCGTTCGGCTATTCCATCGGCGGAGGAACGGATCTTATGGTCACCAGAGATCTGTGGGGCATGATGAGCGGCGTCGCGGTCGTGGGCGAGATCGGATTGGAATTCAAGCGGTGGGGTTCCAACAATGTCGCGAATGGAGATACCACCGGCGTGACGGGGGTGAGTAATGGCGGTCTGAGCAAGGTGCAACTGACCATGTTGACCGTGAGCGTGGCGCCCAAGGTGAAGTTCCGGCAGGGGACTGATTTCCAACCATGGGTCATTCCGGCCGGGTTGGATTTCCACGTCATCAGCCCGACATCCAGTCAGATCAACTACTTGGATATCGGGGTCCAGTTCGGCGGCGGCGCCGAGTATCGCGTATGGAAAGAGCTGTGGCTGGGTCTCGACAGCCGATTCCATCTGGCCTCCAATCAAACCAACACGGTAAACAATTTTTGGACGGCCGGTGTCTATGGGGCAATAGGGTTCTGAAGCAGCGTGATGTCGTAGGAGGTGCCGCCTGGTGCTCCAAGGAAGGAGTTTCGATGTCCATCTCTGAACAAACCCCAGCGCTCCAGTCACCCAAACGCCAATATGTGAACTTCGTCTTCTATAAAGTCGATCCAGCTTGGCGCCGTCTGCCGGAGGATGTGCGGACCAAAGGTAAGCATGAGTTCTTGCGGGCCGTGGAGGACTACACCGGAAACGTTCTAATAGTGCCCTATTCCACCATCGGCATTCGGGGGGACTGCGACTTCATGCTCTGGCGCATCTGCTATGACCTGGCCCTCTTCCAAGACATGAGCGCCAAGATCCTGGCCTCCGGCTTAGGCCAGTACCTCACGATCCCATACTCCTATCTGGCGATGACCAAGCGGTCCGTCTATGTCGACCATCATTCGCACGCGGGACAGGAAGGAAAACGGCTGACGGTGGTGCCCGGGAAGGGTAAGTACATCTTTGTGTATCCGTTTCTGAAGACACGGGAGTGGTTTCTGCTGACGAAAGCGGCGCGGCAGGGGATGATGGACGAGCATATTGAAATCGGTCATCGCTTCCCCTCGGTGAAGCTGAATACGAGCTATTCATTCGGGTTGGATGATCAGGAATGGGTGGTGGCGTTTGAGAGCGACCAGCCGGAAGACTTTCTGGAACTCGTGATGGCGCTGCGCGAAACCGAGGGTTCACGCTATACACTGCGCGATACGCCGATTTTCACCTGCGTGCTCAAGAGCCTAAAGGAAATGCTCGACACACTCGGCGGTTGAGGCCACAAAACTGAATGCTCGAAGGTTTCTGGTACATCGCCGGGGAAAGTACTGCGATCAGGGCCGGCCGGCCGTTCGCGTCGGTGCTCTGCAATCAGCCTCTGGTGCTGTTTCGGGATGGGCAGGGTCGCGTGCATGCGTTAGAAGACCGCTGTCCCCACAAGGGCATGCCGCTCTCGTCGGCCCGGCAGGAAGGGGATTCCTTGCGGTGCCCTTTTCATGGGTGGCGCTTCCTCGCTTCCGGCAAGTGTATAGAAGTTCCGGCCATCGGCAATGTGGCACATCCATCGTTGACCTCGGCTTGTGTGAAAGCCTTTCCAGTCCAGGAACTGGACGGATGGGTGTGGGTCTACATCGGCAACGATCGGTGCCCGACCCCTTCGTCTCTCCCACCATCGTTGCCGGTTCCTGATGACGGAAGTCCCATGGTTTCCGTGCGCGAGTCTGCCGAGGCGAAAGTCCGGTGGGATTTCGCGGTGGACAGTCTCATGGATCCGGCCCACGTCCCGTTCGTGCACCACAACTATTTTCGACGACGCGAGGCAGCCAGAAGAAAAGAAAAAGTGTTTACACGGCTGCCGCTGGGGTTTCGCACCATATCGCAGAATGTGTTGCTGCCGGACACCTTTATCTTTCGCGCCTTGTCTCCGAGACTGAGCTCGGCCACGACCACGGTCGATTTTCTCCTGCCGGGTATCCATCTGGAACGATGGGAGATTGGCAAACGGTTTGCGTCAGTCATGTTGGTTGCCACACCGCTCGCTGATGGACGAAGCCGGTTCGACATCTGCGTCGGGTGGAACTTCTTGCGCGGGCTACCCGTGGGATGGCTGGTCCGCCGGACTCTACGGACTATTCTTGGCCAGGACAGGGAAGTTCTGGAATTGCAGGAACAGGGGTTTGGCCAGAAGGGAACCATGTTGTTGAATTTGGAATCGGACACACTGGCCGTGTGGTACCGGCGGCTGAAGAGATATCGTCTGGATCAATTGGCTGGTGTGCCTAACCCACAGCATCCGATTCCTGAGAAAGTCACGCTCAGCTGGATCACCTGAGTCGAATCGTCCAGGACTGATCGCATGAGCACGACCCACCGGAACTGCTTGTGCAGAAGAGCCGGAACTACGGTGGCGCCTGGCCCAGATGTTTCCTCCCCCGCGCTCCAATATTGCCCCGCCATGCCACAGTTTCCCGATAGACACTGTCCAATGAAATAGACAGCATAACCTCATGATTTTCATTCGATCCCTCGATAGAGCTCCGTCGCTGTCTTATTCTGTAGAAGAGCTCCCCACCTCTGTTGATCGACGAGATAGGCCCCAGACTCTCTCTAACCTCTTGTCTCTATGTGAAAAGTTCTATTGATCCAAAATCTTGTTCGAGGAGGCACGGCGATTGCGCTATGCAGAAATCGCTGGTGAGGGTTTGGGTGATTTTGGACCGGCCTCCGAATGACCCATTCCTTCGCGAGAAGGAGCCCTTCACCAGCTCTTAACCCTCCGGTGAATCAGGCCGGAAGTCCGTCGGAGGCCGGTTCTCTTTCCAAAGGACGACGAGAGGATTGTGAATGATTATCGATGAGCAGAAATCAACTAGCCGCCTGATGAGGCGGCTACACCAGGGAGAGGAGGCCGAGACATGAGGTCCAATCAACTTGAACAAACGCGGAGGCAGAAGAACGCCAGCGTGATGCTGCGATTCCAAAGCCTGGCGTTGGCGAGCAGTTTAGCGTTCGCACCGATAGGCTTTGCTGCCGAGCAACATCGTCATCACGACAATGCGGGCCAGGCGTCGGCAGACAAGGTCATCTATCGCGAGGGCGGGTCGATCCTGCACGATCGAATGATGGATGAGGTCAAGCGCCAGCAAGAGTTCATGGGAGAGAAAGGTGGTTATAGTAATGGGGCCAATAGTCACATGCTCCAGCAGGGCGTTCTACTGGTCGCAGAAGACCCGTCCAAGGTTGCTGTCAGCAGCGGCCAACGGTGTCCGGCCAACGCGCCTGTCAAAGAGTACCACGTTTCTGCGATCAACGTCGAAATCACGTTGAGCCGGTTTCTCGACTACTTCCCGGGATACATGTACGTGTTGACCGAGAATGTTGAGAAGGTACGGGGCGAGGAAAAATCCAACAGTGACGCGCGAGAGAAAGAAAACGATCCCGGCGCGGTGTCGAACGGATTGCAAGGAGATATCATTCAGCCCTTGGTGATCCGCGCCAATCAAGGCGATTGCCTTAAGCTGACCCTCCACAACCAGATCAACGATGAGCCGACCAATCTCGTCATCAACGGGTCGTCCATGGTCGTGACGACCACCGGCAAGCCGGCGACTCCTTCGAACCCCGATACGACGGTGGCGGCGGGAGGGGAGCGGAGTTTTGAATGGTACATCAAACCGGACACGCAAGAGGGCGCGCGATTCTTCCGGTCACATGCCTCGCGCGAGCAATTCAATCTGGGCTTGATCGGGATGCTCGTGGTGGAACCACGCGGATCGCGCTATCTGAGCCCATTCGATGGGCAGCCGATGCCGAGCGGTTGGGAGGCGATGATTGAAGATCCGAACGGAGCGGACTTCCGGGAGTTCGCGATCTTCTACCATGAAGCCGGTGACGAGGCCTTCCGGCTCTTGAACAAGAAAGGTGAGATGCTGCCGCAGCGCGATCCCCACACCGATTCGTATCGGCCGGGCGCCCGGCTGCTCAATTATCGCAGCGAGCCGCACGGCACGCGCATTGAGCTTCAGGCGCACATGGGATTCTACGGCGACGAGTCGATGGCGTACGGCTCCTACACGTTCGGTGACCCGGCGACGACGATTCCCAGATCCTACCTTGGCGATCCTGCCAAGTTCCGGATGGCAGGCGGGTCGGAAATCGTGCATTCGCATCATCTCCACGGCGGGTCCATCCGGTGGGCGCGCCAGCCGGGGAACAGCCAGCTCGACTTTGCGGTGTCGAAGAACGGCCCGGTGAAGTTCCCTCCGATCAGCGATACTTCAGATCGGTTGGACGTACAGTCCATTGGGCCGACGGAAGTGTACGATCAGGTGATCGAGGGTGGATCCGGCGGGCTGCAGGCATTGGCCGGTGAGTTCGTGTTCCATTGCCATATCCCCCAACATTATGTGACGGGCATGTGGGGATTCTGGCGTGTCTACAATACGCTGCAAGCGCCGGGGTTCCAGACCGACGTCATGAAACCGCTCGTGGAACTTCCTGACCGTGCGGGCAAGATGAAGGGAGGCATTCCATCGGACAAGCTGGTCGGCACCACAGTGGATTGGTACGGTGGGAAGAAGTACGAGATCACGAAGGATCGGACTGATTGGAAAGCAGATCCGGTGAAGGTCTCCCTCAAGGACTGGGTCGAGATGATGCTTCCTCCGCAAGGCAAGCCGGGTAAGAAGAACAGCGAAAAGGAGCAGACGCTCGCGTACGATGCGACCGTGAATGATTGGGCTTGGGATGGCCACAAGGCGCTCACTGAGCTGGAGACCGCGTATGAGTGGGTGAACTACAAATCGGCCACGCCAGGAAAGCGGCAGGAAATTCTCTTCGATGCGCGATCCGGCAAACTCGCCTGGCCGTGGTTGCGGCCGCATCTGGGCCGTCGTGTCCCCTTCTCGCCAAGCCATAGCGGTGCCCCGTGGCTGGAACCGATCCATCGCCGCGACGACGGCAGCAACTCGACGGAGCCACCGAGGCCTGGAGAGCAGGGACCGTGGAGTCTATGTCCTGAAGGAGCGCCGCAAAAATTCTTCAACATCCATGCGATTACGTTGCCGATCACACTGAAGAGGGCGACCGCCAAGACACCGGCGATCGTGGACCCGGACGGCATGCTCTATGTGCTGCATGAAGAAGAGCAGGACGTCCGGAAAACTTCCGCCAAGCAGATGCCATTGGTGATCCGCGGGAACGTGCAGGATTGCATCGACGTCGTCTACACGAGCGAGTTGAAGGACGATCAGCGTCAAGGGTTCTCCAGCAAGACGAACCTGCACCCGCACATGTTCCAGTTCGACACTCAGGCGTCGGATGGCCCCATCATCGGTTTCTCCTACGAGATGTCGCTGCGACCCTTCACCATCTTGAAGGACGAACACCCCGGCAAAGGTATGCCGGTGCCGATGAACACGACGATCGAAGCCGATGCCGCCAAGGGAACCACCACCATTACGGTCAGGGATGCCTCGCGTTATCACGTGAAGACGGAACTCGGCGTGGGCATGGACGAGGTCGGTCGGTTTGAATCAGCACGAATCAGCAAGATCAGTGGAAACCAGATCACGTTTGAGCGGCCGCTCAAGTATCACCACAAGAAGGGCGAAATCGTCTCGGTGGAGTGGATCAGAGAACGGTGGTACGTGGACGCCGATTTCGGCACCACGTTCTGGCACGACCATGTGTTCGGATTGGATGGCTGGGGCCACGGCTTTTACTCAACGTTTATTGCCGAGCCGCCGCGATCGACCTATCATGACCCGGTGACCGGTAAGGAAGTCCGGAGCGGACCGGTGGCCGACATTCACACGACCGAACCGGTGTCCGCACATATCAAGGGTTCTTTCCGTGAGATCGTCACGCAGGTCATGGATTCCAACCCCAGAACGTCGGAATTGATTACCACTGACAATCCGCAGGCGAAGGTCGGCGCGATTTCTGTCGACGGGACCCCTTCCGCAGTGTACCCCGCCCGGCTCAATCTGTTGCCGATGAAATTCTTGAACGGCGGCGAAGCGACGACCGGCGGCGGCTACAACATGCGGGTTGAGCCGTTGTCTGTGCGGCTCGCCAACAACCCCGATCCATCGCAGTTGTTCCGCAGTGCGATTCACGGAGATCCCGAGACCCCGATGTTGCGGGCGTATCTGGGCGATCCGGTGGTCGTCCGGTTGATCGAAGGATCGGCCAACGAAGTGCATTCCTGGCACATCAGCGGCCATTGGTTCCCGATGGAGCGGTACAGCAAGGACTCGATCCCGCGCAGCACGTTGCACGTCGTGATCGGAGAGCGGTATGACGCAGCCATCCCGGCCGCAGGGGGACCGCAGCAGATGGCCGGAGACTATCTCTACTACAGCGGGCGCGCGTCTCACTTCGCGGAAGGCAGCTGGGGGATTTTCAGAGTGTTCGATAAGGCAGATGCGACACTGAAGCCGCTGCCGGGTCGGGCGGAGATTCCTCAATCGGCGAAGTCCGTCTGTCCGGCCGATGCGCCGGTCAAGACCTTCAATGTCGCCGCCATCGATAAGGCGATCCGTTACAACAAAGGAACGCCCGGTGTGATGGAAGTGGACTTGGAGCGGAAGATGGTGCTGGGCAACGAAACCGGAAAGATGTACGTGCTCGAAGGTGAAAAGACGAAAGTTGCCTCGGGCAGCCTCGAACCGAGTCCGCTGACCCTGCATGTGAATGTCGGCGATTGCATCAAGGTCAATCTGAAGAACGAAATGGCCAAAGATCGGGCCGGATTCCACGTCGATAATCTGGCCTATGATCCCAAGGAATCGATGGGGATCAACGCGGGCAACAACCCCGGCGACCAGACCGTCGCGCCGGGACAAAGCCGGACCTACACGTACTATGCCCATCCTGAATTCGGCGAAAACGCGGCCTTGATTCAGGACTGGGGAAACGTGATTGAAAATCCGCGAAACGGGCTCTTTGGCGCGATCATCATCGGTCCGAAGGGATCGCGTTATCGCGATCCGGCCAGCGGCGAAGATCTGAGCGACAAGAGCTCCTGGAAAGCGGATGTGATCGTCGATCGCACTCTGTCGGGAAATGAACATCGGCAGAACTATCGGTCGTTCGCGCTGCTGTTCCAGGATGAGGACAATATCATCGGCACCAGCTTCATGCCGTACATCCAAAAAGTCGCGGGTGTGACGGCGGTGAACTATCGGTCCGAGCCGACGGATTACCGCACGGAGAAAGGCTGTGCATACAGCGAAATCTTCGTGTGCGTGAAGGCTGGGGAGCAGCCCGTGACGCCGACCATCGCCGCCCATGTCGGCGATCCGGTCGTGATTCATGTGCTAGGTGCGTTCAGCGAACAGGTCCAGCTGTTCAGCGTGTCCGGTCATGAATGGAAACATGAGCCCTACCTGACCGGGGCGGACCTTGTCAGCACCATGGAATTCGGCGGGTCCGAGGTCATTAATGCCTGGTTGCACGGCGGGGCCGGTGGGCCGAACGGTATCCCCGGGGACTATCTCTGGCTCAACCAGAGGCCCGGGTACCTTGATGCCGGTCACTGGGGAATGTTGAAGGTTTTGGATCGTGACAGCCGCGCGATTCTGCCGTTGAGCGGTCGGGGTCCGGCCACCCAACAGGCGGAAGAGCCATCGCCGGTGCAATCCCTACCGGTGTCCACGCAGTTCAAGTAGGCCTGCATCATTGCAGACCTTGAGGGGGGGGAATCCGGTTGTAAAGCCGGATTTCCCCTCCTTCATTTTTGGCGGCCAACAATGCCTTGAACCGCATCTCATGCATGCGGTACAAACAA
Source organism: Nitrospira sp. (assembly GCA_024760545.1). Lineage (NCBI taxonomy): Bacteria > Pseudomonadati > Nitrospirota > Nitrospiria > Nitrospirales > Nitrospiraceae > Nitrospira > Nitrospira sp. The sequence continues at coordinate 2,640,506 of CP060501.1, forward strand.
GACATGGACGTAAGCCGGAAGCGCACATTAGCCGGGTTGCCCGTCTTCTGGATCACATCGGTTGTTCTCGTATGCGGCCCGGTGGCGACGGCGACGGCGCTCGATTTTTCCGCCGACCGAATTGTCAAAGATGGGACGTCTGCGGTCACCGCTCACGTCAATGCCAAAGATGATCGCTGGCGGTTCGAGTACACGGAACCACAAAGCGGTGCCAATATCATGATCGTTCGGATGGACAAGCAGCATTCGTGGCTCATCTTGTCGAAGCGCCGGCAATACCTTGAGGTACCGATTGCGAGCAGCCATTTGTTGACGGTCACTGAGAAGATGGAAGGAGAAGTCTTACGGGAGTTCGTGGGTGAAGAGATGCTGGACGGCCGCCCTACCGAATTGTTCGAGATCACGGTTGCCGAAAATGGCGAGACTCGCCAATATTATCGGTGGGTGACCAAAGCGGAGCGATTTCCCCTCAAGACCGTGAGCAAGCAGGGGAAGTGGTCAGAGGAGTTTCGCCGGTTGATTTTCACTCAGCAGTCTCCGTTCCTCTTCGAACTTCCGCGACGACTGGATAACGCGAATCCATCAGCAGGCACGCAACATTGATCGCGTGACTGGAGGAGATATGAAACAAGCGATACAGGTAGGACTGTGGACCGTGGGTTGTCTGTCGGCCATGTTGACCTTGGGGCTCCGTGCGGATGCCGGAGCCTATGAGTCAGGAACCGTAACCGAGGCTGCGACGGTACGCGGCAAGGTGATGTTTGCGGGAACGGTTCCGCCTCCGAAAGAATTTGAGTTGCGGCGCTATGCCGATGAAGTGTTCTGCGGAGCGCTCTCGGACGGAAAGGGGCGCCGATTCTTGAAGGAGGTCAATATTGGAGGAGAAGGCGGACTCAAGGATGTGGTCGTGATCGTGGAGGGAATCGAGAGAGGGAAGCCGTTCACCTTCACGGATGCCCAGATGGAAGCGAACATTTGTCAGTTCCTCCCATTCGTGACCGTGGTCAGCGATAAGCGCCAAGTCACCGTCACCAATCGGGATCCGGTTGCCCACGATATTCAAGGCTACGCCTATGACCAGGCTGGAGTGGATATCGTCCTCCATCGGCCGGCGCTGCAAGCCAGCGGGACTACGGATGTGGTTCAGTTAGTGAAGGGACGAAAGGTCTTCACCATGCAGTGCGGGCGGCATCCCTACATGCAGAATTGGGGATATGCCATCGACAATCCCTATTATGCGGTGACGGATCTCGAGGGCTCATTCGCCATTGGAGATCTCCCGGCCGGCACCTACCGCATCAAGGCTTGGCACCCTATTTTGGGAATGCAAGAGCGGGAGATCACCGTGAAACCGAATGAGACGGTCTCCCTCGACCTGCTGTTTGAAAACAAGTAATGGAACACGACGTGTGCATTATCGGGGTGCAACCGGCGGGTGTTCCGATTGCGGCTTGAGTGGGCTGAGCGCGTTCTGATCTCGTCCAGGCGGAGTTGAGAAGCTCCTACTTAGAGAAGGAAGGATACAATCACTCGTGGGGAGTCAGGAATGACATTTCAATCGGAGCGACTCCTGGATGATTCAGGCCGGTTTTTCGAATTCATCGGGTGCGGGGGGGGGCGTCCGGGGGCGGGTGGTGCGAAAGTGGACGAGGTCCTTCGAGAACAGCACATCTAAGGTCCAGTCCAAGGCCACGAGGAGTTTCTTCTCCAAGCGCGGGAGTTTCAGCAAATAAATGGTGCGCCAGAGCCACCAGGCGAAGAAGCCGGAGAAGTTCACCCCGAGAATGTTGGCGACCCCGGTCCGTTTCCCGATGGGCGCCAGCAGCCCGAGCGTCGCGTAGCGGAAGGGTTTCATCGGGGCACCGCGCACGGTGGCGAGGATATTCCGCGCCGCCACCCGCCCTTCCCGCAACGCATGTTGCGCGGTGGGCGGATGGAAGGCGCCCGTCTGGCCATCCGGCACGAGCGCACAGTCCCCCAACGCCCACACGCCCGGCCACCCCGCCACTTCGAGATACTCATTGACGAGGACCCGGCCCTTCGTTTTCGGGCACGGCAGGGTGGCCAAGAGGGCATGCGGGGTAATGCCGGCGGTCCAGACCAGCGTATTGGTCGTCACGGTGGTCCCATCGCTGAGCATGACGTCGCGATCCGTCACGGCGGTGACTTTACAGTTCGCATGGATTTCCACCTGCTGCTCCCCAAGCTTGCGCTGAGCGTACGTGCCGAGCTTCTCCCCGAGTTCCGGTAAGATCACCGGCCCCGCACTGACCAGGATGAGCCGCAGCATGTCGCCCCGAAGATGTGGAAAGAACCGCACCGCCTCCCGCAAAAAGTCATTCATGGCCGCAATGGTTTCGACCCCCGCAAACCCGCCGCCGGCCACGACGAAGTTCAGCAGCGGCGCCCGGAAGCCCCCCCCACACTCAAAGTCCGCTTCCTCCAGATTGGCAATGAGATGGTTGCGGAGCACAATCGCGTCACTCAGGGACTTCATCGTGAACGCCCGGCTGGCCACCCCGGGAATGTTGAAGAAATTCGTGGTGGAGCCGAGGGCCAGCACGAGGTGGTCATAGGGCAGCGAGTGGCAATGCTGCTCGTGCCCATGCGACAGGCCGACGCGTTTCTGCACGAGATCGATGGCCTCGATCTCGCCATGAAAGAACGTCACCCGACGCAGCAGCTTGCGGATCGGGCTGACGATATTGGTGATGTCCAGGTCGCTCGCGGCGACCTCGTGCAGCATCGGGGTGAAGAGGAAAAAGTTATCGTGGTTGACGAGCGTGACGTCGACGGCCGCGCCGCGCGCCAGCGCCTGTTCGAAGGCCAACGCCGCATACATGCCCCCGAACCCCCCGCCCAAAATCACCACGCGCGCCTTACCGCTAGACATATATCCTGAGCCACAGGTGAAATGTTCTGGAGAGCATGACGTTAGAAGCCTGTCCCACATGAGGGCAAGCCCATGCCTGTCATTTGTGGTAGAGAAGGAAGCTTTCGCCTCAGAGGATAGGGTGTTATTCGCTGACTTCCCGGACCTCCCGTCCCTTCGATCTCGAGGCCCTGTACCTGCTGCTAGGCCTTTTTCATCCATGAATTCGTCGCCCCTTCATAGGTGCTCTGCTGTTCTGCCTCATTCCGTCGGCTTGCGCAGTTCTGACAAGACTTCGAGAATGTCCGCCGGACGCGGCGGGCAGCCGGGTATACGGACGTCGACGGGAATGTGGCGCTCAACCGGACCCGTCACGGCATAGCTGCCTTTGAACATGCCGCAGTTCATCGCACAATCACCGAGCGCGATGACAATCTTCGGATCAGGCGTTTGCTTGTGCACGTCTCTCAACGCTCGCTCCATATTAATGGTGACCGGCCCCGTCACCACCAATGCGTCGGCGTGACGCGGCGAGGCCGCGATGTGAATGCCGAACCGCTCGGCATCGTACACGGGATTCAGAAGCGCGTTCATCTCCATCTCACAGGCGTTGCAGGAACCGGTATCGACTTCCCGGATTGCGAGAGATTGCCGAAAGATCTTAGTCTTTTCCGTCACAGCCGGATTGATTGGTTCCGAGGGCGGTTCAGATTCTGGATATTGTCCCGTGACGACGCCCGTCTTAAGGCTCTTTTTGATGATCCGAAACATGGCTCGCCCCTTTCTCAGAGGTCATTGCCCGCATACGACAGATTGAAGCTCTTGTTGATCAGTGGAAAATCAGGAATGATGTTCCCTAACACAGCCCATTGTATGGCAGGCCAATTGACGAATGAGGGATCGCGGACTTTGCAGCGATGAATCATTCCATCGTCTCCGGCCGATACGAAATAGAGAATCTCGCCTCGCCATCCCTCCACGGCAGCGACTGCCCAGGTTCCAGGAGACGCCGATCGGCCTGGTTCAGCCGCTATGGGACCATCCGGAATTCGCGCGTGAATCTCGCGGATGAGTCGGATCGATTCGTGGATCTCATCGCCACGGACGCGCAATCTCGCTCGTGCGTCGCCATAGCGATACAGCGCCACGTTCACCGGCAGTTCGTCATACGCGGCGAAGGGGCGATCTCGTCGGACATCCTGATCCATCCCCGACGCCCGCCCGACCACTCCGGTCACAGCGTGATCCCGGGCGATCCGTTCCGTCAGGACTCCTGTGGTCTCAAGTCGATCGGTAAGTGAGGCATTGGCAAAGATGATCGCACCCACTTCGGAGAAGTCCTTCTGGATGCCGTTGAGTTCTTCAACGAGGTTGCTGAATAGGCCGCGATCGACGTCCCAACTGACTCCTCCTATCCGCATGACGCCCCGAAGAAACCGTGAACCTGTCAGCCGTTCATTGAGTTGCATGACTCGCTCCTTCATCCGCCCACAATGCGCATGGGCCAGCGCATACGCCGTGTCATTGCACATCGCACCGATATCCCCGAGGTGATTGTACAGTCGTTCCAGCTCTAGAAAGAGAGAACGGAGGTACCTGGCGCGTCGTGGCACATCGAGATGCAGGAGCGTTTCCACCGCTTGGCAGTAGGCCAGACTGTGCCCGATGGTCGTGTCCCCAGACACGCGTTCCGCCAGCAGTACCGCGTCAGTCAGCGTGAGTTGCTCGAACAGTTTTTCCACGCCACGATGTTTCCAGAAGTGGCGCACTTCCAACTGCATGATGGGCTCGCCGGCAACCGAAAAGCGGAAGTGTCCGGGTTCGATGATCCCAGCGTGAATCGGTCCGACCGGAACTTCAAAAACCCCTTCCCCTTCAATGTGGTGGAACCGGTATTCGCCCTGTTGGCGTTTCAGGATTGTGTTCCATAGAAAGTCTTTCCGTAACGGATGGGCTCCCTTCTCCCAATGCTCATGTCGGACCAGACGACGAAGATCAGGATGGCCTTGTGGGATCAAACCAAAGAGATCACGAATCTCCCGTTCATACCATTGCGCGGCATGAACCGACGGAGTGATCGACGTGAACAGACGGTCATCTCCGATCAATTCTGTCGTCAACAGCACAAATGGTTGGTGGGACTTGAACGCAAACAGATACTGCAACTCGTACTTCTCCTCCAGGGGTCGGCAATCGACCGCGAATAGCAGAGCCAGGCGGCCTTGCATCTTCTCATGAAGTAACTGGACGAGCTTCGGTAGTTGGAGTTTGTCGGTGCGGTAACGCGTCAGAGCCGTGCCTGAGGGGTAATCCGGGACCAAGCAGGGAAAAACTGTCCGTATCCGCTGTTCGATTGATCGCTCCGGCGATGGACTGTCTGTCACTGGTCCCTCCCGACTACCGTTTGGCCAACAGGGTTGAGGCGGCTTCAAAGAGTTGCCGCAACGGAGGCGGCAGAGCCCAACAGAATCCCACGAGCACGGCTCCCAGGAGAATGATCGGAACGTGCCCCACAGACCACTGCTCCCCAGGGACGATGTCCTTGGGAGCGATGCCCCAGGCCATGCCAGTGATGCGATAGAGAAGGCCGGCGAAGGCAATGAGACTGCCGAGCAGGAGAATCACGACAAGAAATCGGGCACCCTGATTGGTCCAGGCACCCGGGGGCCCCGAGGATCCAAGTGCCGTGACGATTTGCATCTCACTGGAGAAAAGCGCAAAGGGCGGAAGTGCGGCTAGAGCGAGTCCGGCAATGAGCAGCGCCAGAGCAGACCAGGGCAGTACGGTCGTCAGGCCGCGGACCTCATCGATCTCGACGGTCTTGAACCGGCGGTGGATATTGCCTGCCGCAAAGAAGGCAAGCGACTTCGCAAAGGCATGATTGACCAAATGGAACAAGCCGCCAAAATTACCGATGGGCCCGCCGACCCCGAACCCTACCATCGCCAATCCCATATGCTCAATGCTGGAGTAGGCAAACAAGCGCTTGTAATTGTGTTGCAAGAGAATAAAGAATGCCGCGAGCACGAACGACACCAGCCCGAAGCCGGCTAATAGACCGCCAGTGAAATCAGGAGGTACGGCCTGGTCGACGATGCCCCGGCATCTCAAAATGGCATAGACTGCCACGGTTTCCAGCACGCCAGCCAGCATGGCCGCTACCGGTGCCGGTGCCTCTGTGTAGGCATCAGGCAACCAGCTGTGCATCGGCACGAGTCCAACTTTTGTGCCGTAGCCGACAAACAGAAACACGAAAGCCAATTTCAGGATGTGGGCATCCAGCTGATCGGCCACTTGTTGGAGTTCAGTGATATTGAGGGCCGAACTGACATCTCCCAACACACGCAGGGAGGAATAATACAAGAGCACGACTCCGAACAGAGCCAGAGAGATCCCGACGGAACAGAGGATCAGGTATTTCCAGCCGGCTTCCAACGATTCACGCCGTCGCCAGAAGGCAATGAGAAAAGTTGTGGCAAGCGTCGTCGCCTCGATCGCTACCCATTGCACGCCTAAGCTGTTGGCAACGGTCGCGACAACCATGGCCAGCAGGAACATATGGAACAGGAAGAAAAACAGATTGAGGCGTTTGGACGCGATCACACCGCAGGCGATTTGTTCGTCCATATATGACCGCATATAGAGGGAACAGGCCAGACCAACCGTGCCGATAATGAACAGAATGACCGATGAAAGCGCGTCGATGTAAATGATCTCACCGAGCGCCGTGACCGACCCTTGCGCGAAGACGGATCGCGCGATCATGCTTTCTGCGGCGATCAGCGTTCCAATGCTGATCAAATTAGTCACATGAAGCCAGCGCGAGCCGGTCAAAACCATGCTGAGCCCGCCGGCTATCAGCGGCGCGAGCAGGAGCAGGCTGACGGGGATCGTCGTGGCGAAATCGCTCATTCCTTCAACTCACTGAGGTGGGCGGTATCTACGCTATCGAAGGCATCTTGCAGCCGATTCGTATAGATGCCTGCGATCAAGGCGGCGACCAATACATCGAAGAACACGCCTAATTCAACGATCAGCGGCATGCCATAGGTTGCAGCCGTGGCTCCTAAGAAGAGGCCGTTTTCCATGACCAGGAACGCGATCATTTGCGTGACGGCCTTCTGGCGCGCGATCATCGTAAAGAAACCGATCAACACGATCGCCAGCGCAATGGCCAGCGAATCCCGGGTCAGGAGATGTCCAAACGGAATGATCGGCTGTGTAATCAGGAAGGCGACCATGACCAGCGCACCGCAGATAAGCAGGCTGGCCGGCACATTGATATTCATCACCAGTTCTCGTTTGACGTTGAGACGCTCGATCACCTTCTTCAGGATCCGCGGGATGACGATCGCCTTGATGAGGACGGTAAGGGCAGCAGCGATGTAAATGTGGTGTATCCCCGTCAGAAATGCGACAAGAGTCGCGGTGAGCGCAAGGAAAACCGATTGTAGAGCAAACAGATCGACACAGGCCGACAGCCGGCGCTGCGCCACAATTCCAAAACAGGTTAACAGCAAGAGTGCCGAACCCAAGTCCACCAGTTGCGATCCGATAGGGGGTGTGATCAGTGGCACGTCAGCCTCGCAGGACGTAGAAGAAGACGAGTCCGAGCAGTGCCAGGATAAAGGCGGCTCCCAGCAAGTCCGTCACTCTGAATAAACGTAACTTGGCAAACATCGATTCAAGGATGCCGATCAACACCGCCAATCCCGAGACCTTCACGAGATAGGCTGCCAAGCCGATACCGAGTGCGGCCGGCTCCATATTGGTTGCAATCCCCCAGGGAGCGGACACGTTGGCGATCAAGGTAAGAAATACCAAGAGCTTGAGTCCCGCCGCCCATTCGACCAGCGCCAGATACCGTCCCGAATATTCCAAAATCATCGCTTCGTGGATCATCGTGAGTTCGAGGTGGGTGGCTGGGTTGTCCACCGGCACTCGTCCTGTTTCGGCAATGGCCACGATGACCAGCGCGGCGAACGCCATAAGATGAGGCGACGGATCGGTCACAATGCCTTCGAGTAGCGCCGTCTTGTGGACGATGGTGCTCAGATTCGTAGATCCTGCGGTGAGCGCGATCGCAAAGATCGAAAGCATCATGCCCGGTTCGGTTAACGACGCGACAATCGCTTCGCGGCTGCTCCCCATTCCTCCAAAGGACGAACCGGCGTCGAGACCGGCCAACATCAAAAAGAACGTGCCCAAGGCCAGCAAGTAGACGAGGGCGATGATGTTGCCTGCGAAGCTCAATGGGGTCCGAGATATGAACACCGGCACGAGCAGCCCTGCCGCCAGTGTTGAAGCAAAGAGGATGTAGGGGGTTGCGGTGAAAATCCACGACGTGGTGGATGAGATAACCGGCTGTTTGCGGAGGAGCTTGACGAGATCCGCGTAGGGTTGAAAGACGGAGGCCCCCCGCCGACATTGCAGACGTGCCTTCACCTTCCTGATGAGGCCGACGATGAACGGAGCGACTGCCAATAAGACGATGGTCTGCATGACGATAAGAACGAGGGCGTCCAACATCGGCTTATACCGCGAACAATAACAAGACAATCAGTGTGACAAAGATATAGGCTAGGTAGAGGTGCAGGCTCCCCGCCTGGATGATCCGCAGACGCCCGGCTAGGGCGGTAACGAACGCGAGCACCGGATCATAGAGATACTTCTGAAAGACCGGCTCAACGTGAAATTCAAAGCGCCGTCGTTTGGCGAAATACTGTGACTCGTGGAGAAACTCCGTCTCGAGCTTCACCGTCGGTTGATAAATCGAGCTGAATACTCGTTTGATGGGTTGCACAAATCCGGTCGCCGTATACTCCATGCGGGGCGTCAGATTGATCCCGCAGCCCCACGTTTTGTAATAGCGCTTCCTCATGAGCCCGCCAAAGGCCGCCACGATCCCGAGCCCAAGCACTGAAAGCACTGTCAGAAGCAGGGCAAGGATCGATGGTGAGAGACTGGAAAACTCCACATCCACCGTGGCGAGCGCCCAGCCGTCAAGGGCCAGCACGTGGCCTTCGATCGACACACCCGTGAACGGCGCGACAACTCGGTCCAGCAGCGGCACGACCACCATCGGCACAAGACCAAGGGCGACACAGATTGTCGCCAAGAGGGCCATCCCTACGCGCATTGGAATCGGAACCTCTTTCGCATGTCGTGCGTGTGTGCTCCGTGGCAGGGCAAGAAATGAAATCCCGAACGCTTTCGCGAAGCAGGCCAAGGCGAGGGCTCCGGTCAGGGCCAGCATCGCCGCTGCAAGTGGGAGTATCAGCTTCAAGAAGGTGTCGGGAATGTGAAAGCTGAGAAAGAGGCTTTGGAACACCAGCCATTCGCTGACGAATCCGTTGGTCGGCGGCAGGGCGGCAATCGACACCGCCCCGATCAAGAAACAGGCACCGGTCCATGGCATGCGCCGGAGAAGACCGCCGTATTCCTCCATGTTGCGTGTGTGCGTCGTATAGAGCAGGGAACCGGCTCCCAGGAACAGCAGGGCCTTGAACATGGCGTGGTTGATCGTATGATACAGTCCGGCCAGCAAGCCCAGCGCGGCAAACTCCTTGAGTCCGTAGGTCTGAAAAATCATCCCCGCTCCGATCCCCAACAGAATGATGCCAATGTTCTCAACACTGTGGTAGGCGAGTAAGCTTTTCAAATCATGCTCCATCAGCGCATACATGACGCCGAGCAACGCAGACACTGCGCCGATCACGAGGACAACGAAGCCCCACCACCAGGGGAATTGCCCGCCGAGGAAATCGAAATACACCCGAATCAGGGCATAAATAGCGGTCTTGATCATGACGCCGGACATCAAGGCTGAAACATGCGACGGCGCCGCTGGATGTGCGTAGGGCAACCAGACGTGGAGCGGCACGATGCCCGCTTTGGTGCCGAAGCCGATCAGGGCTATCAGAAATGCGATCGTTCTCATGCTCTCCGGCAAGGGCTGCTCCGGATGTCGAAAAGCGTCGAACGCAAACGACCCGCCTTCTTGGAAAAAGATGAGGAACGTCAGGATGATGAAGGCGGTTCCCACATGCGTCATGATCAGGTAGAACAATCCCGCGTACCGCACCTCAGCGTTCTCGTGCTCCGTCACCACGAGGAAATAGGACAGCAACGACATGAGTTCCCAGGCGATGAGAAAAAAGATGCCGTTGTCTGCGAGGACCACCACGGTCATGGAACAAAGAAAACCGTTGAAGAGCGCTCCGAGCAGAGGGAGCGATGTGCGCCCGTCGAAATGCCGCATGTATCCAATGGCATAGATCGACGCGGCGAGACCGGCTAGGGAGATGGTCAACACGAAGAATGCTGCGAGTGGATCAATCCGAATGGCGAAGGTGAGCAGAGGTATTGTGGAGGCGAGCGATCCCGTGATGGGATCCGAAGACGTGAGGCCGAGCAGCCCCAGAACGACGCCTGCGCTGGTAGCCACGATAGCGGGGGCGGTGGTCGTGATAATTTGAGCTTTGGGCTGTCGAGGTAGACAAAGCGGAAGTAGTATCCCGGCTACATACCCACCGAGAAGGATCCATAACAGGTTCAACATTCGATCGATTCGAGCCTTGTAAACGAATCGGGTCTGCTCTTCATGCGTCAGCTTGGCCTAGATAGGGGATGGTTGATCACCTGATTCACACAGACCGATCTTGATGCGGGAAACTCTCCCATCATCCTCTCGCCACCGGCTGCCTACCCGACCACAACATCTCATACCTCAACCCCCCAAAACCAAATGTGCGACGGTTACCAACAGCGCGATGATCAACACACCGTAGAACGTCGCCTTCCACCCCCGCCATGCCCGCGTTTCATCGTCTTTCATGATCAGCCTCCTGCTTGGAGGGACCGGTCCATCCGCTGCCGACAGCGAGCCGATCCTTCTCGTGCTATTAGATTGTTGGGATCGTAAGTCAGCACCGCGTTCCAATTGACCAACGCCTCTTCGTGTTGGTCGAGTCGCTCGAGCAACGTAGCCAGTTCGCATCGCGCTGTAATGTCAGTGGGACAGAGCACAAGCGCGTCCGACAGTTCTTGGAGTTGCGCCAGCCAATCTAGCGTCCGCTGACGGCTCGCGCACAGCCTGCAGTCCCGCCCGTCTCCCTTCTTAATGGTCATGCCTAGCCCTTTGCTTTGTTGGCAGCCTCAAGTTGCTCGGCAGTCGGTTGCGCACAGCCAGGTATCACCAGCATCCTGGTTGCTGTCACAAGCCTGAAGGGATTCTTATGTGAGAATCTGCATCTCACGACAACACCCTCCCTATCACCCCGCCGCTTTCTTTATTTCTCGCACACAGAAGCTATTGCAGGGAGAGTGCCGCTGTTGAACAGGTACAGGGATATTATGCAAGGATGAAATCTATCGCGGGGTTATAGCTGGAGTGGGGAGGTGCTGGGACCGCAATCCTTCAGCCGAAAATTACGTTGTGCAAGAAGTGCAGTGTTTGACTGCCCAGTAGTGACTTGAGGTGCATTTCTTGCGGTATGAGTCATGACAAAACCTCATACCTCCCCGGCAGTGCTGAAAATACAAGACTACTAATCAGGTCGGGAATTAAGGCGAAGATTCGGGCGAGAGCAATCAGTCACGAATTCCATATTCCTTGATCTTGTATTGGAGAGTCCTAAGGCTAATGCCCAATAGCCTTGCGGCATTTTCTCGATGGTTGGTGACTTCCTTTAGAGTTCGTTCAATGACCTGCCGCTCAATCTGTTCTATAGACGTTCCCAATGTGATCACCATGGTCCGTGCATCCTCTTTGCTAGTCTGAATCTCCTCAGGAAGATGCCCGGGTTGAATCGTAGTATCCTTCACCGTGACGACAAGCCGTTCCATGAGATTTCGCAATTGCCGAACGTTTCCGGGCCACCCATAGAGCCGTAACAGCCGCATGGCCTCTCGCGAAACTTCTTTCCGTCCGCGGTGATGTTGTGCTGAAGACTCGGCCAGGTATCGATCCACAAGCAGCGGAACATCGTCTGCCCGTTCGCGGAGCGGCGGGAGGCGGATAGGCACGACATTGAGCCGATAGTAGAGATCTTCCCGAAACTCTCCCTGCTTTACCGCCTCTTCCAGGTTGCGATTTGTAGCCGCAAGGATTCTCGTATCGACTTTGATCAGTTTCGTGCCGCCCAGACGCCGAAATTCCTTCGTCTCAAGAACACGTAGAAAATCGACTTGCGACTTGAGCGAGAGTTCACCCACTTCATCCAGCAACAGCGTACCACCGTCCGCCAGTTCGAATCGCCCGACCTTGGTTGACATCGCTCCAGTGAAAGCGCCCTTCTCATACCCGAATAACTCGCTCTCAAAGAGGTTCTCGGGCAATGCACCACAGTTCATGGTAATGAACGGCCCGTCGGCCCTCGGGCTCTTATGGTGTATTGCACGCGCGATGAGTTCCTTCCCAGTTCCACTTTCCCCCGTGAGCAAGACCGTCACATCGCTGTCCGCCACCATCTCCACCAAGCTATAGACTCCCTGCATGGCGTCACTCTCACCGACCATTTGATCAAAACGTATTCTCGTTTCAAGACGGTCACGGAGTTGCTTGTTCTCGGAGGTTAGGGTATGACGCTCCAGCGCTTTCTCCACGACCACTCCAAACCGCTCACGATCGATCGGTTTTGTCAGATAGTCATAGGCACCCAGACGCATCGCTTCAACAGCTGTATCGATCGAACCAAATGCAGTCATGACGACGACTTCCGTGTCCGACCATTTGTCCTTCAGTTGACGCAGAAATTCTATACCACCCATCCCGGGCATCCGAAGATCGGTGATCACCAGATCCATTCGTGTTTCTTCGAGATGTCGCAGAGCTTCTTCTCCTGTGCCCAGCCCACAGACCCGGTAGCCCTTTTTCTCCAACATGGTCACCAGGGCATTGCGGATGTTGACTTCATCATCAACGATGAGAACCTGAAAGACCTGTGTCATGATCCCACACCAACCTTGTCCGGTTGACCAATCGACGCGGGGAATTGAGTCACCACCATCGTCCCGCCGCCAGGCACACTCGCAACCTGAATCGTACCGCCATGATCCTGCATAATGCGGTAAGCTATGGCAAGACCAAGTCCAGTGCCGCTCGACTTGGTTGTATAGAAGGGCTCAAACAGATGGGAGAGCTGCTCCTTCGTGATTCCGACTCCGCTATCCTTTACAGTAATGTCCACCCAATGTTTCCCTTCAGCCTCTCGTTGTACCGCTGAAATCTGACAGCGTCCGCCGTTGGGCATGGCATGAAACGCGTTGACGACGATGTTTACCAATACTTGACTGATCTGAGTTGCATCGCCCAGCACAGGCGGTAAGTGATCTTCCATTACCTGTTCGAATCGAATCCGGCGTTCCTCCGCCTCGAAGCGCATCAACGTCATGATGTGGTCGATAAGTGCCTTGACATCGACCTCGTGCAAACCAACAGATCCCGGGCGGGCAAATTTCATAAAATTATCAAGAATCGCTGAGAGCCTGCGACATTCGGCGTTCACGACACCAAGGTACCGTGCCCCTGGTTCTGCCAGTGTTCCCCTCTCCGTAAGTTCCTCTTCCAGAAGATGGAGATTCAGATCCATGGCGCTCAAGGGGTTTCGCAGCTCGTGCGCTACCCCTGCAGACAGCGTGTGCAGCGCCGCTAACTTTTCTGCGACACGGACGCGTCGTTCAAGTGCTAACCGCTCCGAAACGTCTTGCGCCTGCAAAATCACCCCCGCCGGTTTCTTATCGTCCCCCGTGAGTTCCGCTGTACTCACGCGAATTGTCCTCGGGTTTAGGTCTCCGCATTCGTAGAGAAAGTCCTTGTGATTCAAATGACGGTGCTCTTTCAAGGCTCCGTCGAGTATCTGGCGGATCGGGTCATCTTTAGGGAATACGGCATCATACCCTTTGCCGAGCAACTCCGATGTGGAGCGATTCAAAACCACCTCCGCTGTGGGATTCACCGCGCTGATGATTCCTCCCCGGTTAATCGTAAGCACGCCTGTGGGAATACTGTGTAGAATATTCCGCGCCAGCCCTTTCACTTCTTCCAGTGTTTTTCGGGCAGTGTCGTAGTGAAGAAACGTGATGACTGCGGCAATACCTATCGAACTCACTAAGAAAACAAGGAGCGCCTCGACGAGCAGATCACTGCGTGACTGCCAGAGGGCATGGAACAATTCCGTGGGAGCCTTACCGCCCTCGGAAGAACCCCGAAGGAGGAGCTTTTCTCGTTCCAGGCTGAAAAGCAAAATGACGGAGGCGACCAAAGCGAGGACCAAGAGCACGGAAGCGACCAACCGATAGGGAATCCTTCGGAAGAGCGTCGTTTCTGGAATGGGTCTGAACATCGCAATGTCACATAGAAGCGCACACAGCCGCCATGCTTACACGCACACAATTTCCTGTGCAGGGAGCTTGATCACAGTAGGATTCTACACGAACTCAGTGTTTTCATCATGCGCGAGAATCAGGAGGTTCTCGGTGGAGCCATGGTCTAGGATCGCGGTTGGCGGTCCATCTTCGGATCAGAGCTTCAGAAAAAACGTCCACATGTAATCCAGCTCAAGAGGGAAGACCATCGTTCGCTGTCGTTTCAAATCTCACGATTTCGCTAAAAACTCGAATGCCACTAAGGATCATGGTGCAAACTTTGCACGTTTCCACTCCACTTGGAGTCATACATCCTCTAGTCTCACGACGGTTCTCCACTAAGCCTCTGAAAATCCAGCCTATGGCTTGTCTGTTTCACGAGGCATACGAGTTGCTTTTGAGATCTCCTGGGGCGGCTAGGTATCGTCAATTCTGAGCGGGACCTTACTAAGCCCATCACGATTGGATAAGGCCGATCCGTCGGCCGGTATGCCACAGCAAACGCATGATCGGAGGGGGGCATGAGAAACACAATTCTGGCAGGAATGTGGGTGACAGTCTGTGCATCAGCGATACTGAGCTTCGGACTGTGCGCCGATGCCGAGGCGTATGAGTCGGGAACCGTCACAGATGGCGGGACAATGCGGGGTAAGATCACGTTTAAGGGTTCAGTGCCGGAGCCGAAAGAATTCAAACTGCATCGCTACCCAGATCGCGCATTTTGTGGAGAGCTATCGGATGGCAACGGGCATCGTCTCCTGAAGGAAGTCAATATCGGCCCGGACGGTGGGCTCAAGGATGTGGTGATAGTTGTGGATGACATTAAGAAAGGAAAGCCATTTACTTTCACCGATGCCGAAGTGGAAGCGACCATGTGCCAGTTCTTGCCGTTCGTGACCGTGGTCAGCGACAAGCGTCGAGTCACCGTCGTCAATCGGGATCCGGTTGCCCACGATATTCAAGGCTACGCCTATGACCAGGCTGGAGTGGATATCGTCCTCCATCGGCCGGCGCTGAAAGTCAGCGGGACTACGGATGTCGTGCAGCTGGTCAAAGGGCGGAAAGTGTTTACCATGCAGTGTGGTATGCATCCCTACATGCAGAATTGGGGATATGCCATCGACAATCCCTATTATGCGGTGACGGATCTCGAGGGCTCATTCGCCATAGGAGATCTCCCGGCCGGCACCTACCGCATCAAGGCCTGGCACCCGATTTTGGGAATGCAAGAGCGGGAGATCACCGTGAAACCAAATGAGACGGTCTCCCTCGATCTGTTGTTTGAAAACAAGTAATGGAGCACGACGTGTGCATTATCGGGGTGCAACCGGCGATTGTTCCGATTGCGGCTTGAGCGGGCTGACCGCGTTCTGATCTCGCCCAGGCTGATAGGTCTCCAGCATTTTCTTGATCGTCGGCATGAGCCGATCTTCCGAGTGGAGCGGGACCTTCACCCGGATGCCCCGTCCTTCGTTGCGGCCAAGGGAGAAGATGTGGTGTTCGATCATCTCGCCCTGTTTGTCGTCCTTGTACGTGAAGATCAATTGCTTCCCCGGGAATCCTGCCAGTGACCTCTCCTGGTCTTGCCGCCACCGTACGGGGATGTTTTTCTTCCCATACAGTTCTGTGATGATGCGGCGATGAGCCGAGGCGAACTCATCGAGCGTCTGCCGTCCGTCCTGGCTGCTGCCGCCCACCACATTCATGTGACCGGATAAGGCGACGAGGGTGTGCTCAATGGAGGGGTAGAGCGTCACGCCGGTTCCATCAGGTAGCGGGTTGCCAAGGCGCCAGTCATCCGGATAGCGGACGGAAAAGCCGAAACGGGCGTTGGTGTAAAGTTTCCAACCCCGTTCTTCGTTCTCCAACGCTCCAGCCAAGGTGGTTTCGGTCATCACACCGAAACTCATCACTACTACCAGCGCCACCAAGAAACAAGTCTGGGTTATTCGAATCTTCATACGCCGAAATGAATGTTGGCCATCGTGTGTGTTATCGCGCGGGTCTCGCACAGCGAAACCCGATAGTGGATGCCCGTTGTTGCGGTGCTGCTCCGCTTCGCGTGGCGGTACGGAGCAACACCGGCGCGCTCTTCCACGATCCACCCCGCACCACTTTATAGCGGCCCTGACCAACTCCGCGCGGATTGCGGTCGGGCATAGTCGCATAATAATCGATCCCAAACCAATCTTGGACCCACTCGGCGGCATTCCCGGCCATATGGTGCAGGCCATAGGGACTGCGGCCCTCCTCGCCGCTGTCAACTGCAGCCACGATCGGAATTTCGTGGACATGGTACTGTCCGAACATGGCCACCCCCGGTGCAGGAGGCTGTTGCCCCCATGGAAACAGGTTGCCGTGATCACCCCGTGCCGCCTTTTCCCACTCGGCTTCGGTCGGAAGGCGCTTGTCTCGTGCGCGACAGAAATCCGAGGCCTCGGCCCATGTGACGTAGAGGGCCGGCCAACGGGTTAACGTCGCCGGCGATACGGCATGCACCGTCGTCATGTGATCGATCAGCTTGCGTATTTCTTCAGGAATAGGACGTTGCTGTTGTTGCAACCACAACAGGAATTCTCCGAGGCTGACCTCATCTCGGTCGATATCAAACCGATCAAGCCACACTCGGCGCTGTGGCTGTTCGGTGTCATCGTAAGGGAACTCGAGACTGAAAGATGTCTGGGCGGTCCTGGCGGTTCCGATGAGAAACAAGCCCTCGGCCACCGTCATCATGGGAGAACCGTGGGCGAGCGCGGCGATACGGCCGGATGACGACTCTTCTGTTGCGTCTCCGATCGCCGGCTTCGCCAAGAGTCCCACGAGCGTCGCAATGACGAGAAGCCCGAGAACGGCTCGATGACGGATCATGTCTTCCTCTACCGATAACATCGGCTAGGAGTCAATGGTCGTCGTGAAAATGCCCCATCGATCGTCTTTCGAGAGAGCAGATGGCGACGTGGTTTCGAGTGACACGGGACACATGACGATTTTTCCTACCGGATCGATTATTATGCGGCGATATGTATTCAACCTTGGTGGTGCTGCACATCCTCGCCGCCGTCAGCTGGGTTGGGGGGATGATTTTCCTGTCCCTCGTTCTGGCGCCCTTGGTCCGGGGCCGCAAGGCGGCGCCGGAATTCATGGCCCTGTTCCGATCCGCCGCGCTTCGATTTCGCCCTGTCGTCTGGATCGCGATCGCGGTCCTCTTGGCCACCGGCCCGATGTTATTGTCCCAACGCGGCATCCATGTCATGGAGCCCGCCTCATGGACTGGTATTGTGACGGTGAAGCTGACTCTGGTAGGCCTTCTGTTATTTTTGACCATGCTGCACGATCTCGTACTTGGTCCCAATGTCAGT
Organism: Nitrospira sp.; assembly: GCA_024760545.1. NCBI lineage: Bacteria > Pseudomonadati > Nitrospirota > Nitrospiria > Nitrospirales > Nitrospiraceae > Nitrospira > Nitrospira sp. The sequence goes on from CP060501.1 coordinate 2,658,104, forward strand.
CGGGTCAGCGCGATTCCAGAACCTCAACGAACGACAGGGGAGCAGATCGTGTTCAAGACCGCGCGCTGGATTCCCCGCCTTTCATTGTTCATCGCGCTGGCTGTGGTCATCGCGGCGACGGTACTGGCGCGAGGATAACATGCTCCGCTCATGACCTACCTGAAGGCTCTCCGCTGCCGTGGGTGCATCACAGGTCATGGACGAATCAGCTGAGCGATACATCCGGCGACGTGTGAAGGCGGCGCTCGCTCTCGTTGTGTGGTGTTCTTTCGGTCAGATGTCCTATGCCGAAGGAGACGAGACGCTCCAGGCACGCGAAGTCGTCGTGGCCGCGACCAGAATTCCCATGGCTCCGTCGCGCATTTCAGCTGCGGCGACCATTTTGACGCAAGAAGACATCCGCCGCACGCCCTTTCAGAGCGGCACACAGATCGATGACCTGTTGCGCTATGTGCCTGCAGTCCAGCCGAGTCTCCTTGGCAGTCGATACAACCATCCTACTGCCCAATTCGTCAGCATCCGAGGCTTGGGAACCCGACGCGCCCTCGTGCTGCTGGACGGTGTGCCGTTGAACGATGGCTTTGGAGGGTGGATCAATTGGGGGCTTGTGCCTGACCGAGTCGAACGGGTCGAAATCATTCCCGGCGGCGGATCGAACCTCTACGGCACCTGGGCGATGGGTGGAGTCATCAATATCATTTCCGAATCCGGTCGTCCCAAGACCGGCGCAAACGGTGAACTGAGTGGAGGGTCGCTTGGGACAAACATCCAATCCGTCAGAGCTCAATATGGGAATGACCGAACGGGGATGATCATCAGCTATCGCCGTTTTGATACAACGGGATTTCTCACAGTCCCGTCCTATCAACGAGGGCCTGTGGATCTACCCGTCGGGTCGGAGCATCATCAGTTCACCGGCCGAGTCTCCCATGAGCTGACCGCTCACACGACCGCCACGATCTCGGGCACCTATTATAGGGAAGACCGTTCCTTTGGAACTCCGTTCAGTCAGGGCGACCGCACGATCGGCACAGTTTCATTCGGCTTGAAGGGAGATCAGGGCAGGTGGGGAGTGTGGGAAGCGAAAACCTTTGCTCAATGGCAAACGTTCAATAATCAGAGCGCTGTCGTGCTTCCCTCACCCTTCGTCCGCCTGTCCGATCAACCGGACCGGCTACAGACAATTCCTTCGAACGATATCGGCGGCATGGCGCAATGGAGCGCGCCACTTCTCTCGTTCTTCCGGATCGTGATGGGCGGTGACGCGCGTGCGATCATCGCACAATCCCAAGAAGTGCTTGTCGCTTCTCAGGCGCCGTTCATGACGCGCGGCAAACAGCTGGGGATGGGAACGTTCGGTGAATTGATCTTCGAGCCGCTCGATGCGTTGGTACTCACGGCCGGTGCGCGCTGGGATTGGTGGAAGAACTTCGGCGGGTCGCGTACGGCAGGATCAGGACCGATCAGCGCGACGCAGGACAATACCGCGAGCATCATCAATCCAAAGTTCAGCGTGCTGTACCGGATCAACGACCGTGTACGCGTCGGGGGATCGGTCTACCAGGCGTTTCGCGCGCCGACTTTGAACGAATTGTACCGAGACTTCAGTTCGTCAGGGTTTACGTTTCTGAGCAACGACCGTCTGGAGCCGGAACGGCTCACCGGCGGTGATATGAAGGTCGAAGCGGAGCTACTGCCGGATGGCCTGCTCGGATTCCGCGCCACCGGCCATTACGATGTGATCAAGGACCAGATCCTCTTCGTCACTCAAGGACCGGCGTCCGCGATGAGACAGAATATCGGAGAAGGTCGATCGGTCGGCACCGATGTCGAATTACGGAGCCGGCTGGACGACCGGCTTTATCTGACCGTCGGATATTCATTCGTGGATTCGGTGATGACGAGTTTCCCGGGGAACCCGTCCCACGAGGGCCTGCGCATTCCGAACGTCTCTCGACACCAGGTGACGGCCGCGCTCACGGTCGGCCAACCGAGCGTTGTGCAGTTCACGCTTCAGGCCCGATACCTGTCCCGGCAGTTCGCGGACGATCTGAACCGGCAACCCATCGCGGATTTCATCGTTCTCGATGCGTCACTGCGGAAACGAATCGCCTCATGGGCAGAACTGTTCATTCATGGCGAGAATCTCACCGACAGGCACTACATCGCCACGCAAACGGGAGGGCTCAAAACACTCGGACAGCCGCTCCTCGTCCTTGGTGGACTCCGGATTGATCTTTAGCCGGGATAGTGAAGGAGATCCGCCGGGGTTCCATAGCAATCAACACACTTATCGAACCACCCCAAAGCTAGGAGTTCTTGGCGCAACGGAACCCATAGCCGAACTGCCGACTGGATGGTTCGGCATTGAAGCGAAAGGAGGAACGCAGAAATTCCTGGATATACAGCCAATTACCGCCCCGCACGACTTTCGATTTACCTGTCGTCGGTCCTTGAGGATTCTTGGCCGGGCTCTTCTTGTAATAGTCATGGTCATACCAGTCGTTGACCCATTCCCAAGCATTACCGGCCATGTCGTAGATGCCGTAGGGGCTCTTGCCCATCTCGAACATCCCCACCGGAACCAACGCCATATGGTTTGCCCATTCCTTTTTGCCGAAATTCGCGTGGAGCCTGGTGGGGGCCTCGTTGCCCCAGGGATAAAGGCGGCCATCCGTCCCTCGCGCCGCCTTTTCCCACTCCGCCTCGGTGGGTAGGCGCTTACCGGCCCATTTGCAATACGTGGCGGCATCAGACCAACTGACATTGACGACGGGGCGCTTTTGATGTTGGGGTTGGTTCATGATATCCCATTCCGGCGGCGCCTCAAGGTCCGTCGCAACCAGATACTTGGCATACTGCCCAACCGTCACGTGGTACTTATCCATATAGAAGGCATTGAGGTAGACGCGATGCACCGGCCTTTCATCGGGGCTCATGGTGCTCCCCATGGTGAACTCTCCAGCCGGCACCAGCGCCATCGGCTGGTCGTCTGATTTGAGACTATCCAACACGGTGGTCGAGCGTCGACCAGGGAGTTGTGCTTCCAATTGTTGATAGGCAGTCAGTTGCTCACGGTTGAGCCCTAGCTCATTGGCACCGTCCAGGGCTTCCTCCGCCTTCTTGATTTGCTCGGGCTGAGCCTGCCCAGCCGCAATCAGACCTTTCGCTTCCTCCAACAACCGCCAGGCCGTCACTTCCTCCAGCGATCGCCACACCTCCATTTTGCGCAACCGTACTTCCTTCGTCCCGGCTGTCCTGGATTTCGCATCCAAATGCAACGCGGTTTCGTAATGTTCTTCGGCGCAGGCCCAGGCAGCTAATCCCCGACAGGCCTCAGCCAAGTTAAAATGCGCCTGCACATTCGAGGAGTTGTTCGCGATGCCGACCTCCAGCGCCGCGCGCGCTTCCGCATACTGCTTCTTCTTCAGCAGCGTCTCCCCTTTGGCAAAATCCTGTTCGCCTGTCTCGGTTGCCGACGCCGCCATTGAGGCCGCGACTATTCTCAAGCATATGAGAAAACCCAGAGCCCTAAGGGTCTGCCTCATAATCGCTTCCCTCCCACTGGTAATGGTCTATGGCAGCGGGTCTTGTCTTCTATACAGAGTATCGGCCGTCGTGAACACAGCTTTCGTGACTCGGAACATAGCATAATGCAGCCCAAGCATAAAGGAGCCTCCGCGGTCGACTGAATTGTGTAGAGTGATGGTCGTGGATCGCGACAGATCTCCGGCAAGTTGCGCCCGGCGTCTCTCGGATCGATGCAGGAGTACGCCGGGCAAACGAAACGCACACGGCTTACGGCTGGGGGTGCGGCTTGTCCTTGTAAGCGCCGTGATCCCCCGGGCTCTTCATCAATTTTTCACCGGCGATTCGGGTGACTGAAATCTCCTGAGGAGTTCCCTCCCGCTTCACCGCCAATTTCACACTCGTCCCCGCTTCACCTCGAATCATCTTCACCACCTGCTCGTAAGTCTTTCCCGAGACTGCGACTCCGTCCACGCTCACCAGCTCGTCTCCGTGCTTCAGCCCAGCTTTTTGGGCCGGTCCCTCCTGATGCACTCTGCCGACATATAACGTTGCCGGGTCGCCGACACGGTCGGCCCCGAGGTGGAGCGAAATACCGATTACACCGGCTCCCTCTGTAGGAGCAGGCGATGCCTGATCTTGTTGATCTGCAGCCCGAAGCGGACTGCTCAATAATAGACTGAATATGACACCTGCCATGACAGCAATGTATCTGTTCCGCATATGCAATCCTCCGATTTGTTGTGGTTAAGAAAGTACGCTTTATCGATGTTCCCATTCGACCGGACCGTGGATAGGACCTTGATCACGCTACCACGTGTCCATGAGAAGAAGGTTAAGTGGACATTAGAACGTCTACCGAGCTCAAAACCCAGCACCTTGGTGCCATCGTTCACCCCTTGCTAGGTGTTTGCCTAGGAACCTAGAATAGATTCCTTGGCCCAGGGTGCCAGGGTGTTCCATACGCTCTATTACGGTGGCCTCTGCCGGTGGAAGCTTATGGAGAAGGGGTAGTTTTTAATGTCCAGCGATCGGACCACGGCACTGTTGGGGAGAGGAGCAGAACAAGTGACAGTTCCGGTAGATGGCATGCCGTCAAGAGGTTGGCTTGTCCCAACGGTAGTCACAACGATCGTCGTGTTTGTTTGCGATGTGTGGGCACCACCAGGCTATGCGGTACCGATTTTCTTTACGCTCCCAATCCTTCTCACTCGACTGAACCCTGAGTTACCAAGCACAATCGTCACAGCCAGTAGCACCGTCCTGCTCACATGGTTAGGAGCAGCACTAAGCCAGACCGTGGTCACGCAACACGATAGCCCAAATCGAGCGATGACGACGACCCTGCTCTTGGGCATCGCCTGGCTCGTCATCACTCAGAAACAATCTGCACGGCAGATCCAGATGGCGCAACAGGCGAGGCATGAGAGTGAGGAGCGACTGCGCATCTTCATCGAACATGCGCCGGTGGCGCTTGCCATGTTCGACCGAGACATGCAATATCTCGCCGTCAGCCGCCGTTGGATAGACCACTATGGCTTATGGGACAAGCAGATTATCGGCCGTTCGCATTATGAAATCTTCCCCGACCTTCCGGCGCGATTGAAGGTCGCGCATAAGCAAGGGTTGGCCGGCGAGATTGTGCGTGAGGAAGAAGACCGCTTCGAGCGAGCCGATGGGTCTGAACAATGGCTCTGCTGGGAAGTGAGACCTTGGCAAATGCACTCTGGTCGTGTGGGCGGCATCGTCATTTTTACAGAGGACATCACCGACCGAAAAAAGGGCAGTCTGGCCTTACTGCAGAACCAGAAAGAGCTGCGCATTCAGCAAGCACAGTTACAAGACCTCACGGAGAAACTTCTGACGGCGCAAGAACAGGAGCGGAAACGGATTGCCCGCGATCTGCACGACGATTTTACGCAGCGGCTCGCGGCGCTGACCATTGACCTTCAAAGCAGATCCATTCTTCAGGCTTCTGAGTCTGATGCATTGAACTCTTGGCACCTCAAGCAGTTAGGGGATAAGGCGGAACAGCTCACGACCGATCTACAACGCCTGGCGCATCAACTTCATCCCTCCCTTCTCGAGCATGCGGGCCTGGAAGCAGCCGCCAGAGAATATGTGGAGGAGTTCTCCGCGAGAACCGGATTGGCCACGGAGATTGTCGTGCGAGACTTGCGAACTCCCATTCCGCTCGAGCACGCCACGTGCCTCTATCGCGTGTTGCAGGAAAGTCTGCAAAACGTCAGGAAACACGCCGAAGCCACCAACGTCCTGGTCCGTCTCATTCGAGCGGGGCGCACTGTTGGAATATCCGTTGTTGATGACGGGTGCGGGTTTGAGCAATTTCAGAACGTCGGTAAACTGGACGGGTTGGGCTTAACCAGCATGGCGGAGCGTGTGAAGGCCCTCCATGGCACATTTCACGTGAGAACGAAACCGGGAGATGGCACGGAGGTCGAGGCCTGGGTGTCGCTCCCTGACGTGATTGGCGACGACTGACTGCTTACAGAACAGGTACAGCGTGCATCAAGACAGGTGCCTCGTTAAATGGTGAGCCTAAGGGAGCAACCATGATGAAGAAGCCTCGTGTGTTGATGGCTGACGATCATTCCATCTTGCTGGCCGGTGTGCGTAAATTGCTCGAGGAACGGTACGACGTGGTGGGGATGGTAGAGGATGGCCGAGCCTTGCTCGAGGCGGCGGAGCGGTCTAAACCGGACTTGATTCTAGTCGATATATCCATGCCGCTCTTGAATGGTCTGGATGCGGTGCGGCGACTCAAGAAATTGCAGCCCGATGTGAAACTCCTTTTTCTCACCATGCATGCGAGTCCGCAGTATGCCACCGAAGCGTTCAAAGCCGGGGGCAACGGCTATCTGTTGAAACAATCCGCCGTCTCAGAATTACCGCAGGCGATCGAGGCCGTTCTGCAGGGAAAATACTATCTGACTCCGTCCATCGCCAAGCCGGTCATCGAGAAAGCCCTGAAGGCTGAAGAAGGACCGTCCGTCAAGGGGTCCATTGCCGAATTGACACCTCGGCAGCGCGAAGTGTTGCAATTGATCGGCGAAGGCAAGAGAACAAAAGAGGTTGCCGAGCTACTGAAGCTCTCCGTGAAGACCGTCGAGTTCCACAAAAACTGCTTGATGAAGGAGTTGGACATTCACACGACGACGGAGCTAGTGCGGTACGCCATTGCGCAAGGACTGACTCACGAACAGCCCTAGCCCTGTTCGGTCACAGCTCCGGCTCCGCTGCGAGAAATAGTTCACCGAACGTGTGATTTTAGATTCAATCGCTAACTGGACGCACTCTCCTGGCCTTAGCGTTGTCTCTCATAGACTGGCGACCAAGGGTGAAACCCAGGCATGTGACTCTACTCCCAGCAAAATTAGTGTTGGAAATAGAGCCAACTCCTAGTTGGCGATATGGTGCTCTTGTAGGTTCGGCCCCCATAGAAGAAGCCAGGCATGAGAAGTCGACCGTTGGTTGCTCATATCCACCACCCGATCATTTTTCATCCCATTTAATTAATACGCAGCAGAGCCCTCCCCTAGAAAGCCCGCTCGCACTGGCCGGCAACATTCGCCTTGAAAACTGGGGCAACTCCTAGTTTTCTACGTATTCCTCTCTGTATTAGAAAAGGTAAACCTCCCGAAGGCATGAGAAAGGTAGGTGACTCATGGCTACAGACGCGTTCGTTGATCGAGTTCGAATCGCACTGGAGCAGCAGGGCACGGCGTGTCTCATGGAAGAAATTGTGGCACTCTGTCCGGACTTGACCTGGAATCAGGTGTTCCTAGCCATTGATCAGCTAAGCCGGAGGGAAGAGATCCGTGTGACATTGGATGCCGATAGGACCTACAGGATACAAACCTATCGTCCTGCAGGAGACACGCGTGTGGACGTTTCGCCTGTTCACCCTCGGATAGTTCAGCAGGGCATTACTTAGTCTTACCGTAAGCGAGCACACGCCTTAGGATGTGTCGCTATTCGGCCTCATGAGTACCTGGTCTGAGGATCTCCAGTGAACCGACATCTGCATGTACCCCAAAATGACAATGCGATTCGTGTGGAGATATTTGAGCCATCAATGGAAATGCAGGTGATTCAGAACGCCGAACCGGAGATCGGTGTCGCCGCCCGAAAAATGGGCTGCACACATCAGCGCCTCATCGCTGATGTCCTAACCAGAAGCGGCAAACGAACGGGCAAGGTTCGTTGCCTTGAATGCTGCACCGAGATCGATGATCCGTATCTCAGTCAGAAGTAATTGCCTTACCGATAGGAGGTCCCTATGCCGGCACATGCCGTCGCTCATCGTACTCAGCGTTCGACCTATCACCAGAAGCCACTGAGACCCATTCGTGTCCTCCTGGTGGATGACCACTTCCTCGTCCGCCAGGCATTGCGAAAGTCGCTTGATCGTTTCGTCGATATTAACCTAGTGGGTGAGGCGGCAAATGGAGAGGAGGCAGTGAAGCAGGTGGACCGGTTGAAGCCGGCGGTGGTCGTAATGGACATCAACATGCCGGGGATGGACGGGATTGAAGCGACAGGACGCATCATGCGAAAACATCCTGACTTGCATGTCATCGGCCTCTCATTCAACGTGGGAAAGAAGAATCAAGAGGCGATGTCGAATGCCGGTGCCCATACATTGCTCGACAAGGGGGCCGCGCATGAGCAGCTGTATCGTGTAATTTCTCAGGCGGTCAGCAAGGTCACCGACGCGAGTAGCTCCGGCATGCGTCACGCCGTGTAGTAGACGATGGCTGGTCTTCCTTTCCTTCGGTACGCAAAACGCCCTCCTGGTCTATGGCCTTATGCAACAGCCATGGCTACCACTCAGTCCAAGTCTATTGGTTCTCAGGCCCACCGTCGGTAGGTCTCAACTCATCAATTGTCCAATCGAAATCCGCCATAGATGCCCTGTTTACCCCATCAACTCTCTCCTTGCAGTTCTCCCGGAAGCGTGGAAGACGTTCAACCAGTTTTCTGAAGGCGGATGACGACCTGCTCCGGTCGCACACTTTCTCCTGTCGATGATCGCCGCTGAGGAGTCCGAGATGCACCTTCTCGAACAAAAACTTTGACCTGTGCGGGGCCACTCAAGCAGCAATATCGATGTGGGAAGTGGTTCAGAGGCATCTGTATCGCAGTCGAAGCCGATGTTATGTACACTACGGATCAGGGAGTAAGCATGACACAGTCGGATTCTGTCGGTTCGATCTTAGCGATCAATGGAGGGTCGTCCTCACTCAAGTTCTCGCTCTTTCGAGCCGGGGATATGCCGGTCCGTGTTGTGTCCGGATCAATCGACCGCATCGGATCACCGGATGGAACATTGACATGGACGCGTAGCGACGCGGATGCCGCCGAAAGTCGGAGGTTCCAAGTTTCTCATCACTTGGCTTGTATCGACCCTTTATTGGATTGTGTCAAAGACATGCTCGCGGATCATCCACTCCGAGCGATTGGACATCGGGTCGTACATGGTGGCAGGCATTATCGTGAATCCCAAATGATAACCCCCGCTGTCATAGAAGAGTTGGAGCGATTGAGCCCTTTTGACCCAGAGCATCTCCCGGCTGAGATCGAATTGATCAAGGGGTTTGCGCAGCGGTATCCTGATCTCCCGCAGGTTGCCTGTTTCGATACCGCCTTCCACCGTAGTATGCCGCGCATGGCCTACCGGCTGCCGATTCCCCGGCGATATGAGAAGCTGGGGCTACAACGATACGGATTCCACGGGTTGTCCTATGCCTTTCTCATGAAAGAGCTGGCCAGCGTTGGAAAGCCGGGTGAAGCAAACGGTCGTATCATTCTGGCTCATCTTGGAAACGGAGCAAGCATGGCCGCCGTCAACAATGGCCAGAGTGTCGATACGACGATGGGCTTCACTCCTGTTTCCGGCCTGCCGATGAGCCGTCGGTCCGGAGATCTTGATCCGGGGGTGCTTCCTTACTTGGCGCGAACAGAAGGCATGACCGTCGAGCGGTTTCACCGGATGGTGAATACCGAATCGGGCTTGCTCGGAGTTTCGGAGATCAGTTCTGATATGCGGGACTTGCTCAATCAAGAGCAGCGTGATCCGCGGGCAGCCGAGGCGGTTGAGTTGTTTTGTTATCAAGCTCGAAAATGGATCGGCGCGTTGGCAGCGGTGCTGGGCGGATTGGACACCTTGGTCTTCAGCGCCGGGATCGGAGAGCATGCTCCGGTGATTCGCGCACGCATCTGCGACGGCTTGGAATTTCTCGGCATCGTCGTCGATGCGACGCCCAACGAGGCTAACGCCCCGGTGATATCCAAACAGGGATCCCCCGTGACGATTCGCGTGATGCATACGGACGAAGAACGTGAGATTGCGGAATCGATCATTCGGTTGCTCGGAGTCAACCCTACAACGTAGTGAGGAAGCATGGCGCGCAAAACCAAGACATCAGTGAGTCCTGACCTCCTGAAGAAGATGGATGCCTATTGGCGGGCGGCGAATTATTTGTCCGTCGGTCAAATCTATCTGTACGACAATCCGCTGCTGACGAAACCGCTGACGCGCGCCCACATCAAACCGCGCTTGCTTGGTCATTGGGGAACGACGCCGGGCTTGAACTTCATCTATGTGCATCTCAACCGGATCATCAAGCAGCACGACCTCAACATGATCTATATCGCCGGGCCCGGCCATGGGGGGCCGGGGCTTGTCGCGAATACCTACCTCGAAGGGACCTACAGCGAAATCTATCCGAACGTGTCGCAGGATGAACAAGGCCTGAAGCGACTGTTCAAGCAATTTTCTTTTCCGGGAGGCATTCCCAGCCATGTGGCACCGGAAACGCCCGGTTCCATCCACGAAGGAGGCGAATTGGGATACTCGCTGTCCCACGCGTACGGGGCCGCATTCGATAATCCCGACCTGATCGTCGCCTGCGTGGTCGGCGACGGCGAGGCCGAAACCGGTCCGCTCGCGACGAGCTGGCATTCCAACAAGTTTCTCAACCCGGTCACTGACGGCGTAGTTCTACCCATCCTCCATCTGAACGGGTACAAAATTGCGAGTCCTGCGGTCCTGGCGCGGATCAGCCGTGACGAATTGGAGGACCTGTTTCGCGGTTACGGCTATCGTCCCTATTTCGTCGAGGGCAACGACCCCTCCGTCATGCATCACGTAATGGCCTCGACGCTCGACGCAGTAGTGACGGACCTCCGGCGGATAAGGGCCGCCGCCCGCAAAGGTGCAGAAAAGCGACCGATCTGGCCGATGATCGTGCTTCGAACACCCAAAGGCTGGACCTGTCCGCCGGAGATCGACGGCAAGCGGACCGAAGACTACTGGCGGTCCCATCAAGTCCCGATGGGCGACATGGACAAACAGGCCCACGTCAAGATTCTTGAGCAGTGGATGAAGAGTTATAAGCCGGAAACGCTGTTTGACAAAACAGGACGATTCAAGTCTGAACTCGCTGAGTTAGCGCCCAAGGGAGAACGCCGGATGAGCGCGAATCTCCACGCCAACGGCGGAGTTCTCCTTAAAGATTTGCGTCTGCCCGATTTCCGCCGATACGCCGTCACCGTGAAAAAACCGGGTGCCGTCGAAGCCCAGGCCACCCGCGTCATGGGGACATTTCTTCGGGACACCATGGCGCTCAATATGGACAGCCGGAACTTCCGTCTCTTCAGTCCCGACGAGAACAATTCCAACCGCTGGCAGGACGTATTGGAGGTGACGAACCGAGCCTGGATGGCGGAGCGGTATCCATATGACGACCACCTGGCACCGGACGGTCGGGTCATGGAGATGCTGAGTGAGCACCAATGTCAGGGGTGGCTGGAAGGCTACCTGTTGACGGGCCGACACGGATTTTTTTCCTGTTATGAGGCCTTCATTCACATCATCGACTCGATGTTCAATCAGCATGCCAAGTGGCTGAAGGTCTGTGACCATATTCCGTGGCGAAGACCGATCGCCTCGCTGAACTATTTACTGTCGTCTCACGTCTGGCGGCAGGATCACAATGGTTTCAGCCATCAAGATCCAGGCTTCATCGATCATGTGGTGAATAAGAAGGCCGAGGTGATCAGAGTGTATCTGCCGCCCGATGCCAATACACTGTTATGTGTCACGGATCACTGCTTGCGTAGCCGAAACCATGTCAACGTGATCGTGGCCGGCAAGCAATCGGCTCCCCAATGGCTCAATATGAACGAGGCGATCGCTCATTGCACAGCGGGAATCGGCATTTGGGCATGGGCAAGTAACGACAAGGACAGCGAACCGGATATCGTGATGGCCTGTTGCGGCGATGTCCCGACGATGGAAACGCTGGCCGCTGTTTCCTTGCTGCGCCGATATTTACCGGACGTGAAGGTGCGCGTGGTCAACGTGGTGGATCTCATGAAGCTGCAGCCTCCGGCCGAGCATCCGAACGGATTGTCCGACCGGGATTTTGACGCGCTCTTTACGATCGACAAGCCGATCATTTTCGCCTTCCATGGTTATCCCTGGCTGATTCACCGGCTCACGTACCGGCGGACCAATCACAAGAACCTGCATGTACGTGGGTATAAGGAGGAGGGAACCACGACGACACCTTTCGACATGGCGGTGATGAACGATATCGACCGGTTTCATCTGGTCGTCGACGTCATCGACCGGATACCCCTGCGCGGCTCGCGGGCCGACTATACCAAGCAGGCCATACGAGACAAACGTGTGGAGCACAAGCAATACATCAGGGAGCATGGTGAAGATATGCCGGAGATCAGTCGATGGAAGTGGAGTGGGAATAGGAAGTCTGTACGGCGGCCCCATGCATGACAAGGCAGTGATCCATGTGTCCGCCCGTTCGTGGATGCTGCGGTCATGGTCACCAGACCGGGTCTGCATTCTCGGAGTGCGACGGAATGGCCATGTACACTCTGGATGTACTCAATGTGCCACCTTGGCACACCGCAAAATCGAAGCGAACCGCGACAAAACCATGTGAATTTCCCATCCGAAATGTGCTATTGGAAGCGGCGTCCAGCCTGTACTGCACAATTTTGGATGGGAGGATTTCATGGGTCGCAGAGTGTCTGTCGAACGATGGATTATCGGGATCGTGGTTATCGTCTGCCTGCTCGCAGGACAGGCCTATGCTGATGATTCGAACGAGAAGAAGCCGAATGACTCGACGCCGAAAGAGGTACTGGATTGCCGGTACCAGCAACCTCCTGAACTCTCGGAAGGGGAAGCCACGAGTGAGATGTTTCCGTCGGACGATCTGTTTCGTCCCCTCTTGGCCGATCCGAAGCAGCCGCAATTCTTTGCACTCTGGCAATCCATGCAATCTCGAAATGAACGGACCAATGCGAACATTGGGTCGGTCGGCATTGGAGAAAATTTTGGATTCTATACCAGGCGAAACGGATGTAATGGATGGCAAATCAGCCTCCTGACGGGGATTTTCGCGCAATTTGATTTGGATACGTCGAATTCCGCACTCATCAATGTCGACTTCAACGTGGGCATCCCGCTGACCTGGCGCCATGGCAACTGGTCCGCACGCCTGCGCTTTTATCACCAGAGCAGTCACATTGGAGATGAGTTCCTGGGGGCTCACCCTGGATTTCAGTCGATCGGCCTCCAGTTTGAAGAAGTCGATATGATTGTGTCCTATGATGTCCAGAAATGGCTGCGTCTGTACGGGGGAGGAGCGGTGATGGTCAATCGACAACCCTCCCAGATCGACCGCAATACCGTGCAATGGGGTTTCGAAGCGCGGACACCGACGCCAGTGGGACGATCGTACCTGTTTGGTCTATTCTCGAATCCGATCCGCTTTTCGCCCGTCCTGACGGCGGACTTTAAGTCCGTCGAAGAGCAGGCCTGGTATATCAACACCAACTTGCTCATGGGCTTCGACATGTCTCGGGCCGGATCATTCAAGCGCCTGCGGATTCTTTTCAACTACTATCACGGATATAATCCTTATGGGCAGTTCTTCTACTCACAGAAGACCGAGTCGTTTGGAGCCGGCGCCTATTTTATGTTCTAGAGTTACGCGTAGATGCTGAGAATCGGTCAATGTTCAAGCTGTCGGCGCTGGGGAAAGTCCCGCTCAGCACCCTGGAGGAGCAACGCCGATGAATAAGAAAGTCTCCTTTTCAATCTGGTACGTGCTGCTCGCCGTCATGGCGGTGGTGATCGTGCATGACTTCATCCACGCCCTCAGCAAGGTCGAAGAACTGCCGTACAGTGAATTCAAGAAGTTGGTGGCAACCGGGAAGGTAGCCGAGGTCTCGGTGACCAGCCAAGTGCTCACCGGAAAGTTGAAACCCGAGGGAGATTCGAAAGAGCAGAAGGTCTTTGCAACCGTGCGAGTCGAGGACCCGGACCTGGTCCGCGAACTCAATCAACATGGCGTCACTTTTTCCGGAGTCATTGAATCCACGTTTTGGCGCGATCTTCTGTCGTGGATCATCCCGGTTGCTCTCTTTGTCGGTATCTGGTTCTTCATTTTTCGCCGATTGGGACAGGCCCAGGGCGGCTTCATGCAGGTCGGCCAGTCGAAGGCGAAGATCTACATGGAAAAGGACGTCAAGGTGACGTTCGCGGACGTGGCCGGGGTAGACGAGGCCAAAGACGAATTGCGCGAGGTGATCGAGTTCCTGAGGACACCGGAGAAGTTCACCAAGCTCGGAGGCAAGATTCCCAAGGGAATCCTCCTCGTCGGCCCGCCTGGAACCGGCAAGACGCTGCTGGCGAGGGCGGTGGCGGGCGAGTCAGGAGTGCCGTTCTTCAGCATCAGTGGATCCGAGTTTGTCGAGATGTTCGTGGGGGTGGGGGCGGCCAGAGTCCGTGATCTGTTCGAACAGGCGAAGGGCAAAGCTCCCTGCATTATTTTCATCGACGAGTTGGATGCACTGGGAAAAGCCCGCGGTGTCGGCCCCATGGCGCACGAGGAGCGTGAGCAAACCCTCAATCAGCTGCTGGTCGAGATGGATGGATTCGACCCTCGCGTCGGCGTAATTCTCATGGCCGCCACCAACCGTCCTGAAATTCTCGACCCTGCCCTGCTGCGCGCGGGTCGATTCGATCGCCATGTGACGGTGGATCGTCCAGACAAGAAAGGGCGTCTGGACGTGCTTCGAGTTCACGCCAAGAAGGTGGCGTTGAGCCAGGAGGCTGATCTGGAACAGATTGCAGCAATGACACCGGGATTCTCCGGAGCCGATTTGGCAAATGTCATCAACGAGGCGGCGTTACTCGCGGTACGCCGAGGGAAAGATCAGGTGAGCTTCGCTGAGTTGCAGGAGGCCGTGGAGCGGGTCATCGCCGGATTAGAAAAGAAAAATCGCGTCCTGAACAAGATGGAAAAAGAGCGGGTCGCCTTTCACGAAACCGGCCACGCGCTCGTCGCCCTGTCCATACCAGGGTCAGATCAGGTGCAGAAGATCTCCATCATCCCACGCGGTGTGGCGGCACTCGGTTATACGCTGCAGCTTCCGACGGAAGACCGGTTTCTGATGACGAAATCGGAATTGGAGAATAAAGTCGCTGTATTGCTCGGCGGGCGGATTGCCGAAGAGACCATCTTCGGCGAGGCCTCGACGGGGGCGCAGAACGATCTCGTCAAGGCCACAGACATCGCGAAAAGTATGGTGAAGGCCTACGGAATGAGCGAAAAGCTCGGCACCATCACGTTGGAACGGGAACGACAGCCTCAGTTCCTCCAACTTCCTGTCGCGTCTGAAAAAGGCGATTACTCCGAAGAGACTGCCCGTGAAATCGATTGCGAAGTGCGGCGGATCATCGAGGCGCAATATGGACGGGTGAAGCGATTGCTGGAAGATAAGAAGGCCGCTCTGGAACGAGGGGCGAAGCTCTTGTTGGAGCGAGAGGTCATTACCGGTGCGGAGCTGAAGGCGGTCATGGAAACTATGTGAGCGGTGTATGGAGCTGTCCTCGCGGCCTTTCGTGAGAATCCGAGTGGCTGTGATACTCAATCGCATGAAGAGTCGGGGTGACCGACGGAGTAGAGCCGGTGGAAGAACAGGCAACGATCTCTGTCGAGGATAATGTGATCCATTGCCGCGGGGCTTGGACTCTTCCGAACTTGGCTCAGCTGGAGCGGGGAGGTCGGGCGCTTCGATGGCCGGAGACTTCGACCGTCCTGTACGACGCCGGTGAAGTGACCGCCATGGATACGGGCGGCGCCCTCGTGCTGCAGCGCTGCATCGAAGGTGTGCGGCACAAGGGCCAACAGGCGTCACTTCAGGGGCTGAAGCCGGAATTTGCCGAACTGCTCAGGAAAATCGAGATGCAGTGGTCTCGACCCGAACGTGGAGTCCCTGTCCGCGGACCGGGGTGGGCTGAGAGCCTTTCGCGCGCCATACAGTCCCGGCAAGCGTCCACGATTCGCGCGCTCGCCTTTGTTGGGGAAAGTACCATCGCGTTCGGCCGGGCACTGATGCGGCCGAGTTCCATTCGATGGCGGGCGCTTTTGCGGTTCGTCGAACTGGACGGCGTCAGGGCCTTGCCGATCACGGGCTTGCTGACGTTTCTCGTCGGAGTGGTGATTGCCTATCAAGGCGCGGAACAGTTGCGGAAGTTCGGCACGAACATTTTTATCGTGGACTTGGTCGGCATCTCGCTGGTGCGTGAGATTGCGCCGTTGATCGTGGCGATCCTCATCGCCGGCCGTTCGGGATCAGCCTATACGGCGGAGATCGGCACCATGAAAGTGACGGAAGAACTGGATGCCGTACGGACATTGGGGATCTCACCCATGAATCTGCTCGTGCTGCCTCGGTCGCTTGCCTTGATCATCGCCCTGCCCCTATTAACAGTGTACGCAGATGTCGTGGGCGTATTCGGCGGCATGCTCATTGCCCTGGGAGAACTCAACGTGAGTTTCGCGGAGTTTATCGCGCGATTCGAAGAAGCCGTCCCTGTTCAACACTTTCTCATTGGGTTGGGGAAGGCACCATTTTTCGCGGCGATCATCGCCCTGGTGGGCTGCTATCAAGGATTTCAGATTCGTGGTGGTGTGGATGATGTCGGTCGACACACCACCATCAGTGTCGTGCAGGGAATCTTTCTCGTGATCGTGTTCGATGCAATCTGCAGCATCCTTCTCAATTGGTGGGACCTTTGACGAGACCGCATGGGTGTGTGGGAGATAGTTACTGATGCCGTCTGCCATGAATGCAGAGACACCGGTCATCGAAGTGAACCATGTCGCGACGAAGCTTGGACAGGCTGTCGTGCATGAGGACGTCAGTCTGTCCATTCGCCGGGGTGAAATTTTCGCGATTGCCGGAGGCAACGGGTCCGGCAAGACCACATTGTTACGGGAAATCATCGGTCTGATCACTCCCTCGGCTGGAACGATACGGCTGTTCGGATTGGACAGCCGGCGATTGGAAACGGGCAATGGCCATCCGGTCCACCGCCGATTCGGTGTGATGTTCCAGCATGGCGCACTGTTCAGCTCATTCACGCTGGCGGAGAATGTCGCGGTCCCGCTGAGGGAGCATACGACACTGAGTGCGGGGCTGATCCGCGACATGGTTGCCGCCAAAATCGCGATGGTAGGATTGCCGCCGGACAGCGCCGCGAAATATCCCAACGAGCTGAGTGGTGGCATGCGGAGGCGGGCTGCACTCGCCCGGGCGATCATCATGGATCCGGAATTGTTGTTTCTCGACGAGCCGACGGCCGGACTCGATCCGATCATCGCGGCTGGATTCGACGATCTCGTGCTCTCGTTGAAGAGTCTCTTGGGATTGACGGTGGTCATGGTCACGCACGATCTGGATTCGCTATGGCGTATCGCCAATCGTGTGGCCGTCCTGGGCCGTGGGAAGGTGTTGGGTGTTGGAAGCATGCAGGAATTGTCCCGATCGGACGATCCCGTCGTCCGCGAATACTTCCACGGACCACGCGGGAGGGCGGCGAGCGAACAGGCGGCGTGGAATCACCGGGAACTTCAGCCGTGAAACGTGAAGCGTATCTCGTGAGTCAAGTCAATGAAGAGTTGCGAGTTCTGTGTTCGAGTTCTATAACTTGAAACGTGAAACTCGAAACTAGGAACTCAGGATCGAGATACGAGAGACGAATGACGAGATACTAAGAAGGCATCCGGATGGAACCAAAGGTCAATTATATTCTGGTCGGCTCGTTCGTCGCGTTTCTCGGAGCGGCTGTCCTAGCCGGCATTTTGTGGCTGGGAAAGACGGATTACCGAGGCTCTTACGACCGGTACTTGGCCTATATGCGGGAGTCGGTCGCAGGATTGAGCGTGAATTCTACCGTCAAGTATCGGGGCGTCGATGTAGGCCGGGTCAAGGCCATTGCCTTAAGCCCGGACAATCCGGAAGAAGTTCTGTTAACGATGGAAATAGTGCGCGGAACGCCGATCAAGACCGACACGATCGCCGTCCTGGAGACCCAGGGGCTCACGGGTCTTGCAACGGTCAATTTGACCGGAGGAAGCCGAGAGGCTCCTTCGTTGCAAGCCCAAGAGGGGCAAGCCTATCCGGTCATCAAGACCGGTCCATCCCTGTTCTTCCGCTTGGATGAAGCCGTCTCTCGTTTACTTTCTGAAGAAGGTCTGGCCCAACTCTTGGTCGATCTTGATACGGCGGCGAAGGGGGCGGCGAAGGTTTTGGATGAAGAAAATCGCGTGCTGCTCAAGAAGACGATCAAGGACCTCGCCGATGTCGCGCAGGCTGTCGCGGCTCATAAGACGCAGATCGAGCAAAGTCTGGACGGTGCCGCCAGAAGCGCCGACAACCTTGTCAAGTTGACGGCCTCGCTCAATGCGCAGGTTCCGACCTTACTCGCGGGGATTAACAAGAGCGTCGTCGCGCTGGGCACTGCGACGGACGAACTGGCTCGGACCAGCAAGACCGTGGGAACGGTCGTCAATGAGGCCAGACCCGAACTGCAACAGTTCACGCGGCGGACTCTTCCAGAAGCCGGCTCATTGGTCACGGAACTGAGACAGCTCACGAGTACGTTGACTCGGGTGGCGAGGGATTTTGAACGAGAGCCGAGCTCTCTGGTATTTGGACGAAAGACGCCGCCCCGCGGTCCGGGGGAGTAAGATCGGAACGTGTCATCTTGATGAGATGATGAAGGATCGGTTAATACAAGTCGCGTGTGCGCTCTTGATAGTAACCGCAGCCGGCTGTCTATCACTCGGCAAGGATTCTCAGGAGATTCGTACGTATCAGTTGAGCCTTGATGGCTGGCACAGCGCGGGCCGGCCTGACGGGAGCAACGGCCCGGTGTTGCTCGTGAGTCCGCCCCAACCGGAGCCCGGATTTGAAACGCAACGCATGGTGTACGTCAAACGTCCGTACGAACTGGACTTCTATGCCGTGAATCAATGGGCCGATACCCCGGTGCGCATGCTCACGCCGTTGATGGTTGAGGTGCTTAGCCGGAGTGGGGTGTGGCATTCCGTGATTCCACTGCCAAATTCGATCCGCGGAGACTATCGCCTGGATACCTATGGATTCTCCCTGCAACAGGAGTTTTTCCAGCAACCGAGCCGAGTCAGGGTGTCGATCCGCACACAATTGGTCGATCTCAAAGAATCCGAAATCGTGAGCACGCGGGCTTTTGAAGCGGTGGAGAATGCTCCGAGCGAGAACGCCTATGGAGGTGTGCTGGCTGCCAACCGAGCGGTTGCCGCCTTGCTTGATCAGGTCGGCTCATGGCTTGGGCAATGCGTGCAGCACTCGTCGGAATGTGGCCGTTAGGGAAAGTGTTTGGCTGGTTCGACTTCTCCGCCTAGGGGTCAGCGGGTCTTTCCTGCTGCTCTAGGTCCACTGCTTTATCCTGTCTAATTCTTGGGCGGCCACTGCCGCTTCCCATCCATTCCCGCAAGAAAGAAAGCGAACCCTCACTTCATGTTGGACCGGAAAACCCGATCGGACTCCAACTTCCGCGTCCGCCGCCTCCGATCCAAAGACAATCTTGCACTCGGCCAGCCCTTGGAGACCGATGCCTTGTGCCTTGAGCGCCGCTTCTTTCGCAACCCAGTAGCGGAAGAATCTAGCCGCACGCTGTTCCTGGGGCAACCGCATGATCGCTGTATGTTCGGGGTCTGCAAAATAACGCTGGGATAGTTTTTCCGCCTCGACACCCAACCGAACGAATTCGAGATCGACTCCGACCTCTTGCGCGTTTGAAACCGCAATGAGCGCGCGGCCATGGGCATGGGACATATTGAACGTGATCGCGGATCGATCTCCCAATTTCGAAGTCACGAAGGGTTTGCCTGCTGCGCTCCGCTCCAGCGCCACGACATCCGGGGAGACCCCAAGGTACCAGCTCAGCACCGCTCTGAGGCCACCATGAGCCAGCACGTAGTGCTGCCGATCCTCTTCTCGAACCAGGCGAGCCGCTCGCCCTCGCTCGACGTCGTCCAGCCATTGTGCGCATCTCGTGAGGCAGTCTGGCGACCCGTTGAGCTCAATACCCCAGAGATGCACGGCGTTCGGCTCAAGCGAGACGGGATCCTGCCGCTCTGTACTGGCTAGACGATCGATTGAATGGAATGAGATCCGCACATTGTTATCCTGATGCCGACAGCACCTTCGTTCCTCGGCAAACGGAGCTGGTGAAAATCACGCTGCCCTATTCGTAGGTTGCACCGGAGTATCTTGAGAATGCTCGGCGATAAATCGCAGTATGCGCGAAGATGTTTCTTGGACATGCGGTGAAACGACGAGTTCTTCCGTTCGCCAGGCGGCGATTTCCAACGTCTCGCATCCTCCGCCCGCCAGGTCTCTCCACGCACGTCTGGTATCGTGCTCCATCACCCGGTTCGAAGCCACGACATTGAGTATGCGTCCGGAGTATGCGCGTATGGCATAGTGGGCGGCCGCATGGAACATTGCCTCCTCGATACGTTTGCCGAGCTGCTGTCTTCGTTCATTCCCAGTCGGCCCGTTGACAATGGACCATAGCGTCTCACATTTCCGTCGCACGACCGACAACCATTCGTTCATTGGTCTGCGCAGGAGGTCTCCAACAGTGCGCCAGGTCAGCCAGAGAACAGCCAGCGGCAATGGCAGTGGGCGAGGGTGCTCAGTTGCATCTGAGCGATACGAACTTGGGTGCCAGCTGTTCATAATAACCAGGGTAACCGACTCGCCTTGAGCCACCAATCGCTGGGCCATCTCATAGGCGACTAATCCGCCAATGCATGTGCCAACGATCGCATAGGGCCCTTTTGGGAAACACGTACGGATTTCAGCGACGTACTGTTTTGCCATCTCCGTCACAGAGTCAAACGGTTCCGCTTTTCCGTCGAAACCTCGGGCTTGAAAGCCGTACACCGGATGAGTCCGACTCAGTAACCTCGCCAACTGAGCGAACCACAACACATCCCCTCCGATACCCGGAATCAAAAAGACAGGGACAGACGACCCGTTGGGATGAATGGTGACCAGCGATTGCCATGGTGATGACGATTGTTCCTGGGCAAGGAGTGATGTGAGACTGGCGATAGTGGGTGCCTGAAACAATGTAGAAAGCGGAAGATGTCGGCCGTATACCTGTTCAATGAGATAGAAGAGCTGAGCGGCTTTAAGCGAATGACCGCCGAGATCGAAGAAGTTGTCGTGAAGGCCGACAGTGTTGATTCCGAATACCTGCTGCCACAAGGCAGCCATTTGTACATCTATTTGAGCGCTCGGTGCGACATAAACCGCATCACTTGAGAGGGTGGAGGCTGGGGCCGGTAAGGCTTTCCTGTCGACCTTGTTATTGGCCGTCAAAGGCATGGCGCTCAGAGAGATGAAAAGCGAGGGAACCATATATTCCGGAATCTCAGCCCGCAGAAACGAGCGAAGTTCCATCTGGTTTGGAGCAGAGCCATCCTGGAAGACCACATACGCCACTAACTGCTTATTACCATGCGGATCTTCCCGCGCCGTTACCACGGCCTGACGGACTGCTGGATGGCGGCTCAAGGCCGTTTCGATGTCGCCTAATTCGACCCTGAACCCTCTAATCTTGACCTGATGATCCAATCGTCCCAGATGCACGATGCGTCCATCGGCTCGATAACGAGCCAAATCTCCCGTTCGGTACAATTTCGCGAGGGAATCGGTTGAAAATGGATGATGGATGAACCGGTCCTGCGTCAACTCGGGCCGTCCACGATACCCTCTGGCTAACCCGTGGCCTCCGATATAGAGTTCCCCGGCAACCCCGATGGGAACCGGCTGGAGGAAGTGATCCAAGATATACACGTCTGTGTTGGCAATCGGCCGCCCAATGGTAATTTCCTGATCCGTGCGTTCTATTTTCTCGATCGTGGACCAAATCGTGGTTTCAGTCGGACCATACATATTCCACAGGGCGGAGCTGCGATCTCGCAACGACGTCGCAAGGTCTGGAGGAAGGGCTTCCCCTCCGCACAGCACCGTCAGTTTCTGACTGCCCAACCAACCCGCCTCGATCAACATTCGCCATGTTGCAGGGGTTGCTTGCATGATCGTCGGCTGGACGGCTTCGCAGAGGGCACGTAATTGCCTCCCGTCCATCGTCACCGCGCGATCGGCGATCTCGACACGGGCGCCGACCAGCAACGGGACATACAGCTCCAGCCCGGCAATATCGAAGGACAGTGTCGTGACGGATAACAGGATATCTTGAGTAGAACATCCCGGTTCTCGTCGTATCGAGCACAAGAAATTCAGAAGCGCCCGGTGAGGAACTTCCACCCCTTTGGGCTGTCCCGTCGATCCCGATGTGTAAAGAATATACGCGAGATCTTGAGGCGTCGCGATCGGGGGAAGATTATTGTCGACCTGTTGTGCGATCCGTTCCCACTCTCGATCGAGACACAGCACACGGCAGGTCCGGGCATCAAACCGATCGGATAGTTCTTCGGATGTAAGCAGGACCACGACCGATGCATCCTCTGTCATGAACCGAAGCCGATCCCGTGGATACTCAGGATCGAGCGGCACGTAGGTGCCACCGGCTTTGAGCACCCCCATCAGCGCAACGACCATCTCCAGCGATCGCTCAAGACCAATGCCGACCGTCACACCGGGGCGAACGCCCAGTGTTTGGAGATAGCGCGCCAGCTGATTCGCACGGGCATTAAGCTCACCGTACCGCAGCGCCTTCTGTCCCATCGACAAGGCGACGGCGTCGGGCGTCCTCTCGGCCTGGCATTCAAACAGCTGCGGGAAACATTCGGACTGCGGATAGTCTTGTTGCGTGCAGTTCCAGTCCTGCAACATCTGCTTGCGCTCGGGTTCCGTGAGCGTCGGAAGCTCGGAAAGCCTGGATTTGGGATTGCCCAAGGCGCTCTGAAGCAGGGCTTTGTATTGTCCCAACATACGCTCAGCGGTCTGAGGCTGAAAGAGATCGGTATTGAAGGTCAAATAAGCTTTGCGGGAGATCTCCGTATCGATTGTCAAGCTCAAATCGAATTGTGCGGCTTGCGTCTCCACTTCGAACGGCACCCAGCTCAAACCATGGACGTCGATCTCTCCGATGGGAGCGTTCGGCAGATTGAAGAGGACTTGCACCAGTGGGGCCGAGCTATGGTCGCGGGACGAGTGCATCGTCTCGACCAATTTATCGAACGGAAAGTCCTGATTGGCATAGGCGCCTAACGCCGTTTCGCGGACCTGCGCTACCAGTTCGACGAACGTCGGATCGCCGGAGAGATCGGTACGCAGCACCAGGGTGTTGACGAACGAACCGATGATCGATTCGACCGCAGATTGAGTCCGGTTGGCAATGGGAGACCCCACCGCGACATCGTGTTGTCCGGAATAGCGACTCAAAAGAACTTGAAAGCAGGCCAGCAGGGTCATGAACACCGTTGCATTGTGTTCCGCGCTGAATTGCTTCAGACGATCGATCAACGACGCGGGCCATTCAAGCATGCAATGTGAGCCGTTGAATGTTTGCGCCGCTGGCCGTGGGTAATCGGTCGGCAAGGAAAGCCTGGAAAGACCTGCCAGCTTCTTCTGCCAGTAATCTGCCTGGGCCCTGAGCCGATCGTCGGTGAGACAACGCCGCTGCCACACCGCATAGTCAGCATACTGAAGCGGGATCGGCTTTGCAGAGGGAATCTCTCCGCAGCAAAACGCATTGTAGAACACTGCAAACTCATGCCCGATGATTCCGAACGACCACTGATCACCGATAATATGATGCATCGTGAGCACCAGCACATGATCATCGGGCTCGATCGCAATCAATAGGAACCTCGCGAGCGGACCCTTCTCAAGATCGAACGGCTGGCTCGCCTCCTGCTCCACAAGCCGAGCCGCCTGCTGCTGTCGCTGCTCGTGGGGGAGCTGTGTCAGATCGACTTCGGTCCAATGAGGGGATTGAAAGGGACTAATGATCTGGACCGGCCCCTCACCCGTCATCACGAACGTCGTTCGAAAAGCTTCATGGCGTTTACAGATGGCATCGATCGTACTCCGGAGGGCCGATTTGTTGAGCCGTCCCATCTGCCGCGACGCGAACGGCATATTATAGGCCGTGCTCTCAGGGGCCAACCGATACATCAGCCACATCCGTTGCTGAGAATAGGAGAGAGGGAGCGGCCGATCTCTGGGAACCTGAATGATCGGTGGAAGCACGGAAACTTTCTGTTCCTGATCGCGTAAACGCGTCACGGCTTCGGCCAAGGCTTGGATAGTGGGTCGCTCAAAAAGCAGCGGGAGAGGGATGTCTACCTCAAAGAGCTCGCGTATGCGGGAGACGAGCTGAGTAGCCAACAGAGAGTGGCCTCCTCGTTCGAAGAAATTGTCCTGAATGCCGGCTTCCGGTACTGCAAGAACGGACTTCCACAGCTCAGCCAACGATTCTTCGACCTGATTCGTCGGAGCAATCTTGGCTGCGGTTTGGCCGGCTGAATCTTCGGGGGCGGGAAGAGCGCCGCGATTCACTTTTCCCGTCGCAGTGAGCGGCATCGCTTCCACCCACAGAATGACCGAGGGCACCATATAGTGCGGTAATCGCGAGAGGAGATAACTCCGAATCTGTTCGAGGCGTTCTTTGAGCGAATGCTGCCCGGTGACATAGGCGACCAACCGATGCTGGTCCGGTTTATCCTGTCGAAGCAGCACCGCCGTCTGATAGACGCCCGGGAAGTTGCTCAGCGCATATTCGACTTCGCCCAGTTCGATCCGATAGCCACGCAGCTTGACCTGCTGATCCATCCGTCCAAGAAACTCCACATTGCCGTCCTCGCGACACCGAGCCAGATCTCCGGTTCGGTACAGCCTGGAACCGGTCACGAAAGGATTTACGAGAAACCGCTCGTGGGTCAACAGAGGTTGGTTCACATACCCGCGGGCCAGGCCATCCCCTGCGACGTAGAGCTCGCCCGGCACCCCAACCGGCATCGGCTGCAGGCGCGTATCCAGGACATAGAGCTGCATCGTATCGATCGATTTTCCGATCGGCACACGGGCTCCTGTCTCCTCGCGAGTCGTTTGATACACGCTGCACCAGACGGTCGCTTCCGTCGGCCCATACTCGTTGAAGAGCGTCGCGTGGGGCAGGAATTGGTAGTGCCTTCTCACGAGTTCAATGGGAAGGCTCTCGCCGGCAGTCACGACGATGCGAAGAGATTCTAACTGAGCATTCACGGCCTCACCGAGCACGGCTTGATACAAGGAAGGCACCCACACAACATGCGAGATGCGGTGATGCGCGATAAGCGTGGCAAGCTCTGTCGGACTGCGATGGGCGGCCTCTGAAGGAATGATTAACTCCCCTCCCTCCATCAGTGTCCAAAAGATACCCGTCACGGACCCATCAAAGGCCAGGGAGAACGTCAGCAAGAACCGGGATACCTGTTCCCGATAATAAAGAAGTCTGGCATGAAGAGACGTCACTAGATTGCGGTGTGTTACCGCCACGCCTTTTGGCTGCCCGGTCGAACCGGAGGTGTACATGATATACGCGAGTTGATCTGGGGAGATTGAAACGGCGAGATTCTCGTCCTCTCCACGTACTGCGGATCGACCGATGGTCTCCAGGTCACAGATGTGGCCGGTATAACCTTGTAAATGGCTGCCAAGATGCCGCTGAGTCACGACGATAGAAATCTTCGCATCCTCCAGCATGAGCTGGAGGCGGTGACCGGGGAAGGATGGATCCAGGGGAACGTAGCCTCCCCCTGCTTTGAGAATGCCAAGGAGCCCCACAAGACCGTCTACCGAACGCTCGACACAAAGACCGACTGGAAGGTCGGCACGAACTCCCAACTTCTGTAAGGCGCGGGCCACTCGATTCGCTCGCCGGTTCAACTCTTGATAGCTGACGGACTGGTCCCCGCACGTGACCGCTGCTGCATGAGGAGTTCGCTCTACCTGTGCCTCGATGAGCGCATGGATACCGGAAGAACACGGAACGGGGGTTGTCGGCCGATTCCATTGGAGGAGCATCTGGCGGTGCTCTTCAGGCGTCAGCAATGAGAGTTCATCAAGACGGGCTTCAGGCCTCTTGATGAATTCCTCAAGAAGCGTCTCGATCTGTCCCAACATCCGATGGATCGTCGACTCATCAAAGATCGCGCGGTCGTAGAGAAACGCCAATTCCAATCCGTGCACCTTGTTGACCAACATCAGCACGAGGTCAAACTCCGACGCAGTCGGTTCCCAGGAGAGGTGGGATGCCTCAATATTTCTGACCTTAAACGTCGACAACGGGTCGTCTTCGCAGACAAGCATCACGTTAAAAAGCGGGGAAAGCTGTCTCTCGCGTTGTAATGACAGCGTCTCGATCACCTCTTCAAACGGGAGTTCCTGATGATCATAGGCATCCGCCACCACCCGGCGTATGTGTTTCAACAGACCGTGTCCCGTCAGTCCGTCGGAAAGTTGAGCCCGAAGCGCCACGGTATTGACGCAATACCCCATCATATCTTCGAGCTCTCTACGACGCCTGTCGGCCACCACCGAGCCGATCACGACGTCGGACTCCTGCGTGTAGCGATGTAGCCACGTCACAAAGACGGCATACAACACCATGAATCTGGTCGCACTCTGCCGTTGACAGAAGAGATCCAAGGCGCCTGCAAGTCCTGCTGAAAGCGGCCGTGACCGCACGGCTCCCTCAAACGTCCGCACCTTCGGCCGTGGACGGTCGGCAGGTAATTCAGCGGGCGGCCGGGCACCGCTCAACTGCCTGGTCCAATATTCGCGATGTACCTCGCGAAGGTCTTGATCAAGCCTGATTCGCTGCCAATCGGCAAAGTCTGTGTACTGAACGTGAGACTTGGACAGTCCCGCCCCTCGAGCGTCGCCCCCGGCTTCCCAGAGAAGGGCCAGTTCTTTACAAAAAATACGCAGAGACCAGCCGTCTGCGACGAGGCGGTGGAATGTCAGCGCCAGGACATGCACGTCCCGATCAAGCGCCAGCAGCGCCATCCTGAACAACGGT
Organism: Nitrospira sp.; assembly: GCA_024760545.1. Taxonomy (NCBI): domain Bacteria; kingdom Pseudomonadati; phylum Nitrospirota; class Nitrospiria; order Nitrospirales; family Nitrospiraceae; genus Nitrospira; species Nitrospira sp. Next base: position 2,685,066 of record CP060501.1, read on the forward strand.
CCCCGTCTGAGATCAAAGGGTCGGCCGGCTTCCGTTCGTAGGAACTGCCGGACCTCGATTTCTCGCTCACTCTGGCTCAGGGTTTGGAAATCATGTCGTCCTATCGTGAGCTTCATATCGGAGCATACTTCCGCGTATCCCTCTCCTTTTTCCGATCCGAACCGAGTTCGAAGAATTTCGTGCCGGCGCATGATTTCCTGCACCGACTGCTCCAACACTTCGGGGCTGACGGGTCCTCGTATGCGCACACGCATGGAAATATGATTAATGGCGCTTTCCGGGTGGACCTGTTCCAAAAACCAAAGTCGCTGCTGCGAGGAGCTCAGTGGTATCCGGCCTTCTCTTGTTGAGCGCGGTAACAGCGATGTGAGAGGAGCCTGCATGCGGTCGCTGTCATCCGGGCCTCCACCTCCCTCCATGCCTGTGTGTGCCTGATTCAGACCGGCACTCATTTTAGTGATACGAGCGGCGAGATCGGAGAATGTCGGACATTCAAACACAACACTGAGAGGGAGTTGGGCATGAAACACGTCGACGATTCGCTCCACAACCTGCGCGGCCAGGAGAGAATTGCCTCCGGATGCAAAGAAGTTGGCATCACGACGCGGCGGAGGCCCTCCAAGCACTTCCTGCCAGATCTCCGCCAGCTGTTTCTCGACCGTCGTTTCAGGAATTCCGCCCAGCGCCCTACCGTTCTGAGCTTCGATCGTTGTGCTCAGCGTACTCGCTGCGACCACGGTAAGCTGACCGGCTTCAAACGAGGCTTTGCAGGCGTGCCGCTGAATTTTTCCGCTGGAGGTCCTTGAGATCGTTCCAGCCTTGATCAGCACAACACTGTGAATTTCCAGCTCATACTCGTCAGCCAACGCGCGACGGACACAGCTCATCACCTCGGTGATATCCGATTCGGACAGCTGCTTCTCAATCTCATGGACCAGCACCACCCACTCTCCGGTCTCCCCCTCGATCGAGAAGGCCGCCCCACATCCTTGCCGCAAGCCCGGGTGAGCCTGCCCGGCAGTCCACTCCAAATCATGAGGGTAATAGTTGCGTCCCCGCACGATGATCAGGTCTTTGAGGCGACCGGTCAGGAACAGCTCTCCGCGGTGGAGGAATCCAAGATCACCGGTCCGCAAATAGGGATCATCGCCTGATCCGGCCACGGTTGCTTTGAATGTGACGTTCGTTTCTTCCTGTTTCTCCCAGTAACCGGCGGCGATCCCAGAACCCGCGATCCACACCTCTCCTACCTCATCCGGCCGGCACTCCTTGTGGGTAGCAGGATGCACAATCTTGATGCACGTCTCTTCCAGGGGTTCTCCGCACCCGACCAGTGTCCGAATTGCTTTGTCCGACGCGGAGGACACTTTGATGATCGACTCCGTCAATGCCTCCGCCTCAACCTTCAAGAATGTCGGTTCCGCACCTACCCGCTTCATGGTCACCAGCAATGTGGCTTCAGCGAGCCCATATGCCGGCGCAAATGCGGTTCGCCGGAAGCCGCGCGGACCGAAGGTATTGGTAAACTGCTCAACCGTATCCGCATGGATGGGCTCCGCGCCGCAACTGGCGACCATCCATGTACTCAAATCAGCTTCCCATCTGTCTTGTTGCCGTACAGCCCGCAGACACGCCTCATAGGAAAAGTTCGGCCCGCCGCTATGAGTAATGGCAAATCGGGAGACCGCCTCAAGCCAACGCAGTGGCCGCCGCAGAAACGTGACGGGTGACATCAGGTAGGCGGGAATGCCGGCATAGAATGGGGCAATGATTCCGTGTAGCAGTCCATAGTCATGGAAGTAGGGTAACCAGCAGAGGGACCGGCTGTCGTCCGACACGGCTCCGGCCACGCTCAAGGCCTTGCAGTGGGCGAGCACATTGCCATGATCGACCATGACGCCGCGAGGAGTGGCCGTCGATCCCGAGGTATATTGCAGATAGGCAAGGGCCGTGCGTGTGGGTTGTGGCAATTCAACCGGATCGGCAGGATCGTAGGGTTGATCCGTCGCCATCCACGTGATCTGTCCGCCTGCCTTGGCAAGTGAGAACCCCGAAGACAAAGTCTCGATCTCTAAAGTTGTGAGCACCAGCGATACTTGGGCATCTTCGATAATAGCGCGAAGTCTTGGCAGACTATGCTTCCGTCTCACAGGATCGGGTGTAGGAGCAGGAACCGGAACGAGACCGGCTCGGACACATGCCCAAAACGCGCAGACGACGTCGAGCCCCTGTGGGTAGAGAAGAAGGGTTCGTGTTCCTGGTGGAACCTGGCATGCAAGCCGGTCGGCAAGCAGACGCACGGTGCGTTCAAGCTGGCTATAGGTCAGTTGATTCTCAAGCTGGAGGTTGCCACGAACAACGGCATAGGCAAGCGCATTCTGGTTGCTCCGGCAACGAAACTCAAAGAGATCAGCCAGATTGTAAACAGACGGAGGCGGAGGTTTTGACATCTATGAGAGTTGATAAGGAGAAGTATCTACTATCTTATTATCAGTCCACCAGATGCATAGCGTAGTGCGTTTAATCATAAGTTGAAAGAATTTCTGACATTCCCACACCCAGCAATTGATGGCTGGGGCATCCTGCGTCAGTAGGCCAAGATGCTCTGGGGTGTTTGTCGCCATTTTTGCTCCAATTTTTTCCGTGTCATCATAACAAATCATTCTAAGTTGGCAATAAATAAAGAGAAAGCTATCATGGGGCATTTGATGGAGATGGCACAGTGATCGCAGAGTTTTAGATTGAAAGGACAAGGATGCTTATCACCGGACGAATGATGGTATTTTGCGTTCTGCTGGCTGGCACGATCGGGCTGGGCTTCAGCAATGCTGGAGTGAAAGAGCTGGCTGTCATAGCGAAGGGCGGCGATCCAGTCAGTGGGCGCGAGATCTACGTGAACACCTGTATCCGTTGTCATGGTATCGAGGGGACTGGAGCGCCGGGTGTCCAACTTGTCCCACCTCCGGCAGACCTCACCTCGCCTGTCGTTCAAGAACGACTCGACGGCACCTTGTTCCGGCGCATTCATGACGGCAAACCGAACACTGCCATGGGTGCGTGGAAACACTCCCTCTCCGATGAAGAAATCTGGGATGTGTTGGCCTACGTGCGCGTGTTGGGCGCCGGGCAAAGCGGACAGCCATAAAGCTGAATCCAATGGCCTGGAACTGCCTCATACGGTATGCCACAGAGAAAGGGTTGGACAGAGGAGCCGTCCTCTCCAACACCCAACACGAAACAGGTGAGGTTCATTCATGAATAGACAGATGATCGCGGGTAGCACACTGCTTATTGCTTTGTGGATGACGATCAGTTGTACGCCGACCCCACGAGTGACAGGGGATCAGGAGTCGGTCGTTCCACACAATTCTGAGTTGCCGATGAACGCATTGTTTGCCCCACCTTCTCCTGAATCCATTCCCGGTGATCTGAGAGGAGAGCAAATTCGGCTGGGATACAAGATGGTGGTCGATACCCAGGAGTATGGGAAGCGGTATGTTGGGAATGCGCTCAACTGCACGAATTGTCATTTGGATGCTGGACTCAACCCAAATTCTGCGTCATTCGTCGGCATCAGCGCCCTCTATCCGCAGTATCGTGAGCGTGCGGGACGGCAGATGACCCTCGCGGAACGGATCAACGAGTGTTTCGAACGGAGCATGAACGGCAAGCCTCTTCCTTCCGACAGCGTGAAACTGACGGCTATTGTCGCGTATATCGAATGGCTCTCTCAGACGATGCCGCCCGGCAGCGCGGTGCCCTGGCGCGGAATCCCACGCATTACATCGACTCACCAGCCTGATTCTCTCAACGGCAAGAAGGTGTTCGAGCAGAAGTGTGTTTTCTGCCATGGCTCCGATGGACAAGGGACGATGGCAGCGCCACCTGTGTGGGGACCGCGTTCGTACAACATCGGGGCGGGCATGGCGAGGATCAGCGTGGCGGCCTCGTATATCAAAGCCAATATGCCGAGAGGCTGGGGGTGGACGGTCACGGACGATGAGGCGTTTGATGTCGCAGCCTATATTAATACGCAACCTCGGCCGGACTTTCCCGACAAGATCCATGATTGGCCGAAAGGTGGGAAGCCGGTTGATGTGCCGTACTGAGCGGTGCCCGAAGAATCGGGCGATCATGAGTTGTCGCTCAGTATGCTGTGTCTGTGGAGCACGACGAAACTTCCAGAGTCTGGGGCGACATGAAACTCACGGCGACCTTTCACGGCGGGACTCGGTACGATATCACAAGTGGAACGCATCGAGTCGTCACTGATCAACCGGCGGAAGACGGAGGTCAGGACGCCGGTATGAGCCCGGTCGAACTGTTCGTCGGCTCGCTAGCCGGTTGTGTAGGGTACTTCGTCGGACAATTCTGCGGGCGGCACGGCATTCCTCGCGAGGGGTTGAGCGTAGACGCGGAATGGACCATGGCCGAGGGGCCTCATCGCGTCGGTCGTATCGACATCGGCATTCATCTTCCCCATCGAATCACCGCAGAACAAAAAGAGCGGCTGCTAAAGGTGGCCCATGGTTGCACCGTTCACCAATCGATCGCGGTCACGCCGAATATCGCCATCCAGTTGAACCCCCATGCTCCTCTGAAAGGCAATGGATCGTAACAGGGGAATAGATCGAGGCGCGAGGGATACGCTAAAGCCTTGTAGACAGAAGGAGCGCATGATGAATCTGACGAGAAGGACGCAAGTGATTGGAATGGCGGTGACCCTGATCGTGTGGCTCGTATCGTTTCAGGATCCGTCTTTTGCGAGCGATCCCTCTCGCGCCAAGGATCTCATCCAACAGACCTGTGTGCAATGTCACCGGTTGGAAGGCACAGCCGACTCGCGATTCAATCTCCGAGCTCCTGATTTGATTTGGGCCGGCAGTAAATATCAACGGTCCTGGCTCATTCGCTGGCTGACCGGCAAGGAAGCCCCGATCTACGCCAAGGGGTATCGCTGGGACCAGACGGACGTTCCGTCCAAGCACCCAATGGTGACGGAGTCCGAGGCTGACGCAATCGCCGATTACTTTGCCGAACACAACAAAGATCCGCGAATCGCCATCGGAGCCTTTGATGTGTCGAAGGTCACCAAATTCGACGTCGCGTTCGGCGGAGCGGCCTACAAAGCCCATGCCTGCCTTGGCTGTCATACAATCGAAGAGAGCGGCCGCCTGATCGGAGGCCCGCAGAGTGCGGCTCTGCAGAAGTCCGGTCAGCGATACGACAAGGACTGGCTGTTTCGCTTCGGCCAGAATCCACAGGATTTCGTGCCGCACAGCGGCGAATTCCTGGCCGATGCGACGGAGCCTCAGCTGCGCGCCGTGATCGGCTATCTGATGGTCCAAGGGGTACCCGACTTCCAGTATTACGAGCCGTGGACGAGTCCTGAATTCGGAAGGGCCGACGCAGGGCGTGGCAAGGTGCTGTACAAGGAATACTGCGCCCAGTGTCACGGCTTGACCGGAAAAGGCGATGGTCCCGCTGCATCGGGTCTGGAGCCGAAACCGGCCATCCACGCCAACATGCCGTTCGAAAAACTGCCGATGGAGTATCTCTATAACGTAATCAACCATGGCGGGCCGGCCGTTGGAAAATCGCCGAACATGCCTTACTGGGGGTTGACCATCGGACAGCAAGGGGTGGCGGATGTGATCGCCTATTTGAAGGTGACCTTCAAGGGAGTGCCGGATGTCGCAGCCGTGCCGGGAGGAGGACAGGGCGGTACCTGCGCGCAACCACGCAAAACGGCCAAGGCTCCGGAAGACTTCCTCGCCAGGACGAATCCGCATCCCTCATCTGCGGGTGCAATCCAAGTTGGGAAAGAACTGTTTCTCAAAACGGCGCAGCCCGTTGCCTGTGTCATGTGTCATGGGGAACAAGGAGATGGGAAGGGGTTGATGGGTGCGGCTTTGGTGCCGCCGCCAAGGAATTTCACCTGCGGGATGATGATGCGAGAGATTTCGGATGGTCAGTTGTTCTGGATCATCAAGAATGGTTCGCCGGGCACCGGGATGATGGCCTTTCCCGGTTTGCCGGATGAGCAGGTGTGGCAGTTAGTTCACTACATCCGGAGTTTGGCAAAATGATCGAGAGCAACAGTTCGCCTGTGAGAGACCACAAACTATGAAGCAGCAGAGGGGTTGATAATGGCGACGTTTATTATCTCCGGCAGTCGAGGAACCGATGATCCCACGATGGCGACCTTGCCGTTCATGGCCGCCAAGACCGCAAGAGAACAAGGGCACGATGTAGTGCTGTGGTTGTGGAACGAGGCCGTCACCCTGGGGCGGAAAGGCGTGGGTGATCATGTGACGGGCGTCAACTTGACCCCGCTGAAAGAGTTGCTCGCCGCGGTACAGGCGGCGGGTGTGCCGATTTGGGTTTGCGGGGCCTGTGCCGTGGCCAGACAGATTGGTGGAGGGGACTTGGTGGGTGGCGCCTCTATCAAAGGTATGCCGGATTACATCAAAGCCGTCGCCGACCGCGATCGGAGCGTGGCATTCTGATTGGAGGTCGAAAGAGGGCCCGTAAGGCAACAGACGGCGATCAGCCGGCAAGCCATAAGACCGCAAAGATCGGGTGTTCATGAGCGCTCGCGAATCGATTGAATCCATTTGATCCGGTCTGTCTCTAAGAGTCAGTCGAATATGAAGGTATTTCTCGGTCTAGATAGGCTAGGCGAGGGATCCTCAAGCCAGGAGGGTTGTGCGATGAGAAAAAGACTGTTAGCCGTTGTCGCGATCGCTGTCGCTGGGTGTAGTGGGGTTGCCACCCAAAAAGCAGTGGGCGGGGAACCAACAAGTCCGGCCGTCGGATATGAGATTCATGTCCAGGCACCGCACATGATGGCGGATGGGACCCCGGGAGGCCCGTTTCATCATTATTGCAAGGGCATTTCCGACAAAATTCTTCAATGCCTTCTGTTCGAATCCACCGATCCCAAGGCACCTCTGGTCGGCGTCGAGTATTTTGTCGCCAAAGACCTGACCCGAAAGCTTCCCGCGATCCAGTGGCATCGGCACTTCCATGATCATAAGGTAGAAATTGCGACGGGGCGAGTCCAAGTCCTCGATATGCCCGCTGATCAGGCCGCTAAGGTGGCGGAAGTCGCAGCAGGGACAGACGGTGTGATCTATCATTTATGGCAGCATGGGCAGGAGTTCCCGGACGGCACCGTCAGTTTTCCCCAGTCCCTCGGACACAAGTTTCCGGGATATTCGGACAAGTAGGATCGTCGAAACGGGGCCGGCCGCGTCCTCAACGGACGGGGCTGGTTCCAGTCGATTGGCTGTCTTCGTAAGAGGTTGGAATAGCGATGAGTCCATATCTCCTGATCATGGTCATGGTGACAGCGGTTGGCTCACCGGGCATTCCGGTCTTTGGAGCCGATGAAGCCGTACTCAGACCACGAGTGCCCATCGACCAAATCGAGGAAGCCAGAACCTGGACCAATCCGCTTCCGGCGACGGAGGACACGATTGAGAAAGGGAAACGACTCTTCCATGGGAAAGCCTTCTGTGTGACCTGCCACGGGAAAGACGGCAAAGGATTTGGCGGCGACATCGAGCCGGGCACTCTGAAAGGTCCCTTGCCGCGAAACTTCACCGATAAGGAATGGCAAGTCGCTCGAACGGATGGGGAACTGTTCTGGATTCTGAAGAACGGCAGCAAGGGTACGGCGATGGCTCCCTTTGTGCCGCTCATCTTGACGGAGGAGGAAGCCTGGCAAGTGCTGCGATATGTGCGATCGTTCGCAGCGGAGGGGAAAACATCTGCCCACCAGCCCGATAACTGACTGGTCCGGCAGGAGAGCCGGCCCCGCTGGTTCGGGCTCAGCCGCGCGGGTTTGGTTCGACACTGTGCCACAACAGATGAGATGAATGGAGTCAGGTGATGCGGACAAAGATACTCATATTGCTGGTTGCAGTCGCGTCGCTCGCCGTTCCCGTCTTGGCGGCAGAACGGCACATGATGCAGCCGAGAGTGCCGGTCGATAAGCTGGCCGAAGCTCGTGCCCTCAAGAGTCCTTTGTCGAATTCTCCGGAAGTGATTGAGCAAGGCAAGGAGGTGTACAACGGCAAGGGCACCTGCTTTACCTGTCATGGAGTGGATGGAGACGGTAAAGGGCCGGCTGCTGCCAAGCTGAATCCCTTGCCCCGCAATTTCCAACACCATGGATTCTGGCGGCATCGCACCGAGGGCGAACTGTTCTGGGTCATTAAACACGGCTCTCCCGGTACGGCTATGATCGGATTCGGTCAGGTCTTGTCCGATGACGAGATTTGGGCTCTCATCCACTATGAACGCACGTTCGTCCGAAGACATGGACCAGGCATGAGGGGACGAAGAGGGGATATGGAAGCCGGCGGCATGGGCGGAATGGAAGGGATGGGGCATCAAGGACGGAAAGGCGAGATGGGGGAAGTGGAATGAACGACTGTGAAGGTGCGGTGTGCGAACGATGATCTTTACATGATCAGCAAGGGAGAAAAGGATTGAATCAATTTAGTTGTGACGGCTATTATGGCCTTATTGGAGTTTCGTGCTTTATGGAGCTATTGTGATGCAAGCATGTGCCGAGGGAAACGTTGCTCGGAGGGCTATATGAGTACAGGAACCACTGTGGGGATCGGGTTGGTGATTGGGATACTGTTGAGTGGTTGTTCTTCCTACCATACAGGGAAGCATGACACCAAGCTTCGAGCAAAAGCGGTGATTGCAGGACCCGGCATCACAGGTGAGGCCGACCTCTACGAAGAATACCAAGGGCGTGTGCGGATCAAGCTAAAAATCCAAGGTACGCCAGAGAGCAAACTGACCCCAGGTCTTCACGGCATCCATATTCATGAAGTTGGAAGCTGCGAGCCATTTTCAGCGGCCAAGGGGCACTACGACGGCAACATCGACCCGCAAGTGAACCCCGATGCGTCCGTCAATTCCGGTCTTGGTAACCATCCCTATCACCTCGGCGATCTCCAGAATCTGTCCGTTGATGAAAATCGAAAGGGGTCGCTCTATACCGTCACAAGCCGGGTTACCCTGGCCCCAGGGTTGACTACACTCTTTGATCAAGACGGAAGCGCGTTTGTCATACATGAGCTTCTAGACAAATACCTGCCCGATCCCCCGACAAAGGATGCGCCGGGTGGGGCGCGAATTGCCTGCGGCGTCATTGTGAAACAGTGATCGGCATCCGGAAGTCTGCGATACCCCTCTGTCATGCTCGCTGTGGCGAATAAACGATTCTGTTCTCCTATCGTTGTCGCCTTTTTCCCCACCTGACCATATGGCTCTGAGTAATCCTGCATCACATTGACACGGCTCCGTTGCGATGAAACCACCACATGCCGCTGTTTCGCTGTATTTTCGATCACATATGTCTTGAAGTGAGCCCGCGGCATCAGAATCGCACTCCACTTGTGTGAAGCCAATCTTAATAAGAAGACAGACTCTCAATCGATAGAGGAGCTGGCAAGGATCGGGGGAGAAGGAACGAGTTCAGGTTCTATCAACCATCATCGGGAGAAGCGTATGACTACATTATCCAGACCAGGGGTTCCTGTCGGAGGGTTTAAGACAGTGGGGCAGATACGTGCCACGAATGAGCTCGTATTTCGTCGTGATCAGAATGCGATGGGAGTAGCTGTCGAGCTGCTGGCTACTCATACACCGGGTGCGCCGGTCGTCGACGAACGAGGCGACTTCGTCGGCTTTATCAGCGAGTTCGATATTCTTCGGGCGCTGGAGGCAGGAAAGGATCTCAATCGTTTGACGGCTGCAGATGTGATGGCGAAGGAGCATATTGCGGTGACCGATGAGACGAGCATCGATGAAGCCGTGAAGCTGATGGAGGATAAGCGGCTCCTGAATCTCCCGGTGAAAAGAAACGGCAAGGTCGCCTACTCGATCACCCGCCATGATCTTTTGAGAGCCTGGATCGGGCTTGGAGTATCCATTGAAGATCAGGCTGGTTGAGGGAGCAGGCTCCCGTTGCGTTTGAGTCGAGGATTCTAGGCAGCGAGGGAGCCGAGTGAGGTTTTACCGGAGGTGATCGCGATGGCAATAATACAGAAGGCGGTTGTTGCGGTGGGATTCACGTGCTTGCTTCTGCTGCCATCTCTCCCCACCCGTGCCGACGAGGGGCATGGGGGGATGATGCATGGTGGTCATGATCTGGGAGAACAAGACGAACACAGTGCACATTATCTAAAACATCTGCTGAAACATGCCAAAGAGCTCGGGCTGACGACGGAACAAATCAGTAAGCTCAAGGCCATACAACTGGACTTCAAACGCTCAGAAGCCCGATTAGAAGCCGATGCCAAGGTGGCGAAACTTGAACTGCATGCACTCTTGGAAGATGAGCAGGCCGACCTCACCGCGATCCAAGCAAAAGTCGAACAGCTGAAAAAAGCGGAAGGAGCCTGTTTGCTCGCGGCGATCAAAAGCACACGCACCGCTATGGCCCTGTTGACTCCCGAACAGCGTGAAAAGGATCGCGCCCATTGGGATCACATGAAGAGCTCGGGTGAAGGACAACACAGTGGCGGAATGGAAGGGATGGGCCACGGTGGGATGATGGGAGGCCGAGGCGGAATGGGCGGCATGATGGGTGGTATGGGGGGAGGAGCGATGGGCGGCAGCGGGCATGGACAGAGCGGTGGGGATCATGGGAGTGGAGGATCCAGCGGAGGGCAGCAACACCAGCATTGAAAAATTGAGCACCGCTGTCCGTCTCAGAGCATGCATCTCGCTTGAATGTGAAACAGGAACGAGCGCAAGAAGAGAGGTCTGACGTATGTTCTCACGTATCGTGGTGAGCCTTGTCGGGATCGTATTGACTGCATCGTGGGCACTGGCTCAAAGCCATTCGGGAAATCTCAAGAACGGGGAAAGAATTTTCCAACAACACTGTGTCGGCTGTCACGGGACCGCCGGTGATGGGCTGGGGCCCGATATCAAGGAATTGATCGTTCCGCCTGTGAATTTTCGATCGGCGAAGTCGCGCACGAAGACCGATATGGAGCTCTATCTGTCGATCAAGCAGGGAGTCCTCTTCAGTCCGATGCACGGATGGGCGGATCGGTTGTCGGATCAGGAGATTCGAGATGTGCTGAACTACATTCGAAGCTTGGCTCCTTTCAATCCCGTCGGTTAGTTCGAAGCGTTACTGAGAGAGCGCAAATCATGCTATGTGGCCGGTCTATCCATTATATAAGAGGACGGCTCTCCTCCTCGGTGGTGGGCTACTTTGTGCTATGCTGGCAGCCGGTTGTGCCAAAGATGGGCGCCATCACGGAGAATCGCAACCGAATCCGTATCTGACGTCGGACACCAGGTATTCCATTCCATTGTCGTCATCAGCCGGGAAAGAACATCGCGCGGTGATGCTTCAGCACCTGGAAACGATTCAGGTGATCGTGAACGCGTTGGTTGACGAAGACTATGAATTGGCACAGGGCTTGACCGAATTGCATCTGAGCTTCTTTAAACATCGCCAGGCAATGGCGCATCAGGAGCCGGAGAAGTTTCCACCCGCCTACCATGATCTGGCCATGGCACATCACGAAGCAGCGGAGGAATTGGCGCGCGTGATTCCCAGCAAGGACTTGAAGAAAATTTTGCCGCCGTTCAACAACGTCTTGAAAGCATGCGTGGCGTGTCATTTGGAATACAAAGTCGGGGAACGTTGATCGTGTATGGGAGAACACAATGAGTGAGCAGACGACGATTACCGCATTTTATGCAGAGGATCACGACCGCCTGGATGAGTTGTTCAAGACCTTTCAAACATCGAAGCGATCGGATTTCGTCAAGGCCAAGGAAGCTTTCAAAGCGTTCAACGTCGGTCTTCAGCGGCATATGCTATGGGAAGAAGAGCTCCTTTTCCCGGTGTGGGAAGAGAACACCGGTATGATCGAGGACGGGCCGACGCCCGTGATGCGGCATGAGCATAGTCAGATCAAGCAGTTGCTTGGAGCGATTGACCAAAAGGTGGAAAAGCAGAATCTCGATACCGATCAGGAAGAGCAGGCGCTGCTCACCATATTGAGCTCTCATAACAGGAAGGAAGAGCGGGCCCTCTATCCCGCCATCGATCAAGTGACCAGCGAAGAGGAGCGTGCCGCAGTCTTCACCAACATGCAGAGTATCCCGGAAGACCGGTACAATGCTGGGTGTAGTCCACACTGACGGAAATCGAATAAAGGACGACGTCGCGTGGGATCCTTTCTCTCTCACCTCAACCTCAACAATGTGCTGGCCAGACTGATGGTTTCGTTCAGTCTGCTCGCCGTGAGCGGCCTGGGGATAGAAATGGTATCGCTATCCGATTACGCCTGGGCCGAACCCTCAGCCTCTCAATCGAGCGGGAAGTTGAAGGGTAATATCCTTCGGGGCCGTGAGATTTTCAACGGCAAGGGTGCCTGCTACTACTGTCATGGCATCGATGGGTATATCGGTAAGCCGCCTCGATTAGCGGCAGACACTGCCGCGCTCATTGCGAAACTGAATCCTCCTCCCACAGACTTGCGGAATCCCGAAGCGTTGCGACTGAAAACCAACCAAGAACGCTCTCGTGCTATCCGAGAAGGCCATCCCGGTACCGGTATGTTTCCCGATACCACCATGACCGATCAGGACCTCGCCGACACGCTGCTCTACCTCGCGCTGATCAGAAAAGACCCTCACCCGGAGCAATAGCCTCGGGACTTGACGAGAGAATACCGTCGATGAGGTCGTCATCGAGCCGATCGATGGCTTTCCCTTCTCCACCCATAATCTTGCGCCCACGATCCTGCATCTTTGGCTTCCCGGTAATGCGAAAACTGATTGCGGTCAAGTTCGCTGATTTCAGGAGCGGCTTCGGCAAGCTGCCCCCGACCCTCGATCCCTTGTAGCATTTCTTTTGCATTTCAGCAGGACAGCGGGGTGAGGGGGATGTGCAGGCCTCTAAGGATTTTGACTGGGACCCGTTACACGATCCACGCCGGGCGAGCCGACGCACTTGGTCGGCAAGGAGGCGGTCCATGAAACACAGGCGCATTATTGTTACCCGCTATGGGGGACCAGACGCACTTCAGATCATTGAAGAAGAGTGCCCCGAGCCGAAGCACGGTGAAGTGCGGGTGAAAGTGCTGGCTGCGGGGGTTTCCTTGCCCGACCTGATGATGCGGGAGGGCATCCATCCTGAGACGCCGCCGCTGCCCTTCACGCCAGGATGGGATCTAGTTGGTGTGGTGGATCGGCTCGGCGCGGGCGTCTCCGGACACGAATCTGGACAGATCGTGGCCGCGTTGCCGATCAGCGGCGCGTATGCGGAGTTCGTCTGCCTGCCACAAGGTGAACTGGTGCCGGTGCCCGCCGAGTTGGATGCAGCCGAGGCTGTCAGTCTTGTCCTGAACTACATCACGGCGTATCAGATGCTGCATCGCTCCGCGAAGGTGAGGCCAGGTCAGCGCGTGTTGATTCACGGCGCGGCAGGCGGAGTGGGCTCGGCGCTCTTACAGCTTGGGCGCCTCTCCGGGCTGAAGATGTACGGGACCTGTTCATCGCGAGGGGCGCCGGTCGTTTCCGAGCTCGGCGGTATCCCGATCGATTACGAGCATCAGGACTTCGTAAAGGAAATTCACAACCTCACGGGTGACGGCGTAGACGTCGTCTTTGACAGCCTTGGTGGCGCCCATATCTGGCGTTCCCGTAAGGCTCTTCGTGCGGGCGGCAGGGTTGTCGCCTATGGTCTCACTGGCTCGCTCCGCGGGGGCCGGTCCGCCTCAGCTCGTTCAGGTGGTCGCCATCGCTTTCGCGCGATCGCCATCTTTGGGTTGTACATTGCCGGCGGCTGGCTTCTCCCAGGCCGGAAACGAGTGGTCCCCTACAGCATCCAATGGCTCAAACGGCTCAAACCGGCCTTATTTCGACAGGACCTGATCGTCCTCTTCGACCTCCTTCAACAGCAGAAGATCAAGCCGCTCATCGCGCAGCGACTCCCTCTTGCCGAAGCAAGGCAAGCGCAAGAGTTACTGGGGAAGGGAGGCGTAACAGGTAAGATAGTCCTGGTAGACAACGGCTCATCCTCACCATCTTCATCTTCGTGATCGGAGTGACGACTGCCCCACCTCCATCATCAGCGGCGGCAATGGCAGGAAGCTCATTGGTCCCACTCGTGTGTGGTTTGCGCGCTGGTGGTCCGCTCGGAAAGTTGTCGAGGAAACTGCGGGCCTAACGCTTTGCGGATCGTGGTTCGACTCGGATTCTCGCATCCACAATCCGGCAGCCTCGGCCTGGCGGTAAGGCGAAGATCGGATTCAAGTCGAGTTCGCTGATCTCCGGAATTTCTTCAACAAGACGAGACACCCGCAGCAACGTTTCTTCCAAGGCTTCAAGATCGGCCGGCGGATGTCCCCGATAGCCCATGAGCAAGCGATAGCCTTTGATGCCTCTCACCATTTCAGCGGCATCGCGGTCGGTCAGGGGAGTGATGCGGAACTGGACATCACCAAGAATCTCGACATGAGTTCCACCGAGGCCGAACGCAATCAAGGGACCGAATACAGGGTCGTCGGTGACCCCAATCATCACCTGCACACCACTGGCCACCATCGATTGTACAAGCACCCCTTCCATGGCGCCGAGCTGGTTGGTCTCGGCGAGTCGCGTTCTGATCGACTCGAACGCTTTGCGAACCGCATCTTCATCCCTGAGATTCACTTGTACGCCGCCGATTTCTGTTTTATGGACGATCTGATATGAAGCCAGTTTGACGGCGACCGGATAGCCGGCTTGCTTTGCCAAGGCCGCCGCTTCGTCCGCTGTTCGAGCCACTCCGCCAGGTTGAATGGGCAGCCGCATCGCACACAGGACGTTTCGTGTTTCTTCGGTCGTCAACCAGCCGGCTCCGCGGCCTGAGAGCGCATCAGCACAGATCTTCCTTGCGCCAGAAAGATCCAGATCATCGAAGTCGGGAACCATACCAGGCCGCTGTTGCCGCCATTCCCTGTAAGACGACGCTTTGCTGAGCACGAGTGCAGGAGTCTCCGGCAAGTGGTAGGTTGGGATACTCTCCATTTGGCAGCTAAACATGCGGTCCATGTCCCCTTCTGCCATCCAACCGATGTGCACGGGCTTGGCGTTCGCGCCTACTTTCCTCCCATTTTCGATTCCGGTCAGGATGCCACGGGCGATGTCGGCAGTGTCCGTCAAGGTCACAGATATGTAAAGAACGATCAGCGCATCGATGTCATCCGCCGAAAGAAGAGTTTCAATGGCCCTGGCGTACTGATCCGGTGTGGCAGAAGCAATCAAATCGACGGGATTGCTCAGGGCGGCGGCCCCCGGGAGAAATGATGCAAGAGTTGCCTTGGTCTGGGCGGACAGTTCCGGAACCACCAACGCACTTGCTTCGCAGGCGTCGGTACAGAGAACGGCCGGCCCTCCTGCGTTCGTGATAATTCCTACCCGCCGTCCCAGTGGGAGGGGTTGATCTGATAGACCAACGGCCAGGGCCAACATTTCGTCGAGCGATTCTGCGCGAATGACGCCCGCTTGACGAAACAAGGCGTCGACGGCCACATCGCTGGCTGCGAGTGCCGCCGTGTGAGAACTTGCCGCGCGCCGCCCCGATGGTGATCGCCCTGCTTTGACCGCAATGATCGGTTTGCGACGGCTCACGCGCCGAGCGATGCGGGCGAATTTTCGGGGATTGCCGAGGGACTCTACGTAGAGGAGAATGACATTCGTGGATGGGTCTTCTTCCCAATATTGCAACAGATCATTGGTGGACACATCGGCCTTGTTCCCCACACTCACAAAGGACGAGATGCCCAAGTGAAACCGTCGTGCGCCGGCAAGGGTCGCAATCCCGATCGCGCCGCTTTGCGACGACATGGCAACATGGCCCCGAGGAGGAAACAGCGTGGTGAACGTGGCATTCAGTTGTATGTTGGGGGCTGTATTCAAGATTCCAAAACAATTAGGCCCGATCATGCGCATGCCGTGCTGCCGGACCTTCTCGACTAGCTGCTGCTGAAGAGCCGCTCCAGCCGGTCCCATTTCTGCAAATCCAGCCGTAATAATCACGCAGGCCCTGATCCTCTTTGCTGCGCACTCGTCGATTACGGACAAAACAGAGTCTCGAGGGACTGCGATGATAGCCAGATCGATGGGCTCCGGGATGGCTCGCACTGTCGGATACGTCGGGATTCCCTTAATTTCGGTCGCCTTCGAGTTGACCGGGTAGACGGTCCCTTGAAACCGGCACGCCGTTACGGCGTCGAGCAGTCGATAGCCGATCTTCTTCGGATCCCTCGAGGCACCGATGATGGTGACGGACTGGGGCTGGAAAAAAGGCCGGAGTGAAGCTGTTGTGGCAAGCCGTTCTCGGACCTCGGCTCGAGTGACGGTCGCTTCCGTGGGGATCAACGACAACTCCACTTCCATGTCTTCGCCTTCGTACGCTTCATGAGCCGTAAACCCCGATTCTCGGAAGACTTCGCGCATGGCCAGATTGTCGGCGTGAGTGACAGCCCACAGGCAAGTGAAGCTGTGTTGGATGGCGACTAAGGCAAGTCGTTCCAGCAGCAGCGTCCCCAGCCCTTTCCCATGGAACCCGTCGTCCACAGCCATGGCAACTTCCGCCGTCTGTCGGTCTCTCGCCCAGTAGGAGCCAGCGGCGATAATACGGGGCGTGCCGTTCCACGCTCTCGTCACGATCAGCGTGAATTGCGAATGTGGATCGGAGGAATTACACAAGGCGGCGATACTGTCCGAAGATGGAAGGCTTTCTGAGAAAAATCTGTGTCGTCTCGACTCAGGGGACAGCCGATCGACGAATTGTTGCATCATCGTTGTATCCGACGGTTCAGCCGGCCGGATCGCGGCGGTCGACCCATCACGCATGATGAGCGAGCCGGATTCAGTGTGCTCGGTCTCCAGAGGTGGAATGTAAAGAGGACGAACCGATCTCATCATTTGTGTATCTAAAGCGCCAGCCATTCAGGTTTCAATATCAAAAGGGTGCCCAGGCTTGCCATCACCGCTCCACCGGTCAGTTTCAACCACCGACCGGCCTGTTCCTGCAACTTTCTGCGACTCAACGTGACCACCGCAATCGTCACCATGACACTATCATCAAGAATGTAGGCTAGGTTATACAACCCGAGGTAACCATAGTATTCCCAAGTCGGCAACTGATGCATCGTGAGGATCTGTGTATAGAGTGAAGGGAATCCGGCGGTACAGAGCAGCTCGACCATGTTAACGAGGGCGGCGAGCATGACGATTCCCACCATGGCTCCAGCGAGGTTCTCGGCTTGGAGTATCCCTCTGACCCTGGCGTAAAAGCCGGGCTTGGCGGATTCGGGAATACTCAGCGAGATTCCGCGATGGAGGGCAAAGAAGTCTTTGACATGAATCGCTCCCATGAACAAGGCCAGGCCTCCCAGCGCGATCTGAACGCCGTGCGAGAGACCGATCAGAAGAAACATATTCAGCCAGGCCGCCATGAAGGCAAAATAGATCACGCCGCTGACGAGGACGAACGTTCCGGCCATGAGGGCCATTTTTCGCCGATCTTGGAGGTTGACGAGTAACGACAACAGAAAAAGCAGGACCCACATTGCGCAGGGATTGAATCCGTCCAGCAACCCGATAGCGATGGTGAACAGCGGAAGGCCGAGGTTCTTCACTCGAAGCTCGCCGAACCACGCGGTCTTGATACCTTCGGCCACCACCGGTGCGGCCCCATCTTGTGTGCGGCGGTCAAGCCTGGCGCGGATCTCTGCTCCGGTCGTGTCGGCCGAGCGGAACCCGATCACCAGTTCCTTGTCAAGCAGAAAGGCAGGGACGGCGAAGTGGGCTATGCCCCGCTCAACGGCCAGTGACGCAAGCCGTTGCCGTGCTGCTGAGTCTTCTTCGATGTCGTAAACGACAATCCGAAGCAATGGTCGCTCGCGCCGCAGTTCGCCGAGGAAGACCTTCGCGGCTTCGCAGTGAGGACAGCCGGCACGAACAAAGACTTCGAGATCAGGGACCGGTTCATCGGCTGAGATCGGTACCCCGCTTCCTAGTACGAACACGAGGAGGAAAAAGCAGCTGCCGACCGTGTTGAGGTACCGTCCTATGCCTTGTTGAGAATGGAACACAACGTCTCACTGTTTGACCACGTCAAATGGATCCAAGCTTCTAAGATACGACGGCACATCCAAGGTCCGCGATCTGTCACTGTCCCGCGGAATCCGTGATGAACGAGACCTCGTTAGAAAGTGTGATGAGCGTCTGCAATCGTTCCGACGAGAACGTGAAGAATAGTCTGAGTGAAGGTAAGGCAGGAGGAGTTCTCACACATGCTTGCCGGACAGCTGCTCCACACAACCATTGAGTGTGCCATACTTCGGATAGTCAGCTTCCGCGATCTCCACACCAAAGGTTTTGTGGATCATGATGACGAAATTCAAGAAGTCCATCGAATCGATGTCCAGCTGATCACGGAGGCTGATATCCGGCTTCACAACGGACAGATCCGCCTCCGGCGCGATCTCGCTAAGCAGACGAAGGACTGTCTGTCTGATTTCGTCCGGCGTGAGCGGCTTGCTCATAGCTGTCCGGGCTCCTGCAACAATCGATCGACGGCCGAAAGAAACACCCCTCCTCGGTGGCCATCGGTCACGCGATGGTCTGCAGAGAGGCTTGCCGTTACCACTGGTCTCGAGACCACCTGCCCCTCGACAATCCACGGGCGTTCCACAGCTTTTCCGAAACCCACTAGGGCGACCTGCGGTGGATAGATGACCCCGAACACCGTCTCTACTCCCTGCTCGCCGAGGCTCGTGACCGTGATCGTCGGATCGGAGAATTCCGAACTCCGTAAGGTGCCGGCACGGGCCCGTTTCACCAGGTCTTGAAACTGTGTCATCAACTCGCCAAGACTCAGCTTGTCAGTATGGTGAATGGCCGGCGCGACGAGGCCGCCTTGCCGCAGAGACACCGCCACACCCACATGGATGTCCGGGCTTTGAACGACCCCACCTTCTTTCCAAAGGGCGTTCAATTCCGGTACCTGCCGAAGCGCCAAGGCCACGGCCTTAATCAACAAGACACCATAGAGGAGGCGATCCGTCACCGGGCGTTTGAGGTTTTCTTCCTTGAGCCAGGTCATGGCTCGCCCCATGTCGATGATGGTGCTCAGATAATAATGGGGAATCTCTCGTTTCGATCGAGCCATGGCGGCGGCGATGGTCTCTCGCATCCGTGTCCGGCGGTCGATTGCTACGGCAGGTGGTTCGTTTGGCGGCACTGCTGCGGCAGCGCGGACATCGTCGAGGGTGACGGCGCCACCAGGGCCGGTGCCTTTCAGGGCCGAAGGATCAACACGAAGTTCTGCCGCGAGCTGTTTGGCAGCTGGTGAGATGCGCAATCGGCCTGACTCAGGCCGTGAGGGGATGACCCCTTCACGTACTGAGGAACGCGGTGACTCCTTCACGGGCTTGGCGTCGGCCTTCGCTTCTACCGGACCCCCTGGTTTCCCTTCTTCGCGAATGATGGCCATGACCGTGCCGACAGGAACCTTTTCGCCGGGCTCTGTGATGAGCGCTTGAATGATGCCGGTATAGAACGACTCGATTTCGATAGCGGACTTTTCTGTATCCACTTCGGCAATGATCTCGCCTTTGGTCACCCGGTCGCCGACCTTCTTCTTCCATTCGACCAACGTGCCCTCGGTCATGTCTGAGCCCAACGTCGGCATCACAAAGTCAGCCATGGTTAGGACCTATGACGAGCGACGAGAGGCGAAAAAGAGAAATGTACATACGTCACCCTATGAGATTACGCACAGCGCTGACAATGTTCTCTGGCTGTGGCAGCGCCGCGTCTTCCAAATGTTTCGGATAAGGGATCGGGACTTCGGCGCTGCACACGCGAATCACGGGGCCATCAAGATCATAGAAGCCTCCCTCCATGATCTGTGCGCTGATCTCTGCGGCGAAACTCCCCGTGCGCCACCCTTCGTCGATGACGACGGCTCGATGGGTCTTCTTGATGGAAGCGAGCATCGTCCCCTGGTCGAGAGGCCGCAGCACACGGAGATCGATGACCTCTGCCTCGATGCCTACTCCGGCAAGCGTCTCGGCTGCCTGCAGCGCCTTCCACAGCGAGCCGCCGAACGTGATCAGGCTCACGTCCTTTCCTTGCCGGCGCACAGCCGCCCTCGAAATGTCGACAGGCAGCGCGCCTTCGTCGAGCTCTCCTTCCATGGGGTACAGATAGGCATGTTCAAAAATGAAGACCGGGTCCGGTTCCTTCAAGGCCGTCAGCAACATGCCTCTTGCGTCGGTCACGGTCGCGGGAGTGAGGACCGTGATGCCGGGGATGTGGGCATACCAGCCTTCCAGACTATGGGAATGCTGGGCGGCCACTTGGCGGCCGGCTCCGGTGGCCATGCGCACCACGAGCGGAATACTGAACTGTCCCCCAGACATGTGACGAATCGTAGCGGCATTGTTCACGATCTGATCAAGGGCCAGGAGGCTGAAGTTCACCGTCATCACTTCCACAATCGGCCTCATGCCCCCGAGGGCGGCTCCGATGCCGGCACCGACGAAGGTGGATTCTGAGAGCGGTGTATCGCGGATACGCTCCGGCCCAAATTCTTCCAGGAACCCTTTGCTGCAGGCATAGGTACCGCCGTACTTGCCGACGTCTTCGCCCATGAGAAACACGCGCGGGTCGATCTGTAACGCCTCACGGAGTCCGGCTCGAACGGCTTCTCTGTACGTCATCTTGATCATGTCAGTCATATTGGCCGTCGGCCTTCAGCGAACGGCTGTTGGTCCTTGCGCCGACCGCTGGAGCTGCTCGCGGGCGAATACACGTCTTTAGCGAGATCCTCGACCGGTTCCCACTCTCCGGCCTCTGCAAACGCCACTGCGTCGGTGATTTCAGCCGCGACGGCCGATTCGATCCTCTCGATATCGACATTGTGCAGCAACCCCTTCGCGCGCAGGTGTTGCTCGAATGACGCGATAGGATCCCGCTGTTTCCATTGGGCGACTTCATCCTTGGTGCGATACAGTTCCGCGTCATACATGGAGTGGGCACGGAATCGATAGGTCCGATATTCGATCAGGTAGGGGCCGTGGCCTTGGCGTACGAAATCCGTGGCATGTTTGGTGGCCGATTCCACTGCAAGCACATCCATGCCGTCCACCGCCTGGGCCGGGATTGCATAGGCGTCGGCCTTCTTGGCGATGTCGGTTTGAGCTTGATGTCGTACCAATGCGGTGCCCATTGCGTACAGGTTGTTTTCGCACAGGAAGAGGACTGGGAGCTTCCAGAGGGCCGCAAGGTTCAGGGACTCATGGAACTCGCCTTCCGCTACAGCGCCATCGCCGAAGATGCAGGCCGTTACCAGTGGACGGTTTTGCATCTTGTCGGCCAGCGCCAGCCCAACGGCGACAGGCAACCCGCCTGCAACAATCGCGAGGCCACCGTAGAATCGCCGTGCTGCGTCGAAAAAATGCATAGACCCACCGCGTCCCCTCGCACAGCCATTCGCTTTTCCGTAGAGTTCCGCCATCAGTGGTCCCATCGGAGTGCCGCGTATCAACGCGTGGCCGTGCTCGCGATAGGTGCCGACGATCGCATCGTCAGGAGTGAAGACCGGCATGGCGCCCGCGGCCACCCCTTCCTCTCCTATATAGAGGTGAAGAAAGCCACGGATCTTACCGAGGCTGTACAGCTCCGCCGTCTTCTCCTCGAATCGGCGAATACGGAGCATGTGCCGAAGTAGTTCCAGGCCATGGTCTCGGTCTATCGACGGCGTCATGAACCGGCCTCCAACGTCGACGTATCGCCTTCCGGGAGTCCCAACTCGCGGGCTTTGAGCAATCGCCGCATGATCTTGCCGCTACGCGTCTTAGGCAGTGTCGGCAAGAAGGTAACTTCTTTGGGAGCCACAACGGCACCGAGACGGGCACGCGCGAAGCCGAGCAGTTCGCGACGCAGCTCTTCACTGGGCTCGTAGCCATCCTTCAGCGACACGAAGGCTTTGACGACTTCCATCGCTACCGGATCCGGTTTGCCGATCACACCGACCTCCGCCACGGCCTTGTGTTCGATCAACACGCTTTCCACTTCGAACGGTCCGATGAGGTGGCCGGAGGTCTTGATCACATCGTCCGCGCGGCCGACAAACCAGAAATAACCGTCCCCATCACGTTTCGCGAGATCTCCGGTGAGGTACCAGCCTCCCGCGAAACATTTCTTATACCGCTCCGGTTCGTTCCAGTACCCACGGAACATAGACGGCCAGCCAGGTCTCAATGCCAGTTCTCCCTGGGCGTTAGGATCCTCCACGATCTCCACCCCGCTGTCGGTTCGTCGGATGATCGCCGCATCGATACCGGGAAGGGGGCGACCCATCGAACCAGGACGGATGTCCATCGCGGCGTAGTTGGCGATCATGATGCCGCCGGTTTCAGTCTGCCACCAGTTGTCGTGAAATGGGTGGCCGAACGCCTCTCGTCCCCACGCGACCGCTTCGGGGTTGAGGGGCTCGCCCACGCTAGCGAGGAAACGAAGTCGGCGGAGGTCGTACTTGCGGACCAACTCCTTGCCGCCCTTCATCATCATACGAATCGCCGTCGGGGCCGTGTACCAGATCGAGACCTGCTGATCCTGCAGGATGCCATACCAGCGTTGGGCATCGAACTCCGCTTCGTCTACGATGCTGGTGATGCCGTTCGTCAGCGGCGCGATGATGCCGTACGACGTTCCGGTGACCCAACCGGGATCCGCCGTGCACCAGAACACATCATCCTGGTGAAAATCCAGGGCGTATTTGCCGGTCATATGGTGAGCGACCACGGCCTGATGCACGTGAATCGCGCCCTTCGGTGTGCCGGTCGTGCCGCTCGTAAAGTGGAGCAGGGCGATATCTTCCGGGTCCGTGGGCTCGATCGGGAATTCGGGACTTGCTTGCTGCATGAGGACGCTCAAGTCATGCGTGCCGCTGATGGCAGTCGGTTGACGATCTTCTCCGATGAGCACGATATGCTCGAGACTGGGTACGGCCGCACGGATTGCGGCAACCTTCCGTTGATAAAGCGTGTTGGTGGTTACCAGCACCTTCGCCCCGCCGATGGTGAGCCGTGACCGGATCGGTTCAGGACCGAATGCAGAAAACAGGGGGCAGAACACGCTCCGGTTCTTAAAGGTTCCGAGTGCGGCAATGTAGAGTTCAGGAATCCTGCCCGCCAGTACGAACACGCGGTCACCCGTGTTCACACCTAATTGCCGGAGGACGTTGGCGAAGCGATTCGTCAGCTCATACAGTCGTCGGTAGGAGTAGTCGTCAACGGCTCCGTTCTTCCCCAACCATCGGATGGCCAGGTGGGAGCCACGAATTCCAGTGGCATGGCGATCAACCGCTTCATGCGCGATATTGAGTCCTTGCCTACGAGGAAGCCCATCCAAGTCCTGCCTGGCCTGTTCCCAGGAGAAATGCGAACGGACGGCTTCGTAGTCTTGGAGATTCGGAATCGTGCCCGACTCTCCGCAGGACTTGATGATCGTCGGCCAAGCCACTGATAGATCCTCCGAGCAAGGAAGTGCAAGGTAGAGACCACTGAGCATTGAGCAGGGAATAGGAAATCCGCTCATGAATCGAAGGGTCCGAATCGAAAAACGGCACGCGAATTAGATCATGTGTGGGACAGAAGTCATCAGGCATGTGCGGGTAAGGGTGGAGAATTGCGCCAATACAAGGGACACTCCTCTCATCTCGCGGGGTGCAGGGGTGAAGCTGCGATGAAACCTGTGGGGTTGTATGGTGGCAGACACCCCTCGTGTTAGCTGCTGATATCGGGCGGTGATACGGATCGGATGTAGGACAGCACATCCAGCATTTGTTGATCCGTCAGTTTGCCGCGAAAACTGTGCATCGGGCTGAACAAGACGCCGTTTGAAATCGCCACGAGTAATTCCCAATCGGTTTTGGCGCGAGTGATGTGCGACCGGAGATTGGCCGGCCTGACGATGAGGTCTTGGCTGTCCGGCCCACTCCCATCTAGTTGAGCACCGTGGCAACGGAGGCACTGCTGTTCATACACCGCGTGGCCGGCTTTTGAATCCCCTCGGATCACTTGAGCAAAAACGGCGGTGGTCACGGCGGACATGAGTATTATCGCGAGGGTCAGCGTTTTCATCTTCGATCCTTTCATCGTAGAACCAGTACTGGACACGTCACGTGATGAACAACGGCGTGGGAGACGCTCCCCAGGAGGAAGCGGGAGAGGCCCTTGCGTCCATGGGAAGTCACGACCACGAGATCCATGGCCTTCGCCTCCTGTTCGATCGTCGCTGCAGGATCCCCGGTGGCGACTTTTGTATGAACCGTAACGTGGGGGTTCAAGAGCTTGGCGGCGGTCGATTTGACGAGTTCGTCCG
This sequence comes from Nitrospira sp., assembly GCA_024760545.1. Taxonomy (NCBI): domain Bacteria; kingdom Pseudomonadati; phylum Nitrospirota; class Nitrospiria; order Nitrospirales; family Nitrospiraceae; genus Nitrospira; species Nitrospira sp. The sequence continues at coordinate 2,709,510 of CP060501.1, forward strand.
CATAGCGCTCCAAGCCCTCCCACCATGGCCTCGTTCCCAGCGCGTCATAGGGGTCGTCCACTCCGATCGGAACGACGGCATGGAATACGCAGAGTTCTGCAGGATCGACGAAGGGATGCTGCGTTAACCATTTCACCATTCGATCGGCGTCCTCTCGGCTCTCAATCGCAATGAGGACCCGCTGCACCTTGCGCGCAGCGCCTCTTACGATCAACGTCGGGTGGAAGCCGTGCATGAGCACTCGATGGGACACGCTTCCGAGGATCACCTCCGAAAGGCGGCTTCGCCCGCGCGCACCGACAACGATCAGATCGGCTGAGAGGTTCTTAGCACTGTCAAGAATGAGTTGAGCGGGACTTCCGATTTCATTGATCTTCCGGACCGATTCGACCTTGGTCGGTATCGTGGCGGCAGCGCGCTCCAGCACCTGGCGTCCCGCATCGACCATGGCGCTGCGAAAGCCATCATACCCTTGCACGTTGCCCGCTTCTGCCACGACGGGATGTTCCAAGATCCCCAAGTCAACGCCATGGACCAGCGTGACATCCGTTGGATGATAGAGGTGGAACGTCTGCGTAACAGCGGCAAAAGCCCGATCCGACCAATCAACCCCGATGACGACTCTCACGTAAAGCCTCGTTCAGGCGACGGTCAAAACAACGGATGTGGCGCGGTCCCAAACGGAAGCACGCGCGGAGACTCCCCGAGATTCCCGCGAATGCGCACAGCCCCCTCTTCGAGAACGAGAGAATGCACTTCTTCGTGCCAGCTGTCGATGGGGACGTACAAACCGCTGGTCTTCGATCTGGCCCATAAATGCCCTGTACAAGTGACTTCCAGCACGGCGTCTCGCCCGGATCCGACTTTCACCATCTTGGTGAAGAGATGAGTGCTCGCGATCTCCTGATACTCGTCAAAGAGGTCTTTCCAGATTTTATGAAGATCGTCCTTCTTGAGCCCGTGGTAGTTGTATTGAGAGGAATAGAAGGCCATGACCCCTACGAGGTCGTGGGATTTGATCGCCTGCTCGGCCTGCTCAAAGGCCGCGACAATCGTATTGGTTGTCGCCGTGTCGACTTCGATCACCGAGCCGGAGGGGACGACGATCTTCGCTCCTACCGTCCCGATACCGGCACAAAAGATGATTGCGAGAATGAGAGGGGTGATGGTCGATGCGACTCCAGCTCGTATACTCAACCAAGCCTCCTTCTGAAATCAAATCCGTCAGGGTCAGGAGGATGCCTTGAATTTCATCTCGTCCATGTGACCCGCACGAACTCCTCACCTTGATCGTAACGCAGCTCCAGCTCACCGTGATGTGCATGCTTCAAGGCCTCGCCGATGCGTCTGGGCAAATGAGTGTCGGTCGTGGAAATAACGAGGCCTTCGGGTTCAGTTTCGATCGACATGATTCGAGACAGAGGGTGTTCCCTGTTTTCTCTTTCCTCCGCATTCTTCACCAGGCCGATGACTTGTTCATGTTGCATGTCCTTGAAACTGCCTTTAAGCGTGACTAAACCTTTGGGATACTTGTCTCGGATTCGCATGCAGGCAGGGCAACTGATTTCATCGGCGTCTGCCGGCTTCGCGCCCCAAGTCCACCGTCCCTTATGATACAGAGCCCCGCAGTCGATACAGACTGTGGGCTCCTTGAGTTTCCCACGCAGTTTATAGGTGTCGTGCTGATACTCCTGGACGGTCCGGTCGTGTCGAGCCCCCAAGCCTGCCTTCGTTTTCGCGGTCATGCGTACTCCCTTATCGTGGCGGTCAGCCGGTTGAAGAATGTGTCCGCATTTTCCATTCCAACAGCGACGATTCCGCCAGGTTTAAATACTGCACCACATCATGGTCGCTGACTTGGGTAAAGTCGATATAGTGATTGCCCACGGCCCAGAACGGGTCCGGTGTGGTAAGCACCACCAGTTCGTCCACTTGTGTACGGGCTTCCTGGATGGTTTCCACCGGGCCGACCGGAATGGCCCCAATCAGGCGGCGCGGTTTGAAGTGTCTGATGGACTGAACGGATGCAAAGAATGTGGATCCGGTGGCGATGCCGTCATCCACGAGAATGACCACGCGGTCGGTCACCGTAGGGAGACGCCAGCCCTGGCGATAGAGACTCTGCCGTCGAGCGATCTCCTGCTGCTGCGTTTGAACAAGCGTCTGGAGATCCGTCGGAGAGAGATTAAATGCGGTTGTTGCTTCAGGGTTCAAATAGACCGTCCCTGTTTCACCCACCGCGCCCAATGCATACTCCGGGTTATCCGGCCATGCCAGCTTTCTGGCGATGAAGACGTCCAATGGAAGATGCAACCCCAAGCTTAACTGATATCCGACGGCTACCCCTCCTCGTGGGAGCGACAGGATAAGAGCCGTCGGGTCATCACGGTATTGAATCAGTCGGTCAACAAGTTGCCGGCCTGCCTCTTCGCGATTCTTGAACGTCACCGCCTTCCTTTCTGCCGGTTAGGATCCCAGTTCTATGTAAGGCCGCTTATCACGCCGACTCCGATCAAGAACATGGCCATCAGGATCAGAATAACCATGAGCAGCAGATGGTGGCGCTGCCCTGCGTCTCTCTGCTCCCCATGGATTGCCCAGGGAATTTCGAGATAGCGAGGATGGCGAAACATGGCGCCCTCCTTTTCGCGGTCAGGTCACCTTGACTTCGATCGCCTTGGGTTTGACCTTTTCAGACTTCGGGAGATGAATCTTGAGCACGCCGTCCTTATACTCCGCCCCAACTTTGGTGCCGTCCGCATCCTCCGGTAGGGTAAAGCTCCGTACGAAGCTTCCATAGGCGCGCTCGACTCGGTGATATTTCTTGTTCTTCTCTTCCTTCTCGTACTTTCGTTCTCCCGTGATGGTCAGGACATCGTCATGCACATTCAACTTGATGTCTTCTTTCTTCATTTCTGGAATTTCGGCCTTGATAAGGTACTCCTTGTCATCTTCGGAGATGTCCACCAACGGCGACCACTCCGCGACGGTGATGGCCTCGTTCTTATCGCCGCCGGTGGCAACCGGTGAACGACCGAAGAAGCTTGAAAGTCGTTTCTCCATCTCTTCAATTTCTTTGAATGGGTTCCAACGCGTCGTCGGTTCCCATCGTGTCAATCCGCTCATGACCATTGCCTCCTTGTGTAATTTAAGCTCAGATGCCTACTCCGATGCTGGTGCATTGACAGTGCCAGTGTTCAAGGTGTCCTCAAAGGGTCTAATGAAAATGCGGTGTTGCAGTCACAGGTAGATTTCAGCCCGGCCGAAAAGGAGAGAATTCTGTAGCATTAGGGGGCAGTGGTCTCTACGGGGCTGTTGCCTCTTTCAACAACAGCTAACGAACATAAATGCTGAAACAAGGTTGAGTTACTTCCGCTGGTGAATCCTTTTCTGCACTGTCGGCTCTTAGCAGACCAGGAGGGATCTATATGACCAAGAGTATTGCGGGGACGAAGAACATTCAGAATGATCACTGCTACCGCTGCGGCGGTCTCATGGTGCCGGAGAAAGTGTTCGAAATCGGTTCGTTCGATTGGCACTGTGTCAGCTGTGGCGAGCGAGTGGATCCGGTGATTCTTGCCCATCGCCGGAGAGACCTTGGGAGCGGAGAGGCCGACAAACTGTTTGCCGGAAAAGGAAAGGCATGTCTGAACTAGCTGCCCGGGTTTCCTGATGTCCTATTCTGGGATAGGCAGTTGGGGATGAGGCATCTTGCCTGTCTTGATTTCAATGAAATCACACCTACCTAGGAAGTGAAGGAGGTGGGGTGAGCCTAGAGAGGTCGTCAGCCTCAGGTATTTGACCGGCTCGTGTGTAGCCCGCGTGCAGAGGGGGCGCGGGCGCTGTTTCCAAAGCGGGGTCAAGGTTCAAGGGACGCGCTATCAGTCGTCGGTGCCACTAGGCATGGCTGTGGATGCGAGCTGTAAGAGAGTGAGGCGCGGGGCAATCGGCCTTAAGCGAGTGAAGGAGTGCCGAACGTGATTCCGGTCAGAGAACGGCCCCCCGTGGTTCCACACAAGGGCGGGCCATTTTTTCACATGTGTTCGTACAGGGGAAGAGCTTGTTTCAAGCCCTCAGCGTCCCAACAAATAGGTCTCCAAAAGACGTCAACAATACCTCGTGGATTACATCTGTTCGGGGAAGGTCAAAGGGGAAATAAAACGGGAGCGGAGCCGGGTCTAGAGAGCTCGTTTCTACTTGTGGGGTCTTGGAGGGGTTTTAGGCTTCCCACCTTCGGTGGGCCTGCTCACCGCCCCAGCACTCGACCTCATCTTCTTGACTGTTCCTCTCACCGAGGCCTCCGCTCAATTACAAGATAACCCCCCTTTCCACATAATCAATCGCCGTTTGCTCGATCACTGAGTTTGGCAGAGACCATACGCCTGGCAGCGAGCATCTGAGGGAAGCTCACGGAAACGCTCCGATTGGCGAGGAAGGTGGCCAAGCTGGAACCGCTCGTGTGCGTCAAAGTGTAGCCGTACATGCCTGATTTCCCGCCTTGCACGGAAGGAAGAGAGTTCGTACGATGGCGGTGAAAAGGATTATCCTGCCTGTCGCGGAGTGAGCTGGGATAGGTGTCGTGCAATGGCCAGTGAGACATGTGGCACCCTGCCAAGAGCTGATCTCCAACGATTGCTCGACGTCTTGAGCGCGAAGGGGTATCGAGTTGTCGGGCCTACCGTTCGAGATGGGTCCGTTGTCTGGGATACGATCAGGCTGGCGTCGGAACTGCCGAACGGCTGGCGGGATCAGCAGGAACCGGGCCGCTATCGGTTGGAACAGACCGGTTCCAACGAAATCTTCGGTGTTGTTCATGGACCGCAATCGCTGAAGCCTTTCGTCTTTGCGCCAAGGGAACCTCTCTTACAGATTGAGCGGAGCAATCGGGAATTCGACGCTCGTCCGATACTTCCTCACACGGAGAAAGTGGCAGTCATTGGGGCTCGCGCTTGCGATCTCGCCGGTCTAGCCATCCAAGATCGGATTTTCTTACATGACTCGTATCGAGACCCTTACTATGCGAGTCGTCGTGAAGGGCTCTTCGTAATCGCCGTGAACTGCACGAGAGCACTTGCGACCTGTTTTTGTGCATCAATGGAGACCGGTCCTTGTGCCAAGCACAGCTTCGATCTCGCTTTGACTGAAGTGGACGACATGCTGCTGATCGAAGCCGGCAGTGATGCCGGGTCCGATCTTCTTTCTGGCCTCCTCTTGTCTGCTGCCTCATCACAGTTGATCGATGAAGCCGCGACGCGCGTGGATGCTTGCGGGCATAGTCAAGTCCGACGGCTGGATCACTCACGCTTACCGCAAGCCCTCTACGATGCCCATGAGCATCCACGATGGGATAAGGTCGCGGGACGGTGTCTTGCCTGCACGAATTGCACGATGGTCTGCCCGACCTGCTTTTGCCATGCAATCGAGGAGACTCCGGACCTCTCGCATCAACAGACCGCGCATGCCAGATTGTGGGATTCCTGCTTCACTCAGGAGCACGGCTTCATCCACGGCAAGAACATTCGTCCGACGATCAAAGATCGCTATCGGATGTGGTTGACACATAAGCTCGCCTCCTGGATCGATCAATTCGGCATGTCCGGCTGTGTCGGCTGCGGCCGATGCATCACGTGGTGTCCGGTCGGGATCGATTTGACCGAGGAGTTGCCGGCGTTGCTGACACCGGGTACCCTGTCGTCGGTCACTAGCCAACAGGTAGAAGGTACGTAGCCGGCGCGCCGAAGAGTAATCCAATGACCAATCCTTATGTCATCAATCCGGCGACGATCGTAAAAAAGATACGAGAAGCCGAAGACATCAATACCTACCGTTTGCAGCTTGTTGACGAGCAAGCGCGGCGGCAGTTTCGATTCAACGCGGGCCAGTTCAATATGGTCTATCTGTTCGGAGTCGGCGAGGTGGCGATTTCCATCGTTTCGGACCCGGATGAGCCGCGGTTCCTGGATCATACGATCCGCACCGTCGGGCGAGTTACGAATGCGATCGCTGATCTACAGGTCGGTGATGTCTTGGGCATTCGCGGCCCGTTTGGACAGGGTTGGCCGGTGGAAGAAGCCCGCGGGCGCAACGTGGTGTTCGTGACCGGCGGCCTAGGATGCGCTCCGGTGGTCGGGGCGATTGAGTATATCTTCCGGCGGCGAACGCAATATGGATCAGTCAAGATCTTGCATGGGGTCAAGACGCCGCACGATCTCCTCTATCGCGACCGGTTCGATGAATGGCGCCGTGCTCCCGATACCGAAGTGTTGTTGACCAGCGACCAGCCGGACAAGACCTGGAGTTATCACATCGGCGTGGTGACGGAGCTGTTCGAGCTGGTGTCGATCGATCCGGCGAAGAGCATCGTGATGATGTGCGGACCAGAGATCATGATGCGCTTAGGTGTGCCGATCCTTGTCCGTCGGGGCATTCCCGAGACTGCCTTTTATGTCTCGCTGGAACGGCACATGGAGTGTGGGATCGGCCTGTGCGGCCATTGTCAGATGGGTCCGTACTTTCTGTGCAAAGATGGGCCGGTCATGCGGTACGACCGTGCAGCACAGTGGCTGGGACGGACGGGAGTATAAGCGTGAGGCGTATCTCGCAGCGGTCTAATCTTCGCTGAAGCGGAGTATGGATAATTTCTTCCGAGATACGCGTCACCAACAGTTCTAAAGGGAGAGAATGTTGGATCAATCGAAAGACGTCAATGAGCGGCGGCGGCCAAGCTTGGCGGTATTCAAATTCGCCTCTTGCGACGGGTGCCAACTCAGTATTCTCAATCTTGAGGAGGACCTGCTTGCCGTGGGGCAGGCGCTGGATATTGCCTATTTCCCTGAGGCTTCCAGCGACATGAAGCCAGGCCCATACGATATCGCCCTGGTGGAAGGATCAATCACCACGGCGGAAGATGCGCATCGCATTCTGTCCGTGCGCAAGCAGGCAAACGTGTTGATCACGATTGGGGCTTGCGCAACGGCCGGCGGCATTCAGGCGTTGCGTAACTGGGCCGATGTCGAAGCGTTCAAGCGGACCGTTTATCCTAGTCCGGAATATATTCAGAGCCTCAGTACGTCCACTCCCATCTCGGAACATGTCCATGTGGACTTCGAACTATGGGGCTGCCCGATCGATAAAGGCCAGCTCCTGCGCATCGTCACGGATCTCGTGGCGGGAGTTCAGCCTCGTTTACCTGCCGATAGTGTGTGTCTGGAGTGCAAGCGGCGAGGAAATGTCTGTGTGCTGGTCGCGAGGGGGATACCGTGCCTTGGGCCGGTGACACGGACAGGCTGTGGAGCGATCTGTCCCAGCATGGGTCGAGACTGTTACGGCTGCTTCGGACCCAGCGAAGGCGCGCGAAAAGGACCAGGCCTTCCACCCAACACGGCCTCGCTCGCGAAGCACTTCCATGGCGAACTGCAACTGATCCCAGTCGAGGTCATGCGGCGATTTCGTGGCATCAACGGCTATGTATTGCCTTTCCGTGCGGAGAGCGATCTCTGGGAGAGCAAGACATGACGCATAAGGCCTACCTAACGTGCGAGCGTTGAGGACTTGATGCCCGAAAAAACAGCGCAGACGAGAACCATCGCCGTCGACATGGTGGCGCGCGTAGAAGGTGAAGGCGCACTCCGTGTCACGGTGAAAGACGAAACCGTCCAAGACGTGGAGCTCAGGATTTTCGAGCCGCCGAGGTTTTTCGAGGCCTTCTTGAGAGGGCGGCATTATGAAGAGGTGCCTGATATTGTCGCGCGCATCTGCGGGATCTGCCCGATCGCGTACCAGATGAGCGCGGTCCACGCACTCGAACAGATTTTCGGTCTTCGCGTCGAGGGGGCGCTGCGCGACCTGCGCCGGCTCATCTACTGCGGCGAGTGGATCGAAAGCCATGCACTGCACGTCTATCTGCTCCAGGCGCCGGACTTTCTCGGGTACGATAGTGCCATTGCGATGGCGAAGGACCATGCGGCCGTGGTGCCTCGAGGCTTACGGCTCAAGAAAGCCGGCAATGCGATCATGACGTTGCTCGGTGGCCGGTCAGTGCATCCGGTCTCCGTGAAGGTCGGGGGGTTCTCCCGAGTGCCGCTGCGGCGCGAGCTGGAGGGGTTGAAAGATGAGCTGCTCTGGGCGCGCGATGCGGCGGTGGACACTGTGCGCTGGGTGGCAGATTTCGAATATCCCGACTTTGCGCCGGACTACAATTATGTCGCACTCCGCCACCCCGATGAGTATCCGCTCAATGAAGGGCAGATTGTCGCGTCGACTGTGCTGCAGATCTCAGCCACCGAGTTCGAACAACATTTTGTCGAGCATCAGGTGGCCTATTCCAACGCCCTCCACTGCACAGTGCAAGGTTCGCCCTATCTGGTCGGCCCGCTGGCACGTCTGAACTTGAATCACGATCATCTCACGCCGCTGGCCAAGCAGGTCCTGACAGACAGGCGGATCGCGCTGCCCCTGCGCAATCCGTTTCACGGGATCATCGCTCGGTCCGTCGAAATCCTCTACGCGCTGGAGGAATCGTTGCGGCTCATCGAACGGTATGAGACCCCGCCCTTAGCGGCACTACCGGTTGCTGTTCGGTCGGGTACCGGTATGGCTTGCACGGAAGCGCCCAGAGGAATCCTCTATCATCGGTACGAGGTGGATGGTGACGGTGTGGTCCGTGACGCGAAGATCGTTCCTCCGACCTCTCAGAACCAATTTCGCATCGAACAGGACTTGCGCCTGTTCATGCCGCGCCTGTTGCACCTTCCCGATAAAGAGGCAGCGCTGGCTTGCGAGCGAGTCATTCGCTGCTACGATCCGTGTATTTCCTGCGCGACCCACTTTCTGAATCTGGATATCCGGCGGGAGAGCAGCACGTGAAAAATGACAGGCCTCCTTCCTCCTTAATTCGAGTCATCGGCCTTGGGAATGGCTTGAGAGGGGACGACGCCGCTGGTCTTCTGGCGGCCCGCCAAGTTCGTCAAATAATAGGCGGCCGTGCCGAAGTGATTGAAGCCGAGATGGCGGGGGTTGACCTCATAGAGTTGATGAAGAGCGCGTACGCCGTGATTCTCATCGATGCTGCGCGTAGCGGACAAGCTTCGGGCACCGTCCACCGACTTGATGCCTCGGCCGGCCCGATCGGTTGTCAAATATTTCCTCGCTCCAGCCACGCCATCGGTATGGTAGATGCGCTGGAGCTGGCCCGCGCCATGGGCGTCCTTCCTCCCAAGGTTATCGTGTACGGGATTGAAGCAGGCAACACGGAAGCAGGACAACCGCTGTCGTCACCGGTGGCCAAAGCGGTGGACCAGGTCGTGGACCAGGTCATTCAAGAGTGCGAAGCGCATTATGCATGAACTCCATCTGATGACGCAGATCGTGAAGGCCGTCGAAGCCAAGCTGGGTGAAACAACAGATGCCAAGCTATCTGCCGTACGACTGAAAGTCAGCGCGCTGTCGCACCTGCTGGCTCATGATCATTCCGCGTTGCAGACGGCGTTTGTGGTGGCTGCCCGCGGCACACAGGCCGAGGGCGCGGCATTGGAGATCATTCCTGTCCCAGGAAACGCCTGGTGTCCTCGTTGCAATCGAGAGTCGACGGTCACAAGATCGGACGATGTTTGTTCGGCTTGCGAGGGGCCGATGATCGGAGCACCGGCAGAGCCGGAAGTGGTACTCCACGAATTGGTGGTACGGGAATGAGAAAGGCCTTTGCTCAGCGTATGCAGGTCAATGTGGAAGGAACGGTGCAAGGTGTGGGATTTCGCCCGTTCGTCTATAGGTTGGCACGTGAGCTGGGGCTGACCGGGTGGGTTAAGAACACAAGAATTGGCGTGCTGATTGAAGTGGAAGGGGACCTCTTGGTCATCGAATCATTTCTTCGACGGCTGAAGACCGACGCGCCGGCCTCGGCCTTCGTCGAGGCGATGAACACTCGCACCATTTCGGTGGTCGACGAGGCAAACTTTTCAATCGTCCCGAGCACTGAGTCGGGTCAACGCACCCTTGTCATCCCACCCGATCTGGCTACCTGCGCGGACTGCCGGCGTGAGCTTGCGGATCCGTCCGACCGTCGTTATAGGTATCCGTTCCTCACCTGCACACAATGCGGCCCGCGCTACAGCCTGCTCACGGCGATTCCTTACGAGCGATCCAATACCACCATGGATGGATTCGAACTCTGCTCCGGCTGTCGCACGGAGTATTCCACAGAATCAGATCGACGCTTTCACGCGGAGCCGATCGCCTGCTCTATTTGTGGTCCTCGCCTGTGCTTGTGGGATGAGCAGGGTCGGGAGGTCGCAGAGGACGAGGATGCCTTGCGGCGGACTCAAGCCATGCTCGATCAAGGACTCATTGTCGCAGTGAAAGGATTGGGCGGGTTTCAGCTCTGGGTCGATGCGGCATCAGAAGAGGCCGTCCGGCGAGTTCGAGATCGAAAACGACGGCCTGAGAAGCCTTTCGCCCTGATGTTTCCTTCCATCGATGCGGTCAGGGGTTTTTGCCTGTTGTCTGCAGAGGAAGAGGCGTTGCTTCGCTCGCCGCAAGCGCCGATTGTCCTTGTGCAGAAGCGGCAAGACACAGCCCTCGCCGAGGCCGTGGCGCCGGGCAATCCCTATCTCGGCGTAATGTTGCCTGCGACGCCGATCCATCATCTCTTGACGGCATCGCTGCAGCGCCCAATGGTGGCCACGAGCGGCAATCGATCCGAAGAACCGATTGTGACTGATGAGCAGGAGGCGTTGATTCGGCTGAAAGGGATCGCCGACGCGCTCCTTGTGCATGATAGGCCGATCGCAAGGCCGGTCGATGATTCAGTGGCGCTGGTGGTGTCCAGAAGATTCGAGGCGGAGGGTACCGGGCAGGCGGAAAGCCCACGGGCGGATGTGGTCATTCTCCGTCGAGCACGAGGTTATGTGCCTCACGCGATCAGCTGGACGGATGGCTCTGCGAATGGAGTTCGGAGTCCGGTGCTTGCCGTGGGTGGGCATCTCAAGAATACCGTGGCCATGCTCACAGGCAACCGTGTCGTGCTGAGTCAGCACCTCGGTGACCTTTCTACCGTCGAGGCGGACAGAGCCTTCCGGCAGGCGATCGAAGATCTACAGCGATTGCTACAGGTGACCCCTCAGGCTATTGCCTGTGATCTACATCCGGACTATCGGTCGACGATCTTCGCACGAACCGTAAGTGAAGCCCTGTCCGTGCCGTTAATACCCGTACAACACCATCATGCCCACGTCGCCTCCTGCATGGCAGAACATCGGCTTGACGGCGAAGTGCTGGGCATCGCTTGGGACGGAGCCGGCTATGGCGTGGACGGTCAAGTCTGGGGCGGAGAATTCTTGATCACAAGTCATCGGCAGTTCACTCGCTTCGCTTCGCTCAAACCGTTTCGGTTGGTGGGTGGAGAAGCCGCGATGAGGGAGCCCAGCCGATCTGCCGCAGCCGTGGTGTGGGAGTGCATGGGGGAGCAGATGCTGGCGCAGGATCTTCCCTCTTGGAAGGTGACGGACCATCAGCGTACGCAATGGGCAAGTCTGCTCCGATCAGGCGTCGCCTCACCGTGGACGACGAGCATGGGGCGATTGTTCGACGCCCTGGCATCGCTCACGGGTCTGTGCTCTCAGGCGTCCTTTGAGGGGCAGGCGGCGATGGCGGTCCAGTTTGCCGCAGAGGAGGAAGATGCAGGCGGAATGAGGGTGGAAGGCTATACGATGGATGTGGCGTCCAGTCAGAGTCCCGATGCCAAGTGGCTGATCGATTGGCGCCCCATGATCCGTGCCGTGCTCGATGACCTTCGCAAGGGCCGCCGTCGTGGGCAGATTGCCGCCCGGTTTCATGCTGGCCTCGCTGAGGGCGCTGTTCGCGTGGCCGAAGCAGCCGGTCTGCCTCGCGTCGTCCTGACCGGAGGCTGCTTCCAGAATCGTCTTCTCCTGTCGCTTGTCAGACAACGGTTGGAGGAAGCGGGTTTCACTGTTTATAGTCATGCGCTGGTTCCGCCCAATGACGGAGGGCTCTCACTTGGGCAAGCGGTGGTGGCGGCGCACCGGATGACATTGAACGAGAAAGGTCGCGCCTAGAATGTGTCTTGCGGTTCCGGGACAAGTTCTGAATATCGAAGATGATGCGCTTCGCACGGCCACGGTGTCGTTCGGCGGCATCACGAAGTCCATCTCATTAGCACTGGTGCCGGAAGCAATGGTCGGCGACTATGTCATCGTCCATGTCGGGTTTGCTATCAGCAAACTGGATGAGGCAGCCGCGCGGCGCACGTTGGAGACTTACGCCGACCTGGCGGCTTCAGGCTCGTCAGATGCAACTGATGGTTGAGGGTTGGGCATGGAGTGTTCATTGAAACGCCAGCGATTATGGCGTTATCCTCGGAAGAGTCAGTGGCGGGTTATGCGGACAGAAAACGACACATCCGGATCCTAGGTGGGTCGGCCTAGACTTTAGTCAGGCGGGCGAGACGCCATGGCATATCCCATTGAGAGCAAGCTCGTCGTGGCCGTGGCGTCAAGTGCCCTCTTTGACTTGACGGAGTCTGATCGAATATTTCGGGAGCGGGGGCTCACCGAATACCGCGCCTATCAACGAGATCACGAGAGCGAATCGTTTTCTCCAGGTGTGGCGTTCCCCTTCGTGCGACGCCTGCTCTCTCTTAATAGCAGCTCATCTGATCACCCTGTGGAGGTCGTCCTTTTGTCGCACAACGACCCGGACACAGACCTCCGAGTATTCAACAGCATCAAGTACCATGCTCTCGACATCTCTCGTGGTGCCTTTCTAAACGGGAAATCACCGCACACATACATGGAGTCCTTCAACGCCAGTCTTTTGCTTTCGGGAAACCCCGCGAACGTGCAGGAGGCGATCGCCGCCGACCGTGCAGCAGGTCTGGTTCTCGGGTCGCCGTTCGAAGACGATCTATCGGACAAGGAATTGCGAGTCGCCTTCGACTTTGATGCGGTACTCGCGGATGACTCAGCGGAGGCGGTCTACCACATCACCGGTGACATCAAAGCATTCCACGCCGCAGAGGTTGCTCAGGCGGACATTCCGCACAAACCGGGGCCCCTCCACAGGTTGTTTCAGGGACTCGCCGCGTTACAAAGCAAGGTTGCGGTTTGCGACAAGCCTGGATCGACGCCGTCTGTAAGGATTGCGGTTATCACGGCGCGGAACGCCCCATCGCACGAGCGAGTTGTGACCACATTTCGGCAATGGAATGTGCAACCGGACGAGACATTCTTCCTCGGCGGCATTGACAAGACACGAATTGTCCAGGCATTCAAGCCACACATGTTCTTCGATGATCAAGTCGCGCACCTAGAAGCCGGCACGCAGTACGGTGCCATGGTTCATGTACCATTTGGAATCAAGAACAGACGTGCTACTAACGGCGCCTAATAGGCGACGGCACCCGACAGCTGCACAGTCAGGAGCAAGTGCGGGGTCGCGGGTTGGCTGCGGTCGCTCCGATGGCACCGGATCCACAGGGAGGAGTACCGATGTTTCGCCCCTTCTTCGAGGTCGGCTGTTTCCACATAGACCCCGATCGGTCTTCACATGATCGTGGAAATGATGTCGAGCAATGGGGTTGCGGGGGATCATTGCCATGAAGTACGTGGATGAATTTCGCAATCGCGCCGTGGCGACCGCGCTGGCGGAGCGGATCAAAAAGACGGTGCGGCGGCCTTGGTCGATCATGGAAGTCTGCGGCGGACAGACCCACGCGATCGTACGCTTCGGCCTCGATAGCCTGTTGCCACCGAACCTCACGCTCGTCCATGGACCGGGCTGTCCGGTTTGTGTGACGTCGGTATCCCTCATCGACCGAGCTGTCTGCCTCGCGTCGTTGCCTGGAGTGATCTTCTGTTCGTTCGGCGACATGTTGCGAGTTCCCGGTTCCCGTGGTGACCTCTTTGGCGTGAAGGCGGCAGGGGGAGATATCCGGATTATCTATTCGCCATTGGATGCGCTCGAGCTGGCACGCAACAACCCAGATCGCGACGTCGTCTGTTTCGCTGTGGGATTTGAAACGACTGCCCCGGCCTGGGCCATGGCGGTCACGCAAGCGAAGCAGGCGGGTATTACCAACTTCAGCCTGTTGATCGCCCATGTGTTGGTGCCCCCGGCGATGGAGGCGATCCTGGCGTCGCCACAGAATCGAATTCAAGGCTTTCTTGCTGCAGGCCATGTCTGCACCGTGATGGGCTATGAGGAGTACGAAGCCATCGCACAACGGTATCGAGTCCCGATCGTGGTGACCGGGTTCGAGCCGCTCGATGTGCTTGAAGGCATCGCGATGTTGGTCAGTCAGTTGGAAGAGGGACGAGTCGAGGTCGAGAATCAGTATGTGCGGTCGGTCAGTCGTGAAGGGAATCAACAGGCCAAGTCCGTCGTCGATCGAGTGTTCGAACCGGCGTCTCGGATCTGGCGCGGTATCGGCGAGATTCCAGCGAGTGGCCTGCGCCTCAAATCTTCCTACAATACCTACAATGCCGAGCTGAAGTTCCAGCCGGACCTTGCGCAGCTCGCAGATGGCGTGGAGGATCCGGAATGCCGGAGTGGGCTGGTGCTCCAGGGTTTGCTCAAGCCGCCGGACTGCCCAGCCTTCGGGATTCGTTGCACACCGGAACAGCCGTTAGGAGCGCCAATGGTTTCGAGCGAAGGGGCCTGTGCCGCCTATTATCGATACCGCAGCCACGCAACGCGTGACGCGTGACGCGTGAAGCGGTCTGACGAGATACGAACGACGCTTCACAGGATACCGGAGATAACGCATGACTCAGAGCAAATCATTTGAACCGGCCTGTCCGTTGCCGATCTCGGCAACGAAAACCGTGCAACTTGCACATGGCGGGGGCGGTCGGCTCATGCAGGAGTTGATTCAAGGCGTATTCATGCGGGCCTTTCATAATCCCATGCTGGACTCCCTGCACGATGGTGCAATCTGGCCTGTGGAGAAAGGCACCCTCGCCTTCACCACTGATTCCTATGTGGTTCGTCCGCTGTTTTTCCCGGGCGGCGACATCGGGAGCTTGGCGGTGAACGGCACGATCAATGATCTGGCCATGTGCGGGGCCAAGCCTTTGTATCTGAGCGCGGGATTCATCCTGGAGGAGGGGCTCAGCATGGAGGTGCTGCGGCGAGTCGTGAACTCGATGGCCGAGGCAGCGAGAACTGCAGGTGTGCCGATCGTCACCGGCGATACGAAGGTCGTGGATCGCGGCAAGGGCGATGGGATTTTCATCAACACCGCCGGCGTTGGTGTGGTGCCGGCCGGTGTCCGCGTGTTGCCCACGTCGATACAACCTGATGATGCGATTCTTGTGAGCGGTCATCTCGGTTCCCATGGGGTGGCAGTACTCAGCGTACGGGAAGGACTGACGTTCGATGGCAAGGTCGAAAGCGATTCAGCCCCGTTGCATCACATAGTCAGTGATCTGATCCAAAGCGGCATTGAAATCCATTGCCTGCGCGACCTCACTCGTGGCGGGCTGGCCAGTGCCTTGAACGAACTGGCCACAGCGGCGAAGGTCGGCATGGTGGTTGAAGAGGCCGCCATTCCTGTGCAGGAACCCGTGCGGGGAGCCTGCGAACTGCTTGGCCTTGATCCATTGTACGTGGCGAATGAAGGACGCTTTGTTGCGATGGTGCCGGCGCAGCAGGTCGAAGCCGCGCTGGCCGTCATGCGCCGGCACGAAGTGGCGAACCAGCCAGCTCACATCGGCATGATGACGGATCGAGATCCTCCGCTGGTCGTTCTGCGAACCGTGGTAGGCACGCATCGTGTCCTCGATCTGTTATCCGGCGAGCAACTGCCGCGAATTTGTTGAGCCGGACGGCGCGAAAGACGATCGGTCGTTATTTGGTGCAAGGCGTCATGTCTCATCTACTGTCGCGTCTTGCCTCACCGTGCCTCACTTCTCTGTAGACACCTACCCCAACTGACTGCCTGATCTGTTGCCCGTGCTTCGTATCTCTATGACCCGACCATGGGATGTACGAGAGATTCGTCCATGACCGCTGTGGCATCGGGATTGCTCACTTCATGTTCAGGTAAGAACTGCGTTCCATCATCCTCCACGCGAGGAGAATCGCTATTTCTTAGGCCCAAACGCTTGAGTTATGAAACGACGCAAGCTAAGCCCAACTATGGAGATCCTCCTATGAAAGTCACCCTGAGTATCATCAAAGCCGACATCGGTTCTATCGGTGGCCACATCTGTCCCTCGCAGCAACTGCTGGAAACCGTTCGGAGTTATATTGCCCAGCATGGCTCCTCGCTGTTGATTGACCATTACGTCAGCAGCACCGGCGACGACATTGCGATCCTAATGAGCCACAGGCACGGCGCCGGACACGAAACCGTCCACAAACTGGCGTGGGATGCCTTCCTTGCCGGGACCGAGATAGCCAAACGGCAGGGGTTGTACGGTGCCGGTCAGGATTTGTTGAAAGACGCGTTTTCGGGCAACGTGCGCGGAATGGGACCGGCCGTGGCGGAGATGGAATTCAACGAGCGGCCGAATGAGCCCTTCCTGTTTTTCGCGGCCGACAAGACCGATCCCGGGGCCTTTAATCTACCGCTGTATCTGGCCTTCGCCGATCCCATGAACACACCGGGTTTGATCCTGGCGCCCAATATGGCGCAAGGCTTTCGCTTCGTCATCATGGACGTGAATCATACTGAAGGTGATCGGCTCATTGAGCTCCAGGCCCCAAAAGAATTGTACGAAATCGCCGCGCTATTGCGGGACACCGAACGGTACGTGGTGGAATCGGTCTGGTCAGCCGCCAGCGGCGAACAAGCCGTGGTGGCCTCCACCTCACGGTTGCATAACATCGCCGGGAAGTACACCGGCAAGGATGACCCGGTGTTGTTGGTGCGGGTACAGAAGGATTTCCCCGCCACGGGCGAGGTCTTGGCGCCCTATGCGGTCGGTCCTTATGTGGCCGGTGGCATGCGCGGCTCCCATCAGATGCCCTTGATGCCAGTCCCGCTTCAGTCCGGCATCAGCTACTTTGATGGTCCACCGGTGATCACGTGCGCCGCCTTCGCCATGCACGAAGGACGGTTCACCGAACCTGTGGACCCGTTTACTCATCCATTCTGGAACCGCGTACGCGACACGGTAGCCGACAAAGCCATCGGCATGCGACACCAAGGTTTCTTCGGTGCGGCCATGCTGCCCATGGCGGAATTGGAGTATACCGGCATCATGGAAAACCTTAAGGCTCTTGAACCGCGATTCCGCGTGCGCACCGATTCGTGATCACGGATGACCAAAGTCTTCGGGGTAAGGCCGTGGAGTCATGAAGTTGAGCGAAACGATCGGTCACCGCAGAATTCGCTCACGATCATTTCCACCGTTTGCTTCGGCGTGAGCCCACGGACCGGCAAGGTTTCCAATTCTTTTTTGTCCGTGCTGTCCGATGGCGGCTTCATGCGTGACTGTGGCTTCTTGAGGAACACCTTCACGATGGGGATGGCGCTGGCATGCGCCAGACCTTGTACGATCTCCATACAATCCATGGGATCGCTGGCTCCTGTTGCCGTCGC
Source organism: Nitrospira sp. (assembly GCA_024760545.1). Taxonomy (NCBI): domain Bacteria; kingdom Pseudomonadati; phylum Nitrospirota; class Nitrospiria; order Nitrospirales; family Nitrospiraceae; genus Nitrospira; species Nitrospira sp. Next base: position 2,727,070 of record CP060501.1, read on the forward strand.
CATGGAGAGCCAGTTGTCGGGAGCATTCCATGTAGTACAATCACCGCAGGCGTTCAGCTCACGCGTTCAGTTCCGGAAGGTCCATGTGGCTGTGGATTCTGATGGAAAAGCCTGACACTGATGATCCCCACATTCGCCCGTAGATGTGAAAAGAGAGCCAGTCATGGCGATCAGGCGATTGCCTCGATAGGACGGAGCCTGCTGCTGTTCTGCCTTGTTGGGATCGGCGGCTGCGCGTCATACGAATCTCTCGATCTGAACTCCTACGATCCCATCCATGATCAGGAGGCCATTGCGAACTATTACCGGAATCAAGCCGTTACGATGCGGGAGAAAGCCCATGCGCAAGCCACGGCTGCGGCGCGTTATGAGGCACTCTTTGGGCCTGATGCTGACCTGGTCTCCGGTGCGCGGTCATTGGCGCACTACTATGAGCAGATCGCACAGGAATTGGAACGAGTTGCCCAGGCGCATGCGGATGTGGAACGCCACAGGCAACGGCCCGCGGCTGCCCCGTAGATCACGAAGTTTGCCGGAATGCACGACGCGAGAAGAGGAGGGATGTATGAAAGTGTCATTCACAGCCCGTCTACTGTTCGTACTGATCCCGATCGTGATGATTCTCCAGGGCTGCAGTAATACGGTGAATCCGGGAAGTCGAGGGCTGCGGTGGTACCCCCTCACGAGCGGACTGATGAAGGAACCGCTCAAGGAAGGATTCTACTGGCGCGCGCCCTGGAATGACGTCCTCGTGTTCGACACCAGATTGAAGAGCTTCAAGGAGAAGGTGGATGCGCTGACTGCAGATGATCTTCCAGTCACCGTCTATGCCGCAATCACGATGCGCCCAATGCCCGAGGAGATCTATTTTCTGGCTCAGGAAGTGGGGCCTGATTGGTACAAGCAGCTGGTTCAACCGCAATTGTTGTCGGCCGTGCGAGGGGTTGTCGCAAACTACACCATGGTTACGCTTCCCGAGCGTAGCAGCGAAATCGGGAACAAGATCGAAGCCGTCGTGGTCGAAGCATTGAAAGGTCGCCATCTGGATGTCTACAACGTGGCGCTCTCGGAAATGGAATTTTCACAGATGGTGTTGAGGGCCATCGAACAAAAGCAGGCGAAAGAGCAGGAAAAAGAGCAGAAGGACTTCGAGGTCGTGATTGCGCAACGCAATGCCGAGATTGCACGGATTCAGGCCAAAGGCGAAGGTGATTCATTGAAGATTCGCGCGGAAGGCGAAGCCGACAGCATGAGGATCCGCGCCATGGGACAGTCCCAGGCGCAGGAGATCATCACCAAAACCCTGACGCGTGACTACTTGCAGTTCAAATTGTATGAAAGCCCCAATTCCAAGACGATCATCGTGCCGGAGAAGCTCAATGTTCCGCTGATTATCAGCCCTGGTGCCGATCAATCGCGATAGGAGTCATCTTGGTTCACTAACCGGCCGGTCGAGGTTTGCTCTTCGTGTCCGGTGTAACGGATCGTTCGCGCAATTTGTTAATCAACTCCTCATAGGAACTTTCGCGGATGATCTTTTGAAACTGACTTCGATAATTACTCACCAAGCTGACGCCGTCGATGATGATATCGTAGGCACGCCATTGGTTTTCATTGAGGAAGAGGCGATAGTCGAGCGGAAGGGTCGACTTCCCCGAACGCAATTCGGTCCTGACTTCCGCGTACGATCCTTCGATCCGTTCCATCAGGTAGCCCGCTTCTTGTTTGCGTCCGGTATAATCTTCGATTTTTCCTGCATACCGGTCCGAGAGGAAACTCTTGTACACTTCGACGAACTCTTTTCGCTGCTCCTCAGTGAGCGGTTTCCAATAACTGCCCAACACTCGCTTTGACATTTCTGCATAGTCAAACCTAGCGGCTGCGATCTCTTCCAGCTTGTGACGCCGAACCGTGCGCTTGGCCGGGTCTTTCAGTGCAGGATCTTCGAGGATGCCGAGAATCTCGGTAACCGTTTCGCGCACGGCTTTCATAGGCGTCTCTCCCCCTTGCGGAGGAGCGGCGAAGGCGAAGGGTAAGAGAACGGTCAAGGCAAGCGCCGTCATCGACAGATGCCAGGCGGCGGGCCTCCAACTCATCCACAGAACCATAATATGAGAAGCTCCTTGGAAAGTTCGTCACTCCAAAACAAACGTCACCTTCAGATCCACTCGGTATAAGGAAACCTTGTTGTTCTCGACCACCACATGTTGCTCTTTCACCCACGCGGATTTGATCCCGTGAACGGTTTTGGATGCTCGGGCAATTCCCTGGACAATGGCATCCTCGAAACTAGCGGGCGATTCGGCGCTGATCTCGATGATTTTTGCGACTGACATGGAATTCCTCCCTTCATGGCGCGCACATACGCGGTTGATGACTCATGACCCCCTTCAAATCACCTGTCCTTCTTGGCATGCTGCGCCTCGAGAGCAGCATGCCATATTGTGTGATCAGCAAGGTAGGCGCCAGGGAACGATCGTCCAATGATTCGGCATAGGGTCGATATTTCAGGAGGTTATCGAGGGGACGAGAAAAGAAGGAATTTCGGAATTGGGGAACTCTGCTACAAGGGAGATGCACGACCTACGGAAAGAACTCGCGCGGAACGTTAGAGCCGCCCACTCAAAGGCGATTCTCTCGGAGATTATCGTGGCGTTCTGCGTCAAGGGCAAGAGCCCGGTGTGGGGGATTATGCCCCGCTTTCCCGCACACAGAATTCTTCTCACATAACGGCCCCCGCGAGGTGAAGGGCGACAAACTCAAGAGAAGAATAACCATCTTGCCGAAGAGCATCGGACTGTTTAATTAGCATAACTAATATAATGGCTCGCATGGATTTGGTCTTGCGAGGTCTGTGTAAGTAGACTAGAATTGAGTCCTCTCGCCATGGCACCCAAGGCCGCAAAAAAAAAGCGTTGGGTGAGGGCCCAACCGCTTTCACACGCATACCACACCGGGGATCGGCAGGGAAACGCGGTCGAATCGGCTCGAGAAGATTTCTTTGCTGAAGCCTTCCGTCTAAGTCCTTACCCAATCGGTATCACGGAACTCGAAACCGGGCTCTGTCTGGAAATTAATGATGCCTGCCTGGAGATCTTCGGGTTTAGTCGGGACGAAGTCGTTGGGAATACCACGTTGACGTTGCAGATCTGGCCTCACCCTCGTGATCGTGCTCGGTTCATCAATCGATTGAATTCCGAAGGATCGGTAAAAAACCTTGAAGTGTCGATGCGGACGAAGAAAGGAACGCTACGACGATTCCTCATCTCGACGAATCTCATCACGGTAGGCGGCAAGCGTTGCCTCCTGACGATTGGGAACGACATCACGGCAGAGGACGATGTGCGTGGAGCCCATGACCAGTCGAAACGAGGTATCCGAGAGAGCATCGCGGGAGTCGAGCGAACGAATGGCGCGACGCGGGACGGTGGCGAACGGTTTCCTTTGTTCATCGAGCATGCACCGGCCGCGATTGCGATGTTTGACCGCGATATGCGCTATCTGGCGGCGAGTCGCCGTTGGATGGAAGATTATCGGCTGACCGGAGATATCGTGGGTCAATCTCACTACGACATGTTTCCCGACGTCTCATTGCGGTGGAAAGAGGTACATCGACGAGGGTTGGCCGGAGAGGTTCTGAGCGCAGATGAAGACCAGTTCGTTCGAGATGACGGCTCCGTGCAGTGGATCACCTGGGATGTCCGCCCTTGGTATAGCGGCGACCAGATCGGCGGCATTGCGATTGCGACGGAGGATGTGACGGCTCGTGTGGAGGCAAAGATCGCGTTGCATGAGCGGGAGGAACGATCGGATCAAGTCATCCGATTGGCCAACTTCGGCATTTTCGACCATGATCACCGTAGCGGAAAAGTGTACTGGTCGCCGGCCATGAGGGAAATCTATGGCGTGGGATCGGACGCTCCGGCCTCCCTGGAGGGTTATATCCAGCTGATTCATCCGGAGGATCGCGAAATGGTCGTCATGGCGATCAAACAAGCCCATGACCCTACGGCTGACGATCTGTTTTCAATGGAACACCGTCTTTTGCGTCCCGACGGGAGTGTCCGCTGGGTCAACTTTCGATCATGGACGCTATTCGAGAGTGACGGCCCCGTGCGTCGTCCCACCCGGACCTTGGGAGCGATGATCGACGTCACGAAGCGCAAACAAGCCGAAGAGGCGTTGAAAATAAGCGAGCGACGATTCGCCTCCTTTATGGATAATTTGCATGGTTTTGCGTGGATCAAAGATGCTCAGGGACGATATCTCTATGTCAATCGACTGTTTCAAGAATCCGTCCTGAGGGGTTTGGAGTGGAAAGAAAAAACTGCTTTCGAGTTGTGGCCTGCGGAGGTCGCCGAGCAGTACGATTTGAATGATAGGAAAGTGCGGGAAAATCGGGTTCCGCTCCACACTGTCGAGTCGTTCATACAAAACGGAGAGATTCGGCACGCCCTTGTCAGCAAGTTTCCTATCATCGATCAGAAGGGAGCCCCGTCGCTGTTTGGTGGTGTCGCGGTCGACATCACCGAACGCAAGCAAGCGGAAGAGGCACTGCATCATAACCAACTCGAGCTGCATCAACAGCAAGTCCAGCTGGAGGAGCTGACCTCGAAGTTACTGACGGCACAAGAGCATGAGCGGCAACGAATCGCCCGTGATCTGCATGACGATGTAAGCCAGCGACTGGCGGCATTGGTCTTGGAGGTCGCGTCGTTCGAGCGCCAGTCTTCCAGCATGCCGGTCGAACTGGCTCATGCGCTGACGCCGATTCGTGAACAGTTGGAACAACTTTCGGATGATGTGCATACCCTTGCGTACCGACTTCATCCCTCCCTCTTGGAACACGCAGGATTGCGTCCTGCAATCGAAGACCATGTTCATCAGGTTTCCCGGCGGACCGGCTTGCCCATCCACCTCAAGATTGCCGGGGTTCCGAATGCGGTCCCGCTCGATCACGCCACCTGTCTCTTCCGTGTAATGCAGGAGAGCGTCCAAAATGTGGTGAAACATGCGCAGGCAACGGCAGTGGCGGTCCAACTCCGTGGATCGTCGAAGGGCATCGGATTGTCTGTGACTGACAATGGGAAGGGATTTGACCCCCATGACCAGAGCACCCATCAGCAGGGCTTGGGGTTGAGTAGTATGGAGGAACGGTTGCGGCAACTGCAGGGATTTTTTCGGATTCAGTCCGGGCCGGCCAACGGCACGAAGGTCTGTGCCTGGGTTCCTTGCGAGTTGGAGGTCATATGAAACGACCACGTATCTTGATGGCGGATGACCATGCCATTGTCCTGGCTGGGCTTCGGAAGTTGGTAGAAGCCGAAGGCGAGGTCGTTGGCATGGTGGAGGACGGGCGAACATTGGTGGAGAAAGCCCAGCAGCTTCGCCCCGACATTGTGTTGCTCGATATCTCGATGCCGCTCCTCAACGGGTTGGACGCGGCGCGACAATTGACCAAACTGGTGCCGGAGAGCAAGCTCATCTTCCTGACGATGCACGCCACCCCCACGTATGCGACCGAAGCCTTTAAGGCAGGTGCTGCGGGCTATCTGATAAAACGGTCGGCAGCGGTGGAACTCAAGCAAGCGATCCAGGCCGTGATGCGGGGGCAGCACTACATGACTCCGCTGATCACGAAGGACGTGTTAGCAGCGACGCTCCAATCTCCCGAAGGCCAGCCATGCAAGCCGGTGGTGACTTCTCTCACGCAGCGGCAACGTGAAGTGTTGCAACTCGTTGCGGAGGGAAAAGGAACCAAAGCGATTGCCTCCATTCTGAATATCTCTGTGAAGACCGTAGAGTTCCACAAATTTCGCATCATGGGCGAACTCGATCTGCATTCGACGGCCGAGTTGATCAAATATGCAATCGCTGAAGGTCTTGTGAGTGTGTCCTCATAGGCACACGCACAAGGTTTTGGTTTAGTTCCGGTCTCAAAATCGTTTTCGGCTGAGAACCGGGCGGCGTCCCCTAACAAACTCCGGCATTTGGTGGAAGTCTCGTGCTCCAGGATTTGGACAGAGGTTTCGGTGAATGGTTCAGAACCTCTCGCCTCTCGATCTGAGATGAGTGCTAGTAATATCCCTTTTTCTTTCCAGGGATTTTACTAGTTCACAAGCTCCGCCCTAACCCATTATCATCCAATAGTTATTCAGTATCGTGTATTCGAGTGTCGGTGGGAATTATTACTTCTGATTCTGATCTGTTTAGTGTGTGGGAGGGGGTCATGCAGTTCTCGGCGATCATAGACCGTGTCCATCATGCGCTCAAGCAGTTTGGTACACATTGTTCTATGGAAGAGGTGGTCGGCCTCTGTCCGGATCTGACCTGGAATCAAGTCCACCTATCTATTGATTACTTGAGCAAGACGGGAAAGGTCCGTGTGACGCTTGACCCAGACAGGACATATACGGTCCATCCGGTTCTTGGCGAGCCGTCTCAAGTTTCATCCATAGGGCATATTCAAAGTACCGTCCAGTAATCTTACTAGACCTATCCTCTCGGTGCGATACTGGCCGACTACCCCGCCGGCTGATGTTTTCCATGTGCCCACCTTCCCTGCAGATTTGGCCATCGTGGTTGTGTCCTGCGCGGGTTTGTTGCAGGCAATCGATGGTGTTGCGTTTCTCCAGCTCCTCTCAGAATGTCCACTCGTATCACTCCACATCCAGTCGTATCACGTTTCTCCGTATGAAGATGTCCTGCCCTGATCCGGCCCATCGCCTGTAGCTGCGCAGCCTTGAACCACAGGACTTCACAAGGTATTGGTAATTGGTGAAAATACTTCTGACGGACGGTAAGGAAGGTAGAAGTGACGCCGCGGCGAACGTAGTGATCGCTCAAACCACATAAGACGGCAGAAGAAAAGTTTCCGGGAACGTCACCTGCCAACGCGTTTCAGAATCCAACAAGGGAAGTTGTGGTACAGTGACGAGCTCATGAGAATCTTTGTTCTCGGAGTTGGAGCGACCGGTTCACTACTGGTCAAGCTACTTACTCGCCAGGGACATCATGTGTCTTGTGGCGACCGTGATCTCGCCCGTGCACGCGACTTTCTCGGCGAACCGTCCAGCGTTGTTATCCAACAGGTCAATGCCCGAAATCTGCGCAGCGTCGTTAAGGCGGCCAAAGGATGCCAGCTCCTGATCAATGCGTGCCCTGCCGCCCTCAACAACGTCGTGATGCGTGCGGCGCTGCGATTGCGCGCCCATTACCTCGATACTGCATCATGTTTAAGGCCCAACCCATTTCGACCGGAACAGTTTTGCTTCGATAAGCAATTCCGGGAAAAAGGGCGATGGGCACTCATTCACGCTGGTGTCGCGCCAGGGTTAACGAATCTTTTCGCCGCTCAGGCTGCGGCTGGACTAGATAAATTGGACAAAGCAGAAGTCCGAATTTTTGAGGATACTGCGTCTGAGGGGCCTGTCTCACAGTGGTCGGCCGAGTCTGCTTTTGACGAAGCAGTGTCGCGCCCTCGTATCTATCGTGATGGCCGGTTCAGCTTCGGCATCCGATTTGGAGAGCGTGAACGATTTAGGTTTCCCCCGCCAATTGGACAGGTTGGAGTCGTGCTGGTTGCGCAGGATGAAGTCACGACGCTGCCCCGCTTCCTAGGTTTCCAGAGTGTGGACGCGAAAATCGGCGGGACTGACATTGACCGACTGCGGAGATGGTATCGACAAGGGAAACTCACACGGTCACGCGGCCTCAGTTCGGTACGATTTCCGGCGACGGCATCTCCCCGTATGATGATCACGCTGGTCCGGCGAGGGATTCTGCACAATGCTCGTTTTGCCGTAGCGGTTTTGGCCTATGGCTCCCAGCGGACGCATCCTTGTCTGATCCGCTGGGATGCGCGGTTCCCCTCGCTCTTTGATTTGCGTCAAAAAAATCTCGCCTGTTCACCGATTGCCTGGGGCACCGCGCATCTCATAGCTATTTTTGTCAAACACATGCCTCGCAAGCTTGTGGGTGTGTATGCTCCTGAAGTCTTGCCGTCCCTTACGCGAAGAGAGATCCTTCGTGAGACACGTTCGATCGGCATCCGTCTTAAGAGAAGAATAAAGCCCCTCAAACCCCTGGACCCCACCTGGCCTTCCGCAGAAAGTTAAAAGAAATCCATACGTTCCGCCACAGGATCCGGCTTGCCCCGCGTACATCTCCGCTGCATACTGCCCTAACGAATGGTTCCTATCCATGCGGTCCAAGTTACTTGACAGTCGATTTTGTCAGGAATAAATTTGAGGCAGACGTAGGTTCCCGAAGAGCAGTGGGGCCGAGTTGTTGTATGGCATCAGCCCTGTGATGTCATTCTTTTCAGCTTTGTCCAGGGAAAAGATGTCTGTCGGTCTCATTCCTTGGGAAGTGTGCTTGTGGTCTACCACTTCGTTGCGTGATGGGTCCGAACGAAAGGAGTAACCATGGATAGTACCTTCTTAATATTTGCGGCCGTGATGCTCATCATCTTCATCGGCGGCATCATCATATACAAGAAGAGCGTCTAATCGGCGGTCTATTCCTTCACCTCGTTTTATTGTGAAGCGGCTCAGTCCCTCGTGAGCTTAGTCTCGCGAGTTGTCAAGGTGCTGAGCGAAACGTTACCGGTCTGTCTTCTTCTCATCTGCCCTTCCGATTCATCCCTATCACTCATATTGTTCGTGATGTATCCTGGCTGGGATTTCAAGCGAGGAAGCCTGGCCTGAGCCGATTCATCGGCAGTACCAGGCCGATCCATGGAGACCACCGGTGAAACGAGTACCGATCCGATAGTTATTCGCGGATTGCCTTGGCGCGCTTTTGAAGATAGGCATTCCGTACTGCGGCATAGAGATCCAAAGTAGATTCTTCCACACCCTCAAACTTTTCCAGATTCAGAGAGCGCTCGTTTACGACTTCAGTCGCACGCGCGCCAATCGAGATGCCATACGTGAGCGCCCGCTCTTCTATAGAGACCACTGTCGGAATGGCATCGATGTTATGCATGGTCGGCAGGATCAGCCAGTAAATCGGATTGAGGGCAATATCTCCCGCATACCCGATAAGATCCCGAACCGTGTATGGTCCCAAAAGCGGCACCATGATATAGGGGCCGGGCTTGACTCCATAGAATCCAAGCGTCTGTCCCGTATCTTCCTCCGGTGTTGTGAGATTGAATCGCTGAGCCACATCAAAGAATCCCCCGATCCCAACCGTCGTATTAATGAGAAATCGCCCGACTTCTATTCCAGCTCCCTTGAATCTACCTTGAAAGATATTGTTCAGAAACCGCGGAGTCACACGACTATTGTAGAAGATATTGCTGACGCCGTTCTGGACAATATTCGGAACGACGAAGTTGTATCCTCTGGCGACCGGTTTCAACACCCACCGATCCAGCTGCCGGTTGAATTCAAAGAATTTGGTATTGAGCGGCTCCCAGGGATCATATTCCTCAACGGCCTCTTCGCCCGGCTTGGCAAAGGGATCCACAGGCTCGTCCAGTGATTGGTCGCGAGCAGCTAGTGCAAGGGGAAGCATGGAGGAAGCCGAGGAGGCATCCGCGAGCAGAACCGACGGCGTGCTTCGCTCGACATAGGGAGCGTCGGAGCGCATCGAGCCTTCATGTACCGCACAACCTGAAAGCAATATCACTACAGCGGCAAGTAGCAACCTGCATGGTCTTTCAATCCACCGAACCGGCCCACCACCAGTCTGTATCCTCATCCTTTGCGTGCCTTCCTCGTATGAAATGCAAGCCTTCATCGGCAATGCGGTGCCGCACTGTACCAAAAGTCGGCTCACCGGCCAATAATTATTTCTGAATCTTCTTGCAGAGAAACGATACCGCCCTCAGCCGCTTTCCCTTACAGGTATGGCATTACCATTGCTTCCCCGGTTCTCCGGCATCGACTGTAATGAGTTCTTGCGACAGACGTCGGCTCATGGCTTGACAGAACGGAAGGATTGGTGTGAGCATCATGTGTTTCCTTCCACTCGACATCTTGAACAGTCTGCAGAATGTGTCGATTGAGGTCTTATGCAACCCTGAAAAGTGATCGTGCAGATGAACGCATGAGGGGATTTCTAACGTGGGGAGGGATGAGATGGCGATGAAAGCAATAATAGGGGTAGATGGTTCCCGGTACTCGGAGTGGCTCTTAGGATGGCTGAGTAAGATGCCGTTTCGTTCTTCGCCACGTGTCACGGCAGTTCATGCGATCGATATCGACTCGGCTCGTGCTCCATTCGTCACGCACCCGTCCGTCAGTGGGCACGAACCCGATGAAGGGGAGGCCATTCACCTCGTGGAGACTCGAGCCAAGCAGGTGGAAATGGAAACGAAGCAGCGTATGGCGGAGCTGGGGTTGGAAGGGTCGGTGCGCGTGGAGAAGGGACAAATTGCGCATGCCCTCCTCAGACGTGCGGGTCGTACCGCACTGATAGCGGTAGGGAGCCGGGGCCTGGACGCAGTCGACCGTTTCGTATTGGGGAGCGTGTCGACAGCGATTACGGTTCACGCGCGTTCTCCGGTTTTGATTGTGAAGGAGCCACCACAAACCATTCGGCGGATTCTATTCGCAACAGATGGCTCTCCCTCATCTACGAAGGCCCTTCAGTTCCTCACCAAGCAATTCAAGGTCAAGTCCGAAGCCGAACCACTTCATATTCTGCTGGTGCACGTCATGCCGTTTCTGCGCTACACAGTGGTGAAGGAAGCAGGGGAAAAATTGCTCGCCCAAGAGGCGGCCAAGCTTGAGAAGGCCGGGTATCGCGTCAGGGAATTCCCACGCGTGGGACCGGCCGCGGAAGAGATCATGAAAGTGGTGAATCGAGAACAACCGGACCTGATCGTCACTGGAGCGAAGGGGAGAAGCGCTATGGCGCGCTTTCTCTTAGGGAGCGTCTCGACAAAGCTGATACACCAGAGCGCATGCTCCGTACTCGTGGTCAGATAAGCCCATCACCTCGAGAATCCAGCGCACCTTTCAGAAATCCATCCATCGCTCGCCCCGTATGAGGGGCGAGCGAGACATCAGTTGGAGAGGGCTTGGCGAACCGGGAACATCACCGCTCTTCGAAAGAGTCCCTTCTCCATGAAAAACATGCGTCTTCACCGAGCTCATCCACCAGGGAAAGGAACTTTTCTCGAAGCGGAACGTCCAATTCCTCGACGATACGCTACACGCTCTTTTTATAAACGATGAGCCCACCGAGGAGGAGTGCACCCATCACAAGCGCGAACAACCACATCATATCCATAACGGCTCCTTTCATTTAAGACCAACGTGAACGCTTGTCCTATGAATGGAGCAACTCTTGTGCTTGAATCGCGCGAAGCGGACCGTCCCTAAACTCCGCAAAAAGAAGCCTATCCGGCCTCGTGTGTGCGGAACGCATCCAGGGGGTTGGGGGAAATGTCCTCAAGACTGTCCATTCAATTGGACAGAAGCAGGGAAGAAGCTATCGAATACGCATATGGTCCCGGTCAAAAGGCCCACGGCTATCGCAGACGGTCACGCCCATGCGGCGTGGAAAGATCTTGGTCGGGTCCGATTGGGACAATGCGGGTAGGATTGATGTCGTCGTGCGTGATGTAGTAGTGCCGCTTAATATGATCGAAATTGACAGTTTCAGCGATGCCGTCAGTTTGGTAGAGGTCCTTGAGATACCCAAAGAGGTTCGGGTAGTCGATGATACGCCGGACGTTGCACTTGAAATGTCCATGATACACCGCGTCGAACCGAACCAATGTGACGAAGAGCCGCCAGTCGGTTTCAACCAACTCCGGTCCGAAGAGATAACGGCGGGATGCAAGACGCGCATCGAGTTGATCCAAGGCGGCGAACAATCGCCCTGCCGCTCGTTCATAGGCGCCCTGAGATGTGGCGAATCCCGCTCGGTAGACCCCGTCGTTCACGTTCTCGTAGATAAAAGTGTTGAGCTCATCGATCTCCTGTCGCCATCCGTCCGGGTATAAATCGATCGGACTTTCAGTGAATCGATTGAATTCACCGTTGAAGATTCTCATCAGGTCATCGTCGGAATTGGTGACGATGCGTTTGGTCACGCGATCCCACAGGACCGGAACCGTCATACGACCGATATAGGCCGGATCGGTCTTTTTATAGGCTTCGCGCAAGAACTGAAACCCATTGATGGGGTCGAGGGAATGTCCCGCACCTTCGCGAAATGCCCATCCTCGCTCGTCGCGAATGGGGTCCACGACCGTCATACCGATCACCGTCTCGAGCTTCTTCAGCTTGCGCACGATGATCGTGCGATGTGCCCACGGGCAAGCCCATGAGACGTAGAGATGATAGCGGCCGGCTTCGGCAGGATAGCCCGAGCTCCCGTTGGCGGTCACCCATTCCCGGAACGCATCCGGCTGTCGGGTAAACTCGCCGGCCGGCGATTGTTCGTCGGGAAATTGCGCCTGGATCCCCATACACAGAGCCGTTTCCTTTCGGAATCAGTATCTCATATCAACGACCCAAGGTGTTAGGAGGTCTCAGTATGCCTGACGCGTTTTGCTACGGCATCGAATCCGGATCGTAGCAAAAGGCCACGATTGTTCGGCGTTGCGCGAAGAAAACAACGTATTTGAGGGGCATGCCCCGTGCGAGAAGGCTAGAAGGGGGAGGGGTGTCTCTGGGGTTGAAGCGCAATGCCAAGGAGTTGTGATTCGTGGGTAGTCCCGGGCTGAATCGGAACGCGACCGTCTTTCTGGCTTATGCCATGCGTGGTCTGGCGGCCTGTGCGATCGTGGCAGCGAGCACCGGTTGTGAGAACAAACCGGCGGCGGACACCTCCACCGTCAAACCGGACTCTGCTTCCACATCACCGGGAGTCGTGCGTCTGACGCCGGAAGAGTTATCTCGGATGCAGCTGGAACTTGCACCGGTGGTGCAAGGACAGATTCTTTCGCATCGTGAGTTTCCCGCAACCGTTCAAGCCAACCAGAACGAACTGGCCGAGGTTACCACCTTGATTCGAGGCCGGGTCGTGAAGGTTCAGGTGGATGTCGGCCAGGACGTGAAAAAGGGCGCTCTCTTGGCAATGCTCCACAGCATGGACCTTGGCGTCGCGGAAGGAGATTACCTCAAGGCCGGGGCAAGACTGCAAGAGGCGGAACTCGCGCATCTCCGTGCCAAGGATCTGTACGAAAACAACGCCGTCAGCCTTGCCGAACTGCAACGACGCGAGGCCGCCATGAAGACGGCGAGAGCCGAACTGCGGGAGGCAAAGAACCGTCTCGAGCTGCTTGGGGTGCCACGAGAAGAGATCGACAGGCTTGAGCGGGAGTTGACGATCAAGGCCGACATGCCCTTGCGCGCCCCGTTCGAGGGGCGGGTCATCACGCGCAACATTACGCGTGGAGAAGTAGTCGAGACGGATCAAAAGCTTTTTACCGTGGCGAATCTCACCAATATGTGGGTGATCGGCAACGTGCCGGAGAAGGACGTTCAATTCATCCACAAAGATCAGAAGGTCGAAGTGGTCTTGGCGGCCTATCCCCATGCGCTCACCACCGGTGTCATTACCTACATCGGGGATGTGCTTGATCCGGGCACTCGTACCATGCGCCTGCGAGTGACAGTCCCGAATCCCTATCGGCTGCTGAAGCCGGAAATGTTTGCCATCGTCCGCGTGTATACGGCGTCCAGTCCGGACACGCTGAGCGTGCCGCTGGCGGCGATCCAAGACGGGCCTGCCGGCAAGATGGTGTTTGTTCAGCGGGGGGCCGGGGCGTTTGAGGCGCGGACAGTCACGTTGGGGAACGAAGAACGCGACGTCGTCAGCGTGTTGGAAGGGGTGACGGCAGGCGAACAGGTCGTCACCAAGGGCTCCTTCGCTCTCAGGTCAGAAATGGAACGGCATAAGATCGAGCCTTCGCTATGATCGCCGCGCTTCTGGAATTTTCGCTGCGCCAACGGATACTGATCATTGGCCTGGCCTGCCTGTTGTCCGTCATCGGTGTGATTGCCTTTGAGTCCATTCCGATCGATGCCTATCCAGACGTGACCAACATCCAAGTGCAGGTGCTGACCGAGGCGGCGGGTCTCTCCCCGGTCGAAGTGGAGCGGTTCATTACGTATCCCCTCGAACTCCAGATGACGGGTCTGCCGGGTCTGGCGGAAATCCGCTCGCTCTCCAAATTCGCGCTCTCTCAGATTACGGTGGTCTTTCAAGACGAGGTCGATATCTACTTCGCCCGCCAGTTGGTCCTGGAGCGGATCATGGCGGCCAAAGAGCGGTTACCGGAGGGGCTCGAGCCCGTGATGGCCCCCGTCACCACTGGGCTGGGCGAGGTCTATCACTATTATATCGAAGGGTCCCATGCGACGGCCACGGATCCTCAGGTCGTCGAGAGGGAACTGACGGATCAACGGACAATGCAGGACTGGGTCTTGCGCCCTCTGCTGAAGAGCGTGCCGGGCGTGATTGACGTGAACGGCATGGGCGGGTTCGTGAAACAGTATCAAGTCCTGGTGGATTCGGCCAAGCTCCGCAAGTTCGACTTGACGCTCCACCAGATCTATGAGGCGGTGGTGAAGAACAACGCCAATGTCGGGGGCAATGTGTTGGAACGGCATGCCGACCGCTCGATCGTGCGAGGACTCGGGCTGATCAAGACCGTGAGCGATATCGAATCCATCATCGTGAAAGAGGTCGGCGGCACGCCGGTATTCGTTCGGGATGTCGCGGAAGTCCAGATAGGCCACGCCGTTCGCCATGGTGCCGTGGTCCTCAATGGGGAGCGGGAGGTTGTGATTGGAACGGTGTTGATGCTTCGCGGAGCGAATGCCCGTCAGGTGGTCGAAGCCGTCAAGGACAAGGTGCAGGATCTCCAGCAGAGTACGATTCTTCCGCCCGGCACGAAACTGATTCCATTCTATGATCGCATCGAATTGGTAAATGCCGCCATCCAGACGGTGCGCGACGCGTTGATCGAAGGGATCGTGTTGGTGGTCTTCGTCTTCTTTTTCTTCCTGGGCCACGTGCGCAGCGCCGTCGTCGTGACCGTCTCGCTGATCGTTACCCCCTTGATCACATTCATCGCCATGCAGCGCTTGGGACTTTCAGCCAATCTGATGACGCTTGGTGGGCTGGCCATCGCCATCGGTGAGATCGCGGACGGCTCGCTGGTCGTGGTCGAAAACGTGTATCGCCATCTCGCGCAGACTAACGCGGAGACTGCAAAAAGCAAGGTCGACGTGATTCTCCAGGCCACGAAAGAAGTGGGCCGGCCGATCCTCTTCGGCATTCTGATCATCAGCGTCGTCTTTCTGCCGCTCATGACGTTGCACGGAATGGAGGGGAAGATGTTCGCGCCGTTGGCCTATACGCTGGTGATCGCGCTCCTCGTTTCGGTCGTGGTGACGTTGACGCTGTCGCCGGTGCTCGCATCGTTGTTCCTGCGCGGCGATCATCAGGGAGAAACCCGTGTGACACGCTGGATGAGGCAGGGCTATCTGCCCGTGCTCCGGTGGACACTCCGGCACCGCGGCTTGGTCCTGACCGGTTCGATCATCATCGTATTGAGCAGTCTTGCTCTCGTTCCATTCGTGGGGCGGGAATTTATTCCGCTCCTGGAGGAAGGGGCCCTGACCCCCCAGGTTGTGAAGCTGCCGAGCGTGTCGTTGGCCGAATCCATCGAAATGGAGAAGCATGCCCAAAAGGTGATGCTGGAGTTTCCCGAAGTGAAGATGGCGGTGAGCAGAATCGGTCGGGCCGAAATTCCCTACCATCCGGAAGATCTGTATGAAAGCGATCCGATCGTGTCCTTGCATGATCGAAGTCTCTGGAAAACGGCGAGAACCCAATCGGGGTTGACCGACGCCATGAGGAAAAAACTGGCGGAGATCCCCGGGATCTCCGTCCTCATGAGCCAGCCGATTCAAGAACGGGTAGACGAGCTGATCTCCGGCATCAGGACCCAGTGCGCCATCAAGCTGTTCGGAGACGATCTCGATGTGCTCCGTGACAAGGCGCAAGAGATCGCCGATTTGATGCAGCAGATCAAGGGCGTCAAAGATATCAAGATCGAACAGATTGCCGGCCAGCCCTATCTCATCATCGATGTCGATCGGCAGAAGATCGCCCGCTACGGCATCAACGTGGCCGACGTGCAGGAGATCATCACCAGCGCCATTGGAGGCAAAGTGGCGACTTATGTGTACGAGGGCGAGCGGCGGTTTCAGTTGACGCTTCGGTTTCCAGAGCCGCAACGCAACAGTATCGGCGCCATCAAGGAGATTCGGGTGAAATCGGCTTCCGGCGCACTGATCCCGATGAGCGATCTCGCCACGATTGAGATGCGCGAGGGACCGGCTCGCATCAGTCGCGAGCATGTGAAGCGCCGTATCTACATCGGCTTCAATGTTGTCGGGCGGGACATCGGTGGCGTGGTGGATGAAGGTCGAAAGAAGCTAGTGATGCAGGTCCGGCTGCCGGAAGGATACAGCGTCGTATGGGGCGGGGCGTTCGAAAATATGGAACGGGCCAACGCGCGACTCTCGATCGTCGTGCCGATTACCTTAGGACTTGTGTATCTCTTGCTCTTCTGGGCGTTTCACTCGCTGCGTTACGCGACCTTGATTGTTCTCAATCTCCCCTTCGCCTTGATCGGTGGCGTGGTCTCACTGTGGCTGAGCGGGCAGTATCTGAGCGTACCGGCCTCCATCGGCTTCATCGAACTGTTTGGGCTCGCGGTGGGCAATGGCATCGTCCTCGTCTCGTACATTAATCAGCTGCGGAGCGACGGAAAACAAACGGACGAGGCCATCGTCACCGGATGCAGCCTGCGTCTTCGTCCGGTCGTGATGACGATGATGACCACATTGCTGGGGCTCCTGCCGCTGGCGCTGGCCCAGGGGATTGGGGCTGAGGTCCAACGGCCACTCGCCAGCGTCGTCATAGGCGGGCTCTTCACATCGACGGCGCTGACGCTGGTCGTGCTGCCTGTGCTCTACAGCATGTTTGCGGGGCAGGTGGTCAAGAAAGAGGAGGCGCCTGAATGGGTGTAAGACGGTGGGAGGTTAAGGAGTCGTTTAACGTTCCCTAAGGACTTTCTTCGCAGGCGGCGAGTCTGCCGCTACATAGGGCACTAAACTTGTATGAGTGTGTGGTGAGTTTGCCGAGGCAAACCATCATGGCAAGGAGGCGAGGCCGGCTCCTGGTGTCATCACAATCAATCGGGAGGGAAGATTCCATGAGACAGATGCTGGCAAAGCTGACCTTGTTGTGCCTCTTCATTGCTCCGGCGGCAATCGCGCAGGCTGTCGGTGCCGGTGAGCAGGATTTCTCCAAGGGGGAGAGTCTGTTAAAGAACAAACAGTATGCGGAAGCACGCGCATCACTGGAAGCCGGGATCTTGAAAGAGCCGTCGAATGCGCAGGCTCATATAAACCTGGCTGAAGCGTGCCGAGGCTTGGGGGTCTGGACCTGTGCAGAGAACCATTACGAAACGGCATTGGACCTGGATGCTAAGTCCAGCGCGACCGGGTCGACGCAACCACGTTTACGAAAAGCCACAGTGTGGCGGTCACTTGAGGAAGTAACGACATGGCGGTTGCTGGACGAGGCGAAGCAGCTGATTGCTTCCGGGAAGGTTTCCCCTGAAAGGATGAAACAGGCGGAGGACGCCCTGGACAGCGCGAATGAGCTCGGTCTCAATACCGATCAACAAGCTCTTTATCTACAGCTGCAGGCGAAACTTCCACGACAGCGATCCGTTGCCGTATCGAACAGGATGACATTGAGCGGATCGGCAGGAGGGGTGGGATGGACCGATATCCAAGACATGCCGATGGCACTGGTGCCGGCGGGGGAATTCACAATGGGGAGCATGATGGGCGATGATGAAAAGCCCGTGCGACGCATCTATTTGAATGCCTTTTACATGGACAAATATGAAGTGACCGTAGGCCAATATGCCAGGTACCTGGATGTGACGGACATGGAAGAGCCTCCGGATTGGAGCGTCATGAATCAACCCCAACATCAGAGACGACCGGTCGTCAATGTCGATTGGGAGGACGCCGTCAAATACTGCAAATGGGCCGGTAAACGCCTGCCGACGGAGGCGGAGTGGGAGAAAGCGGCACGGGGAACGGATGGGCGTATCTATCCCTGGGGCAATGAGGCGCCAAGTCGGCTCCACGCGAATTATGGAAGAAAAGAAAGGGATGACCATATGGCGTTAGTTCCGGTTGGGTCGTTTGAAGAGGGCAAGAGTATATATGGCATCTATGATATGGCCGGTAATGCTTGGGAGTGGGTCTTCGATTGGTACGACCATGATTATTACAAGAATGGCCCGCGGAAAAACCCAATAGGGCCGGCAAAAGGTGATGGGAAGGTGGTACGCGGCGGGTCCTGGCTGTACGTTGCTGAGTTCCTGCGTTCCGCTCACCGGTTCAGCGCGCAGCCGACGAACCGATACTTCGGCTACGGATTCCGTTGCGCAAAGACGCCGTAACCATTGCGCCGATGGGAGGATGGGTTGTCTGACGGTTCTTCGCGGTCCCTCGAGAAAGGCGGCTCAGCGGTATTTTGCGAAGCAGATGAGGTCGAGATGGTCGTAGTGATCGGGAAGAATCGTTTCGGCCTTGTAGCCGAGTTTCATAAAGAACTGAATGTTTCTCGCCGTGCTCAGCATGGTGCAGGCGTAAAATTTATGGGCATCGGTCGTCGTTCGTTCGATCTCACGGATCAGCGCCAGGCCAACTCCTTGATGCCGGTGAGTCGGACTCACGGAGAGCAACCGGATCACGCACACGCCGGCCACCGTCCAAAAGCGCACGGAACCGACAATCGTACCATCCGCTTCCGCCACAAAAATATGCTTCTCTCTTGCATCCTCTTTCAGGCTCTCAAGGGTTTCCGTGGTCCAGCCGCTTACCTTGTAGAGGCCGGCATATTCACCAAACGCAGCCTCTTGCACTTGGAGGAGAGCAGGAAAATCTCTTTCGGTCGCTGGTCTGATTTGAACCACGATGCGGATCCTCGGTTAGGAAGGTCTTGTCACTCATAGCGGAAGGGGAGGAGATTCGCAAGCACGATGGACTCCATGTTGATAGAGGCAGTGTGAGTCAACATGCCAAGAGGCGCCATGCCGTTTCGACCCAAGAATTCAAAGGAGGTTCCATGCTGAAAGAAGTGGGAGGAGACATTTTGCGGACAAACGCAGAAATCGTGGCGCACGGCGTTGCCCCGAACGACGGGTTCGCGAACGGCCTAGCGTTGTGTCTGAGGCAGCAGTGGCCTTCCATGTACAAGGATTTCAGGCATTATTGCCAAACATTTACGCCAAAGACCGGAGAATTGTGGGCCTGGGCTGGTGCCGGCGGAGTGCGAATCGTGAGTCTGTTTACTCAAGAGCCAGCTCCCAGCCATGGGGCCAAACCGGGGAAAGCCACGATCGAGAACGTCAATCACTGTCTTAAAGCCCTTGTCAAATGGATCGAAAGCGAGAAGATCAAAAGCGTCGCACTTCCTCGTTTGGCGACCGGTGTTGGTGGACTCGACTGGAAAGACGTGAAGCCTTTGATCGAAAAGCATCTCGGCCACTTACCCATTCCGGTCTACGTGTACGACACGTATCAGCCAGGTCTGCAGGCGAAAGAGTGATGAGGTCCCGACGTCCAGTTGAACTGGCTTGATCGAGGTGAACGGAGTACGGAGAGAACCCACATGCCATTTGTACCTCAAGATTTGTACGACCGACTGGTTGCGGTGCGAAGAGAGCTGCATCGGTATCCAGAGTTAAGTTGGCAGGAAGCGCGAACGGCCGCCGTGATCAGCAAATTTCTTCAGGGCCTCGGTATTGAATGCCGCACGAACGTGGCCGGTACGGGTGTCGTCGCGGATATCACCGGAAAGACCGGAGTTCCCTGTGTGGTGCTGCGGGCCGACACTGATGCGCTCCCCATTCAAGAAGAGACCGGCCTTGAGTTCGCATCGGTGCATGACGGCGTCATGCATGCCTGCGGCCACGATGGACACACGACGATGTTGCTCGGCGCCGCTGCGCTGCTTTCCCAAGAGAAAGGCTTGCCGTCGCCGGTGCGGTTGATTTTTCAGCCTGCTGAAGAGAAAGGCACCGGCGCGATGGCCATGATCACGGAAGGCGTCCTTGAGGGCGCAGGTTTGATTTTCGGTGGGCATCTGGATCGGCATTACCACCCAGGTACCATTGTGGTGAGTGAAGGACCAGTGAACGCCTCATCCGATAACTTTACGATCGAGATCATCGGGCAAGGAGCTCATGGGGCCAGACCGCACGAAAGCATCGATGCCGTGGTGGTGGGGAGCCTCATGATCATGGCGTTGCAGACTATCGTCTCACGAGAGGTGGATCCGGCCCGTCCTTCTGTTGTCTCAGTCGGCCAATTTCATGCGGGCACTGCGCCGAACGTGATTGCGGGACGGGCCAAGCTGGAAGGAACAGTACGGGCTCAGGATCCAGCTGTCCGGCAACAACTGCTCAACTCCGTGCGCCGCATTGCCGAGTCCATCGCACAGTTGCATGGGGCAAAAATTCACATCGTGGTCACAGAGGGCACGCCGCCGCTCGTCAATCATCCGGAAATGGCGACCCTCGCGCGCCGTGCTGCGATCGAAGCGGTCGGGGAGGCGAATGTGTTGCCGCTGAAAACGGCCAATATGGGAGCGGAAGACTTCAGCTATTACCTGGAGAAAATACCCGGTGCCTATGTCCGATTCGGCAGTCAAGTTCCCGGCCGAGAAGGCTATCCTGCACATTCCAGTAAGTTCGACTTCGATGAAGAAGCTTTAGCCGTAGGTGCGGCGTATTATCAGGCCATCGCCAAGATTGCCGGCCACCAACTCCACAAGCAAGCGGCGTCCGTCTGATCTGCCCCAACGGTAGGATCATGATCAAAATCCGAGAAGCCCGCGAAGAGGATGTCGGCCAGATCCGCGAGATCTTCCTCGCCGTGTACGGCACAGATTATCCGCATCGCGAACTCTACGATGAGCTCTGGCTGAAGCGTTCCGTTTTCACGGACGATGCTCTTATTCTTGTGGCTGAGGATACGGAAGCAGGCCGCGTCGTCGGGACAGCCTCCGTGCTCTTCGACTTCGGAGCCCATTCCGATCTCGTCGGAGAGTTCGGTCGCCTTGCCGTGCATCCGGACTATCGTCGGATGCAGGTTGGGAAACTGCTTATGGACAAGCGGCTTGAGGCCATCAAGAACCGTTTACATGTGGGACTTGTTGTCGCGCGTACCGTGCATCCCTATGCCCAGCGCATCAGTCTTGCCCAGGGATTCATTGCCACTGGCTTTCTGCCGTTCAAGCACTTCTTTCGCCACCGGGAGAGCTTTGCGCTGCTGGCTCGGTATTTCAGCGATGCACTCGCATTACGCCGCAACAACCCGCGCATCATCCCCGAAGCCTATGCTCTGGCCAATCTGGTGATGAACCAGCCGCCCTTCACACCGGATTTTATTGTGGACGAAGACTCCGCCTCCTACCCTCCCGGCGGGGATTATCGCCTCGAGCAATTGCAAGCCGAGGGCTATCCCGCCTTACTGCGTATCGAACGAGGTCGAGTGCGGAATCGAGAGATTTTTGGACCCATGCGGCTGGATTACGGTTTCTTCAAGCTACAGGCCCGTCAAACTAATTACTTTCTTGCCCGCTCCGGCGGCCACATCGTCGGGGCAGTCGGCTATACGATGGACCCAATCGAGCACACTGTGCGGGTGTTCGAACTCATCGCGCTGGCCGACGATGTGGTGCGATTTCTTCTGGCTGAGCTGGAACGGAAGTGTCGTGAGGAGATGGGGATCGAGTACATTGAAATCGACGTCAGCGCCTATGCGCCTCGCATGCAGAGGACTCTGTTGGAGTTGAATTTTCTCCCGGTTGCGTATGTGCCGGCCATGGTGTTCTATCAAGTGGAACGGCTCGATATCATGAAGATGGTGCGCTTGAACAAGCTCCAAGACTTGGGGTCGCTGGGTCTGATGGAACCGGTTCGGGCTGTTGCCGACGTCGTAATGCGTGGGCTTTCTACTTGCATCATAGCCCCACGTATGGCGCAAGCGATCAAAGAGGTCCCGTTGTTTCATGGAATGAACACTGAACAGGCGACGAGACTAGCTGGGGTTTGCGCAGTGAGGAGCATGCGGGCGGGCGAACGGCTCTTTGCCGAGCATGATCCGTCGGATAGGCTGTACCTTGTACTTCAGGGGCACGTCACCATCAGCGGGGGTCCTTCTTCGCGCGTCATCGGTACCGTGCACACCGGAGAGACCTGTGGCGAAGTGTCGCTCCTCTCGGCCAGACCCCACTCAGCCACGGCGACAGTTTCAGAGCCCATCGAAGTGGCCGAACTGCTTCGGCGAGATCTGGAAGATCTCATTCGACGTCGTCCAGATATCGGCGTGACCATCTATCGAAACCTGGCCGTTGGCCTTGGAGACAAGCTTCTGCGTTCCGGCAATGGGCAGGGTCAAGGGCAAAGCGAGGCCGAGCGTGTGTCGCTTACTTCGGAGAGTGTGTTACACAGGACGTAATGGGAGCTCCACCGATCTCCTCTCTGCCCTTTCCCCGTCGACGTTAAATGACGGGTGATTGGACGTCGAATCGGTGTCGTCACGCAGCCTGACTGTCATACCGATGTCGTTCAGAGCCTTCGTATCTTTTCAATTGTGGCGGGACGCGCTGATTGTGACGGATCACATCGTCGATGATCATTCCACAATTGACACAGCGCCAACCATGAAAGTCCGACGACGAACCAAGCTGTAGCGCGATACTGTCGTCCCTAACGGCGAGGCCGTTGCATCGTAGGCAATTCATCGTTCATCTCCCCGTAGACTGTCCCAGCCCATCCGAGGAGCCGGGTCCGGAACCCGCACAGCATGGATCATGCGCTCAATTCGCGCAGCGCGCAGCAACACCGTCCCGTCTTGAAAGCCCAGCACATAACGCTCCAAGACGCCGGGGGGACAAAGACGATAATCGTCAGTACGATCCCGGTTCATCACGGCATCACGTAACCCGTTTTCTTCGGCTTGCCACCCATCCATCTCAGGTTCCGTACGAGCTTGCGCAATCTGTCGCCGACACCACTCAATACGAACAGTGACGGGGTTCGTTGTCCGTTCCATGGCTCACCCCTTTCGTTATCCAAGTCATCCGTCACGCTGTAACAGCAAGTTGAATGCCACTGCAGAGACATATCGAATAGCGCTTCGCGCCATTTCCCTCACCGAAGGTTTGTACGTAATTCTAATGAGTTACAGTAGAAAGGATGTTTACATGTCCAGATATGTGGACACCACAGTAGCTGATGAGGTGAAGGATGGAGCGTCCAGATTGTATGGTGAACGAACTAGGTGGAACCCTTGCTGTGAGGCCTAAATCGATCATTCGAAGGACGCTCGTGAGCCTGTGGTTTCCAGAAAGCTTCTGGCGGGGAAGGAATAATGGGTCAGGAGTCCTCTTTATCGGCGTGAAGTGAAGGATGGAGAGGCTCGAGTGTATGCTGATTGAGCTAGGAGGAACCCTGGTAATTCGTTTCCGGAATGTTCAGCGCACTATCGTCCATGTGCGCGGCCGCTCAGATATCAGGTATAGTGGTCGCCATGGATGTCGGAGGAAAATGGTCCCGGGCCATTCGTTGAACGATCAACCTGTAAGGAGCTGCGATGGATGAACATCGAGGGGGAGCCGTTCAAGATTTTATGCATCGCTACCTGGAGGTAGTTCCACAAGATACGACGATAACGGCGGCGGCCGAGCGGATGGGGGTCAGGCGGATCGGCTGTGTGTTGGTGGAATCAGATGATCCCAAGCGAGGACCGTACGGGATTACAACAGAGACGGATCTCGTGCGGAAGGTGCTCGCGAAGGGATTAGGCCCCACGATCACGACGGTAGATCGGGTGATGGTCAGCCCGATTTTGACGATCGCCGGGAACCGCTCCATGTTGGATGCCAGCCATTTGATGGAAGCCAATCATGTGCGCCATCTCTGTGTCGTGGAAGCTGATGAGATTGTCGGGATCATTTCGGTGCGAGACCTCGTGCGATCGTTTGTGGATGCGGAGAGCGGCCCCGTTTGTGAACTGAACAAAGTGTACCGCCCGCTGAGTGTCCTTATGGCGGTGACCCTGGCGACGATCCCCAGTGATGCGTCTCTGCTGGAAGCTGCTCAGTTGATGACCGAGAAACGGATTGGGTCCTTGTTGACGATCGAAGCCGGAGAAATCGTCGGCATTGTGACTGAGCGCGATCTGGTCCGCAAAGGGCTGGCCACCAACCGGTATGCAGGCGGCACTCGTGTCGGTGTCGTGATGAGCTCTCCTCTGTTCAGCATCGATGTCAATCGTACGATACGCGATGCCAGTCAAGTGATGGCCGAACAGGGGGTGCGCCACTTGCCCGTGACGGAGAACGGAAAAATCATCGGAGTGCTCTCCGTGCGGGACTTGGTAAAAATGGTCTCTGTCCGTGATCGGCCGAGGTTTCTCGGCAGGATTTAGCAGGATGAGGAAACCCCCGCGTATCTCGGCGCATGGCTCCGACGCTGACATGACGAACACATCACGGCGTTCTCCGGATCTTCCCAAAACGGCGGTTGAGGCGCTGTGGCATGGCAATGTGATCGAGGCGATCACAGTTGTTCGTCAGCAACGGAATATCGGTCTGAAAGAGGCGAAGGGTTTGGTGGACGCCTACATCGCTTCTGACCCGGCGCTCAAGAAAAAGATGGACCAGATACTCGCCACGGCGCAGCAGAGATTTGTCCGTTGGCTGGTCGGGTTTCTGGTGCTTGCTGCCGGAGTTGCGTATCTCATCATGAAAGGTCCGTGAGTCAGCGGTCAGCGGCATTCAAAAGGTGTTGAGTGACGGAACTACCCTTTTCCCCATCGACCATACTTCAGCGGGATAAATCAGTCGTAGCCACAGCGTAAAAAATGAGGTTTACCAACCAGGTTGGCATGTTGACGTGGAGGGCGCAATGAATCGCGGGAGGACGTTGGCGCTGTTCCTTGTGTTGGGGCTCGTGTTGTGCCGGTCTTTCGAGCCCGTTGCCGTGCTGGCGAAGGTCCAACTCTTGCCGGAGACCGCGCTGCTGGTGGAAGGAAAGAAGATCACTGAGCAACGCAGTCTGTCGCGCCATCCAGTGGTGAACGGGCTGCTTGCAGCGTTCGAACGTGCCGAAGCAGCGCTGCAGAAAGAGGATGTAGACGCCCTCATGAAATTTTATGCCCCGACCTATGACTACCATGGCTTGAAAGAAAACGACGTGCGACGGGTGTGGGGCGAGGTATTCCAGCATTATAGGGCCGTGGAATCGCTCCATTTGTTTTCCGATATCAAGGTTTCGCAGGTGAATAATACGCTTCGCGCAGAGGTCACCTGCACGGGAGGGTTGTACGGGACCGACGAGCGTACGGGGAATCGAGTGACACTCGATAGCTGGTTTCGCGAAGTCCACTATCTGGTGAAAGAAGATGGCAACTGGCGGTTCCTGGGTAATGCTGGCGAAGTGCCGGCCGCCGCTCCTTTTGCCTCGGCCCCTCATCACCCGTTGTTCTGAATCGTTGCGTCTTCGAGAGTTAGGTGTGCTGTCGACGAACAAGGATGGCGGGCATGACGGCAAAGAGCAGGAGACTCGCGTAGTAAGCGGCGCCTGAGACAGGGTCGCGGTCGAAGAAGACTTCCGGTGCCGCCATCCCTCGAAACAATATTCCCACGACCAAGTCGCCGATCAGCACGAGCCCCATGGCAAGAAACCCAACAGCGAGGGCTGAGGACAGGCGACGCTCATCCAACCTCCGATGGACTATCCGCCGGGCCGCGACCACGATGACAGTGAGCATCAGTGGCATTTCACAGAGTTCTGCGGCTCTCTCTCCCAGCAGCGGAACGAGAAGGAGGACACGCCCAATCCCCAGCACGAATCCCGCCCCAAACACAAAAAGAAAGTAGAGAACCGCCGTGCGTAGTATCCGCATAAAAGCTCATGTTAGCTGAGAGGCTGTTTGCCATAACATAAGTCATACCAAGCTCTCCATGATCCGGAAATGCCGCACGCCATACATGTCCGTCCAGCCGAGCCAACGTCAAATCCAGGAAGACGCGAACAGACCGTTTCTGGTACACTCCATCGCACGATGACGGAGGAATCACGAGTGGAACACAATCTTCCCCATAAGGCACTGGAAGCGCTATTGGAAGGCAACCGCGGCAAAGCGATCGAAGAAGTTCAGCTTGAGAGAAATATCAGTCGGGAGGACGCCAGAGAGATCGTCGCGGCCTTTATCCTCTCGCAACCTTCTCTCCAAGATAAGATGAGATTCGTGGAGAACCGAGCAGGGACGCAATGGGGTCTCATGCGCTGGTTGATCTTGCTTCAAGCGATTGCGGTCGCAGTCGGATATTTCCTCTTTTTCCGAGATCAATGGTGAGCATACTTGCCTGGGCTCGCGTGACCCATCGTTCCTGATTTACTGTGTCGCTCCTCTTCCCTTGACATTGGCTTTCTTATGCCGTCGCTCGACCAAGCCAGGTTTTAGCATGGTGCCTATGGATGGTGCCAAGCGGATCAGAAAAGCATACCTTCGCCCTTCCTCACGTAACCTGTCGCATTTAGCCACCTTTCTTCATCACATACCCTGGCAAAACGCCACGAGTCTTACTGCCGACGGCCTCCTCGTTGAGGGTTGGCGAGGCATGTACCCTGCTATGAACAGTCGGTAAAAGAGCTGGTCTTTTCATGGAGAGCGGAACCCACACGGTAAAGGAAGCGGTGTCTAAGACGCCATGGCACCAGTTGGAAGTGATGGCTGTGTCCACAGCTCTCCGCACGGATTGCAAGGTCGGCCTCAGCGTGGAAGAGGCCCACCGACGAACGCAAGAAGGACCCAACGAACTACCTGAAACGCCTCCTCCCTCCTTGCTGAAGCTCTTTGTCTCGCAATTCACCAGTCTTATCGTCTGGGTGCTGATAGGGGCCGCGGTCGTGTCCGGTTTGCTGGAAGACTGGATCGATGCGGCGGCAATTCTGGCCATCGTATTTCTCAATGGTTTGCTCGGATTCGTGCAGGAGTTCCGAGCCGAACGATCGTTGGCGGCACTGCGCAAGATGTCTATCGCAATGGCCCGCGTCATCCGCGACGGCGCGCTCCAATCCATCCCGGCACGAGATCTGGTGAAAGGAGATCTCATCACCCTCGAGGCGGGTGACCGCATTCCGGCGGACGCGCGTCTGTTCCAGACGGCGAGTTTTCAAGCTCAAGAAGCCTCACTCACCGGTGAATCAACGCCCGTGCAAAAACAAGCGGATCGGCTCGATGCCATCGCGGTGCCACTGGCCGATCAAAGCAACATGGTGTTTATGGGAACCGTGGCCATATCCGGTAAGGCCCATGGGTTGGTGGTGGCGACAGGTCTTGGCACGGAACTGGGTCGGATTGCCGCTATGATTCAGAAGGCGGCTGAAGCGGAACGTGCTGAAACTCCGCTGCAGCGCCGGTTGGAGCAATTTGGCCATACACTTTTGTGGCTCGCGATCAGCGTGATTACAGTGGTATTTGCTCTGGGGTTTCTCCGGGGTGAGCCGCTGGTAGAGATGTTTCTCATATCGGTGAGCCTCGCTGTGGCGGCCGTACCAGAAGGCCTGCCCGCCGTGGTCACCATTACATTGGCTTTGGGTGTGACCCGGATGGCCAGGCGACATGCCCTGATTCGGAAACTCCCCGCCGTCGAAACGCTGGGTTCCGCAACGGTTATCTGCACCGACAAGACCGGCACCTTGACGAAGAACGAGATGACGGTCACATGCCTGATCATGGACAACACCCGCTTCGATGTAACCGGCGAGGGGTATGAGCCATCCGGGGAGATCCATCCCTTACACCGCAGCCATCCACCATCATCCCTTCCAGGAGGCCTGAGACAGTTGCTCACTGCGGCAGTTCTCTGCAACGGCGCGGCATTGCGACAGGAGAACGGAATCTGGAAGATCGTCGGCGATCCGACAGAAGGGGCGCTGCTCGTGGCAGCGGCGAAGGCCGGTCTCACGAAAGATGACCTGGAACGCCGGGCGCCGCTGGAACGAGAAATTCCGTTCGATGCCGAGCGGAAGATGATGACGATGATCCGCCGGATGGAGCAGGGCAGCATGGCCTACAGCAAAGGAGCGCCGGATGTCTTGCTGAAGCGTTGTTCCGGTCGCTTGACCCTGGACGGCCGCACCGAACAATTGGATGAAGAGCAACGCCGGCTGATCGCCGATACCAACGCGTCGCTGGCACGGCAAGCCCTCCGCGTATTGGGTGTCGCCCATCGTCCTCTTGACCGAACGGCGGGGGCGGAGGAGGAGGTCGAGCGCGATCTGATCTTTCTCGGTCTCTTCGCGATGAAGGATCCCTTGCGGCCCGAAGCGACGGAGGCGGTGCGCCTTTGCCGGGAAGCCGGTATCCGAACTGCCATGATCACGGGAGATCACAAGGACACCGCCATCGCGATCGCTCGCGAGTTGGGCCTGTATCGCGATGAGGCGGTGGGATTGTCCGGGATCGAGCTCGATGGCTTGACCGATGAACAATTGACGCAACGTGTCGAGCGCGTGAGCGTGTATGCCCGTGTCTCGGCCGAGCACAAGCTGCGCATCGTCGAAGCCTGGAAACGTCGCGGGGCAATCGTTGCGATGACGGGAGACGGCGTGAACGACGCGCCGGCGGTTAAAGCCGCGGATATCGGCGTGGCCATGGGTCTAGCTGGGACGGATGTGACGAAAGAAGCGGCCGATATGGTCATCACGGATGACAATTTCGCGTCGATTGCGGCCGCGGTGGAAGAAGGCCGCGGTGTCTTCGACAACATCAGAAAAACGGTCCACTTCCTCTTGTCGTGCAACGTCAGCGAAGTGCTCGTGATGTTGTTCGCCGCACTCGTCGGCTTACCGCTTCCGCTTCTGCCGATTCAGATCCTCTGGATGAATCTTGTGACCGACGGGTTCCCGGCCTTGGCGCTTGCAGCTGATCCGAAAGCTCCGGATCTCATGAGTCAGCCACCCCGAAGGCCGGAGACGAAGCTGCTTGATAGAGGACGACTGTTGGCAATTGGTGCAGAAGGGGTGATGCTGGCGGTCATCGCCGTGAGCGTATTTGCCTACAGTTTATTTGTCTGGGAACAGCCGATTGATCAGGCTCGCACCGTGACGTTCACCGTGATGGTCATCACGCAACTGGTGCATGCCTTCAATTGCCGGAGTGATCGCTGGTCGCTTTTTCGGCTTGGGCTCGCCACCAATCATTCCCTCGTGCTCGCGTTCCTCGTATCGCTAGGCGCTCAACTGGCCATCCTCACCATCCCGGCTGCCACGCCGATTTTCAAAATCGCTCCTGTACCCCTCGAAGCCTGGGAACTGATGGTCTCCATGGGGCTGCTCACCGTGGTCGTGATTGAAGCAGTTAAGTGGTGGAAACGGCGTGTGAAATAGCCCCTCCATCAACTGGTTGATGACGATGAGCAGGTGCTTCTGCCGAGTTCAACCCTTCCGATCTACCTAGTCTCTTCCAAACAGACTGTAGGGAAGTGAAAACGGTTCTTCGGCGGCCACTCGGTCAGGCTGCCGCGGATTCACTAACAAACATTGGGTTTATGAATCTCCACGGCGGGTGGCCTGGATGGTGCAGGAATTTACGACGTCGGATGAGGGGGGGTGAGTGGTGCCGGTTCTAAGCCAGACACCAGCCATCCATCGGCAAACGAAGGGGATTGAATAAACCTGAAATAATGGATTACTGTTAAGGCGAGATGTTTATCTGAAAGTCGGCAAACAATGATTACTTACCAAGACTTCGGCGTTCAGAACAACGGACAAAACTAGCGAGCGAGAGAGAACATTTGTCCAGTGTCCTCCCGATGTCGGTCGAGGCACAATACGCGAGACGAGAATGCATAATACGCTCAGTAAGGGCCAAGCGATGGCTGATCGTACGGCAACGGTGAGCCGCCTAGAAGAGGTGGTATCGACGTCGGATGAGTTCGATCAGGTCGTTTCACAAGCGTTACCGAGTTTGTTAGATCGAGCGACGAGTTATACGAAGCGGTTCTTGCGGGAAACCGGCCAGTGGAATGACGACATCGAGCATGAAAAATTCGCGTTGCGTTGGGGTTCGGAATACCTTGAACGCTTTCTCGTCTGTGGACGCAGCGAAGTTCCATGCCGGCCGTTGTTTCTGTTCGACTCGTTAGTGGCCAAGCAGCACAGCAAACCGGAACCGTTTTGTTATCACCCGGACCTACTGAGGCCGCTCGGCCGGTTTCTCGACGGGCTGGTCGCGCGGGCAGTTATCAGCCGTGACGCCCTCATCGCATTGTATCGCCACTGTTACGGATGGGGTGCGGGAGAAGTGATCTCGGTCACCGGACTTAATGGGTTGGAAAGCCAACGTATCTATAAGAACTTCCGGCGCTGGCGTGAGAGCGGCTGGCAGCGCACGATGAACGAGGTAGGCCTGACCAAGGCAGAGTTATCGGAGTTGAGTAACCAGCAGCAGCGCCATCGTCAACGATTCAACAGTGAGGCTGAACGGCTCATCCGGGTTGCGCAGGCACATTACCGAAAAAGTGAGCCGGATCATTATCCCTGCCTCTCGCGGTCTCAATGGGGAGAGATGTTCAGTCAAGGGTATGGGTGTGATTACCGGATTTGGCATCTCGCGCTTTGTCTGGATTGTATGCAAACGGCCTGGGGGCTTGGGGTCAACGGATCGTTGAGCGGAGAAAAGCCGCGCCTGGAATTGCAAGTTCGGCCGTAAGGAGGTTCTATGGGTCACGAAGAGGAATTAGAAGGCTATCGATCACAACTCCTTGAGTCGCTGAGCAGCCGACCCAGCCTCTCTAGCCGGGACATATCGGATCCAATCCAAGTGTATGTCAACGAACGGCGCGTCGGGGTACTTGAAGGAGCGACAATCAGCGCGACGCTGCACGTGCAGAGTCTTGATCGTATCGATACGGTGCAGCTTCGCACCGAAGAAGGATGTCTGTTAGGCGGACTTGCCGCACCTGAATATGGGTTCAGAACGAATCGTATTCGGCTTTCTTCCGATATCGTCGAACTGTGTGTGCACAATACGGCCCAAGGGGGATCCCTCAGCGCGGTGTTCGTTCCCGCGCCAAGTTTCTGGAGTCAAGCTTGGAAGGGCTTCGCTGCTGTTGTCGATACGTTGGCGGTCCGCCGTTCGAATACGGCAGTCGCGCCGGGTATGCGAAATCTTGCCTTCGCACAAGTGGTCCTCGTGATCCTCATCGGCGGGTTAGTCACAGACCGAATGACAGGGTGGATGACTCCGGAGCAAGTCTCAACGCCGGTTGCCCAAGAGGAGGTCTCACCACCTGCTTCACTCGCTCAAGTGGCAAAACTCGAACAGCAATTGGATGAGCTTGCGCGAATGCAAGCAAAAGTCGGAGAAGCCCTTGGCTCCCACCAGAAGGGCATGGCGCAACTGCAGCAAGCCATGGTCAAACTATCGTCGACGCAGGAATCCGTCGAGTCCAGCGTGCTGACCGTTAGGCAGGAGTTGGAAAAGCAGCAGGCAACAAGCCGGGAAATCGAGCGCGTGGTGCACCAGCCCTCGAACAAGGCACAAATGCGGCACGGACAGATCGAAGCAGCCATCCGTAGCCTCACCGTCGACAACGACCGGCTATCCAAGGAAGTCGCCGGGCTGGAACAGTACAATCAAGACCTGAAAAATAAGTTGCTTGCAGCTGGCCTAGGTGCTTCGAAAGGCTCCGATGTGAATCCGGACAAGCTATTGGCTCGGCAAGCTGAGGTGATGCAACCGGCCCAACAGGCGATACAGAATGGTCAACCGCAACCGTTTCTCTTCTGGGTCACCTTCAGCGAGGGAACCAGTCAGGAAAGCATCGACCAATGGTTGAATGAAATGAAGGGCCATAAGGGAGCAGTGAACGAAGGTTGGCAGGAAGTACGGATCGTTCCACCGGCAGTCCCACCCGATCGGTTCTTGGAGCAGATCAGAGGGGAAAAAATCGTAAAGGCCGCGCGGATCACCCAGTAGTTGTATGCTCCGCGAGGGGAAGTGCACCCGTATCAGCGCATCGAACTTGATGCGCTGCGAAAGACGTGGAGTGGTCGTGTATCGTATGTCCTGTCGGCAAGTCAAGCGTGCTTGAACGGACATATTCCGGTTTGCTGGTGGAGATTTTGTCCGTTGAGTCGGAGTCAGGCGGTCGGTAGCATAAACCATAACGGTCATGAACCGAGGAGTAGGAAGTATCACGAACAGTCATGGACAGTTGGACGGTAAGACCGCAATGTTCGACTTCCAGCCGATCTAGAGTGGGCACGATCCAAAAATAGCCCGTATAACGGACCAAGCAAGCTGACGACTCACGGAAGCAGTCGATCACGAGGAGAAAGGAATATCATGAGAATCGCACAAGTCGCCCCGCTATGGGAGAGTGTTCCGCCCAAGCTCTATGGGGGCACCGAACGTATCGTTTCGTACATCACGGAAGAGTTGGTTGCCATGGGGCATGACGTCACATTGTTTGCCAGCGGTGACTCAGAAACAGCCGCACGCCTCGAAGCGATTTGCCCGCAAGCGCTCCGCTTGAATACCGGAATCTTCAACCGAGACGCTCCGTTGATGATGCTGCAGGAACGGGCCCTTGGAGCGACCGTCGACTTCGACATTATCCATTCACATCTTGATTTCATCGGATTTCCGTTAGCCCGGAGAAATACCGTTCCGGTCGTGACGACGTTGCATGGTCGCCTGGACCTTCCCGAGTTGGTCCCGGTTTTCCGTGAGTTTTCAGAAATGCCGTTGGTGTCCATATCCGATGCTCAGCGCCGTCCGCTTCCCTGGGCAAACTGGGCTGGAACCGTTCATCATGGCCTCCCACGAAACCTGTACACGTTTCATCCACAAGCCCAAGGGTATTTAGCGTTTCTGGGGCGGATCTCTCCTGAGAAACGTCCGGACCAGGCGATCGAAATCGCCAAACGCGCGGGCCTTCCATTGCGCATCGCGGCAAAAGTAGATCCCGCCGACCAGAACTACTTCGAAGCTGAAATTGAACCGTTGCTCAATCATCCCTTGATCGAGTTTATCGGGGAGATTTCCGATGCGGAGAAGGATGAGTTCATCGGCAATGCCATGGCGCTGGTGTGTCCCTACGATTGGCCGGAACCCTTTGGGTTGGTATTGATCGAAGCCCTCGCCTGCGGAACCCCGGTGCTAGCTTATCGGCGTGGGTCGATCCCGGAAATCATCAATCATGGGGTCACCGGCTTTATTTGTGAGACCGTGTCGGAGATGGTGGATGCGGTCGGTCAGATTGCCCTCATTGACCGGGGGCAGTGCCGGGCGGCATTTGACGAACGGTTTGCGGCGGATCGGATGGCGCGTGACTATGTGGCCCTGTATGAGCGCCTTCTCGAAGACGGAAATGTTCAAACTGCGCACGTCTTCGCGTCCGGGCAGCTGAATAATGGAAGTTTCAAGACAGAACAGCATCAAATTCTTGGGCGAGGGTGACATGTCTGACGTAGCAGTTGCAGCGCCGGCGACTTCCTCCACTCCGAGCCGAGCTCGAGGCTGGGAGTTAGTCAAAACCAGAGATTTCGGCTTTTTGTTCGCGGGCCAGACGATCTCGCAGATCGGCGACAGTCTCAACAAGGTAGCGCTGCTGTGGTTTGTGTACGAGATGACCGGATCGGCCCTCAAGATGGTGGTGGTGGGACTCCTTCAAACCCTGCCCCCGTTGCTGTTTGGGCCTTTGATCGGTGTCTATCTGGATCGCGTCCGAAAGAAGCCGGTTATGATCTGGGTAGATCTTCTTCGAACCCTGATGGTGCTCCTGATCCCTGTGCTCTATGCAATGGACGCCTTAACTCTCGATCGGCTCTACGTCCTTGTGTTTGCAACGGCAATTTTTTCCACCGTCTTTGGGCCGGCCTTAACCTCTGCAGTACCCCTCATTGTACCCAAGGATCGACTTATCGCCGCCAACGCGCTCATGCAAACGACGACCAACGTAGGGCTTCTTGTAGGTCCTGCCGTCAGCGGTCTCGGGATTGCGCTCATAGGAGCGCAAAATGTGCTCTATGCCGACGCAGCAACGTTTTTCATCTCTGCGCTGTGCTTGTTCCCTGTCCGCATGCATGAAACGCTCGACCACCTGCGTGTGGCAAGCAAAGGATTGACCGAAGGCATCACGAGCGATCTGCTGGCGGGTTTCCGCTTCGTGTTCGTCGAACAGAAGACCGTCACGCTCCTCATGTTGACGGCGACCCTCTATAGCGTCGGCATCAGTGCGTTCATTTTCCTACTGCCGGTCTTTGCGAAGGATGTGCTTGGAGTGGGTCCGATCCAACTTGGATGGCTGTGGTCGGCGCTCGGCGTCGGAATGTTGCTCGCTTCCCTCGGTCTCACATCGATCACGCAGGGTGACGTACCATGGCGTCTGCGATTCATGTCCGGCGCGTTGGCGGTCGGTGGCCTTGCCGTGGCTGCGCTTGGTTTTCTTGAAGCCCCTGTCGTTGCCGGAGCCCTGATCGCGGTGATAGGTGGCAGTACCGCCATGTTTACACCGTTGGTTTGGACGATGCTTCAAGAATTGACACCCTCACATCTCCTCGGTCGAGTCTTCACAAGCTTCGCAACGGGAGGAATGGCGTCATCAATGGCCGGAATGGCTGGATTTGGATGGGCTGCCGATACGATCGGTCCTGCCGCCAGCTTAGGAGGAATCAGCCTCATTCTGCTCATGAC
This sequence comes from Nitrospira sp., assembly GCA_024760545.1. Taxonomy (NCBI): domain Bacteria; kingdom Pseudomonadati; phylum Nitrospirota; class Nitrospiria; order Nitrospirales; family Nitrospiraceae; genus Nitrospira; species Nitrospira sp. The sequence goes on from CP060501.1 coordinate 2,761,860, forward strand.
GGCTGCCACCGCATGGTTGTTCAGCTTCTACAAGTCGCATGCACGAGTTTTGGCAGCTTCCCCGTCCGGCACCTTTGCCTCCTAACCAAACGCCGCGCAATCGCAAACACCTGCTTAACGGCCTGTTCGAAAAACACTTCTGAACCTCCAGTAACATCGGAGGCAAGGAATTTCGAGCAGGCCTCTGATCCCTGGGACACTCTCGTGCCGTGCGAGGATGACAGAAGATGGATGGCGAGTTACAATGCCTGAGTGAACTCTGAGGAACGAGGTTCGTAAGGAGGATCCGTGCGATGATCAAGTCGTCACGAGCGGTGATTATTCTGAGCCTGTTCTTGATTGGACCGATGGGTGCGTGCCCCGCGTTCTCTGAATCTCAGGAAAAGGAGGGTGCGCCGGATAAACCCGCTTCGCGTCCGCCACAGGCTCCGGCGGCTTCCGACAATCAACCTGTTCCTCCCAAACCATCCACGGAACCCAAAGCGCAATCTCAGCCTGCCCTTCCGAAAGGTGATTCGTCGGCGGATCACAAAGAGGCGACGCCGGACAAACCTGCCTCGCGTCCGTCACAGGCTCCGGCGGCTTCCGACAATCAGCCCGTTCCTCCTAAACTATCCACGGAACCCAAGGCGCAATCTCAACCTAGTTCTCCGAAAGGTGATTCGTCGACGGATCACAAAGAAGTCACACCGGAAAAACCCGCTTCACGTTCGGCACATCCCCCCGCCGCTGCCGACGGGCAAGCCGCTCCGCACAAACCTACTGAAGCGAAGCCACAGACCCAACCTGCTCCTGCCGTAAAGGCCGATCCACTCCCTGACAAGGAAAAAGATCTCACTGAGACGAAGGAAAAAGAACCCGTCGTCAAGAAGCCGCTGGGGTCACTGATCCTGTCCGTCAAGCTGGCTCTGATGGGCGATTCACGGCTGTTCCGTTATGAGATCGAAGTGGAAGACGATCAGCAAACGATTACCCTGACAGGACGTATCTGTAGCGAAGAGGAGAAAGCCGTTGCGACGGAGGTTGCACAGACGGTTCACGGCGTCAAGGCTGTCGTCAACAAGCTTTCTTTGGAGAAGGACCTGGCGAAAACGTTGGTGAAGAAGCAGGATGAAATCCTCACCTCCATGGTCAAAGAACGCTTCGCCAAAAGCGCCACGTTGAAAGCCGCAAACTTCGAGGTGAAGACGGAGGAGGGCGTCGTTCAGCTCAATGGGACGGTGCGCTTCCAAGTTATTGCGCTTGAGGCGGCGGAGGCTGCTCGACAGGTTCCGGGAGTTCGAGCGGTCAACACCGACAAGATTCGGCTGGAGGGTGAGAGCTGATGCAGGGCCGCTCCGGCCCCTTGTCCTGCTCTCCCACGACAGCGGAGAAATCAGAGCACACCTCGGTCGAATATCGTCCGTTGCTTCTGACTCGTGATTTCGGACTTGTCTGGTCCGGACAACTCATCTCTCAAGTCGGCGACGGCATCTCCAAACTGGCCCTTTTGTGGTTCGTCTACGCAGTTACCGGGTCACCGCTCAAGACTTCAATCATCGGTCTTTTGCAGACGATTCCTCCGATCGTTCTGGGCCCGATTATCGGGGTGTACGTCGATCGACTTCCGAAAAAGCTCCTGCTGATCAGCAGCGACTTGCTGCGCGCATTGCTGATCGGGTTGATTCCTTGCCTCATTCCTGTTGAATCCTTTACGGTCTCGGTACTCTATGTGCTGGTTCTGCTGCATGCGATTGCGACGGCGGTGTTCGGTCCGGCCCTCACCGCGGCGGTGCCGGCGTTCGTCCCAAAGAGGCAATTCACGGCAGCCAATGCCCTGCTCCAGGGCACCACGAGTCTCGGCATTGTGTTTGGTCCTGCGTTGAGCGGGCTGGGTATTGCCGCGTATGGGTCCCAAGAGGTCTTATGCATCAACGCCGCGACCTACATCATTTCGGCGGCGTGCCTTGCGCTGGTTCGTTTCGGCACCCCTGTCACAAGTACGCCTTCTCTTGCGTCGAAGCCGACAATGCTGCAGGATCTGGTCGAGGGGTTTCGCTACAGTGTGGTCACCCAGCCAAAGCTGTTGCTATTAACCGGCACCGCAGCTCTCTACACGTTTGGCACCAGTGCGCTGACCGCGCTGTTCCCTGTATTTGCGCGAAAAATGCTCGGGCTGGGTCCGATCGAGGTCGGATATCTCTGGTCGGCGCTCGGTGTCGGATTGTTGCTCACGTCGATCGGACTGCTCTGGGTGACCGACTGGAGAGTCAAGGATCGCATGCGGCTGATTATGGGCACGAGTGTCTTGAGCGGCGCCGCCCTCTGCGCCTTGACCTTGACGCTCGATCCCTATGTCGCCGGCTTTCTCATGGGACTGATCGGCTGTGGAATGGGCGCCTTTACCCCGATTGCTTGGGGCATCATCCAGGAGCTGACGCCGGGTCAGATGGTCGGGCGAGTCTTGGGACTTTATGGAACCGGCGCCATGACCGCCGCTATCGGCGGGATCTCCGCGTTCGGATGGATCATGGAACAACAAGGCCCTGAAACCGGTGTGCTTGGGATCGGCCTTGTTCTGATGGTGACGGCGCTGGTTGCCACGCGAATGAGTCGAGCGAGCGCCGGATAGTAAAGGGAACCATTCATGAACGATGTTATTCGATGGAACGATCAATATTACATCCTCGCTTCATCCTCGTTTGCGGAGGGCCGCACGGAAGTCTTGAAACAGGGCGAGACCTTCGCGGTGTTTGATCGCTACGGCGATATTCACCAAGTGCTCCCCGGTCCGCAGGGACTCTATCATGAAGGGACACGCTTCCTATCCCGATTTGAGCTCTCGATGGGGACGCAGCGCCCGATGCTGCTCAGCGCGACCGTGAAGGAGGACAATGCACTCTTTCGGGTCGATCTCACCAATCCGGATCTCATGATAGAGGGGCAGAAGCCTCTGCCGCGCGGCACGCTCCATCTGTGCCGCACCCGGTTTCTCTGGCAAGGGACCTGTCATGAGCGCATCCATGTTCATAACTACGGGGTCACAAGAATTCCCCTTTTACTCACGATCACCATGGATGCGGATTTCGCCGATCTCTTCGAGGCGAGAGGCCGGCAGCGGCTCCGTCGCGGAGAGAAGCTCAACACCGTTCGATCGAAGACCGGACTGGTATTTGGGTACAAAGGACTCGATGCGGTCATCCGTCGAACCCATGTCCGGTGTTCTCCCGCGCCGAAACGGGTGACATCCGATGGATTCAGTATTGAGTCGCGCGTTCCTCCGCACGCCGGCATGACATGGGACATCGCCATTTCCTGCGAAATCAAGCAACGCCGGAGCCGGGTTTCTCTTTCCTACAACAGAGCATGCAATGACACAGAGCATGCTCTGCAGGATGCGAAGGCCTGCGATGCTCATGTTTATACGGCGAACGAGCAATTCAATCACTGGTTGAACCGGTCGCTTGCCGATCTTCATATGTTGATCTCGAAGACGCCACAGGGGCTCTATCCCTATGCCGGAGTGCCTTGGTTCAGCGTCCCGTTCGGCCGGGACGGTATTATCACGGCGTTGCAGATGCTCTGGGTGAATCCGGCCGTCGCGCGAGGGGTGCTGGGGTTTCTGGCGGAGACACAGGCCACGGAGGTTCGGCCGGAACAGGATGCCGAGGTCGGGAAAATATTGCATGAGACGCGTCGAGGAGAGATGGCGGCGCTGGGAGAAATTCCCTTCGGCCGATACTACGGCAGCGTCGATGCCACGCCGTTGTTCATTGTCCTGGCGGGCGCGTACTACGAGCGAAGCGGCGATCGCGGGTTCCTCACGAAGCTCTGGCCGCATATTCAGCGGGCGCTCCAGTGGATCGATCGCCACGGCGACTCGACCGGTATGGGCTTTACCACCTATGCGCGGCGGTCCGCCGATGGACTGGTGCACCAAGGATGGAAAGACTCCCATGACGCCATCTTTCACGCGGACGGAACGCCTGCGGACGGGCCGATCGCGTTGTGCGAAGTCCAGGCCTATGTGTATCAAGCGAAGCGAACGGCGGCGGACTTGGCCTGGCTTCTGGGCGATATCGATCAAGCCGATCGTCTGCTGAAGGAAGCCGAATCACTTCGAGAACGGTTCGAGCGAGCGTTCTGGTGTGAGGAGATCAATTCCTACGCGCTTGCCTTGGACGGAAAAGGACGTCCCTGTCGTGTGCGCTCCTCGAACGCGGGGCATTGTCTGTATGGCGGCATAGCCGGGCAGGAACGAGGGCTGCGGACCGCGCGCACGCTATTGAGCGAGGACTTTTTCAGTGGATGGGGCATCCGGACGATTGCGACTTCGGAGGCTCGGTATAACCCCATGTCCTACCATAACGGATCGGTATGGCCTCACGACAACGCCATCGTTGCAGCCGGTATGGCGAACTACGGCTATAAGCAAGGGGCCATGCAAGTCTTGGCAGGGCTCTTCGACAGCAGTCTGTTTCTTGAGCTCTATCGGCTGCCTGAATTGTTTTGCGGATTCTCCCGGCGCCCCGGAGAAAGTCCGACACTCTATCCGACGGCCTGCGCCCCACAGGCCTGGGCGGCTGGTTCCGGCTTCCTGTTGCTTCAAGCATGTCTGGGTTTACGGATCGATGCGCCTCGCCGCCTCGTGAGTTTCGTCCGTCCCGCGCTTCCGCCGTTCCTTGAGCGAGTCGAGATTCGGAACCTCTCGGTCGGAGCCGCGCGTCTCGACCTCGTGCTCGATCGTCATGAAAACGAAGTGGCATTGAGGGTCGCCCGCCGAGTCGGCGAGGTAGAGGTCGTCCTCACCATGTAGACGAGACGTTGTCCTGTACGTGACTTGCCTCAGAACGAATCTCAGACCCCGAATAAAAGCGCCGCTTCACCAACTCAGCGGTCAGGATATAGCTGACGAGGATCGCTGCCAAGAGTAGAAGAAAGGACAGCGGCATCGGCGTCAGTCCGAGTGGTGCGGCGATCGGCGCATAGGGAAGGAGCAGCGTTGTGCCGACGACCGCGAGAGTGGCCAGCACGAGATACTTCCCCGGCCTGCTGGTGAGAAAGGGTCGTCTCGTACGAATCACCAGCACGATGGCCGATGCCGAGATGACCGACTCCACGAACCATCCGGTCCTGAATTGCTCCTGGGACGCGTGCAGAACGAACAGCAGCGCTCCAAATGTCAGATAGTCGAAAATTGAGCTGACGAACCCGAACGTCAGCATGAATTTTCGAATGAAGCCGATGTCCCAGCGTTTCGGCTGATCGATCAGTTCATGGTCGACGCTATCGGTGGCGATAGTCATCTCAGGAATGTCAGTCAGCAAATTGGTCAAGAGAATCTGTTTCGGCAGCAGGGGGAGAAACGGCAGGAACAGTGAGGCGCCGGCCATACTGAACATATTGCCGAAGTTGGCGCTTGTCGCCATGAAGACATACTTGAGCGTGTTCGCGAAGGTCGTCCGTCCTTCACGGACTCCTTGTACCAACACGGCCAGGTTTTTTTCCAACAAGACAATGTCCGCGGCCTCCTTCGCCACATCGACGGCGCTCTCGACGGAGATGCCGACATCCGCCGCATGCAAAGCCGGCGCGTCGTTGATGCCGTCGCCGATATAGCCCACCACGTTGCCCGCCCGTTTCAGTGCGAGAATGATGCGATCTTTCTGATTCGGTTCCACTTCTGCAAATACATCGATCTCGTTGACCCGCTGGAGCAGTGCTTGGTCCGTCATCAGGCGAAGATCCGGTCCGGTCAAGAGCCGCTGATGGTCCATCCCAACCTGTTGGCTGACATGAGACGCGATAAGTCGGTGATCACCCGTGATGACTTTCAGTGCGACGCCCAGCTGTCGTAAGGCTGTGATCGTTTCCGCCATGTCCGCCCTGACCGGATCAGCGAAGACCAAGAGCCCAAGGAACCTCATGTCCGCTTCATGCGTCTTGTCGATACGAGACGTCTCGCCCATGTCTCGATACGCCAGGCCCAATGTTCGAAGACCTTGTCGGTTCAGGTCCTGAAACTGCTGTCGGATCCTCTCGCTGCGTCCCTCCATGGGAACCGTCGTTCCGTCCGGTAATTCTGCCCTGGTGCAGACGGTCAGCATCGGCTCCACCGCGCCTTTGGTAATCAGGAGGTGGGTTGTGGGTGTGGCCACGAGAATGGACAGTCGTTTACGGAGAAAGTCGTACGGTACCTCGTCCAGTTTCCGGTATCCCGATAGGTCCGCAACGCACTGTGTCCGAAGTGCTTCGTCGAGCGGATTGATGAACCCGGTCTCATAGGTTGCGTTGAGAGAGGCATGGAAGAGGACGCGCTCGCTGGAGAGACCTCCCAAATCGAGCGCCGCATGTAGTCGCATCGTGCCTTCGGTGAGCGTGCCGGTCTTGTCCGAACAGAGCACGTTCATGCTCCCGAAGTTTTCGATGGACGCGAGGCGTTTGACGATCACCTTCCGCTGGGCCATGCGTTTCGCTCCATGAGAAAGATTCACGCTGATGATGGCCGGCAGGAGTTGCGGGGTGAGGCCCACCGCGAGAGCCATGGAAAACAGAAACGAGTCTAGCGTCGGCCGGTGGAGGTACACGTTGATGGCGAAGATGGCGAACACGAGGAGAAGCGTCACTTCGAGCAACAAATATCCAAAGTGTCGCACACCACGTTCGAACTCCGTCTCCGGGGGTCGAAGCATCACGTGAGCAGTAATGCGACCGAATTCCGTATCCTTGCCCGCGTGCACGACGATGGCCTTCGCATGTCCGCTGACCACGTGTGTGCCCATGAACACGCTATTTGTCCGTCGGCTGAGAGGGGCTGCGGCATCAACGACCGATACAGATTTCTCGGCCGGATACGTCTCGCCGGTCAACAGCGCTTCATCGACGAAGAGGTCCTTCGATTCAATTACCAGCCCGTCCCCGGGAATGCTGGATCCAGCTGAGAGATTGATGATATCGCCGGGGACGATCTCTTCAATCGGCACTTCGATGAGTTGCCCATCCCGGCTAACCTCGGTCTTGACCTGAACGAGCGAGAGCAATGCGGCGACTGCTTTTGCGGCGCCGTGCTCCTGCCAAAACCCGAGCAGTGCGCTGATCAGAATAATGGTCAGGATGATGAGCGCATCGGTGCGATCCGCCAACACTAGCGACACGGTGGCTGCAAATAAGAGGATCAGGATAATTGGACTGCGAAATTGTGAGAGCAGGGCAAACAAGGGGCGGATGTCTTGGTGTGGCTTGAGCCGGCCAGAGGCGTACCGTGTTTGGCGTTCTTGTGCCTCCTCTGTACGAAGGCCCTCAAGCCTCGATTGAAGTCGGGCGAGGAGTTCATCCGCAGGCATACTCCAGAAGGCCGGTTCTCGATTATTCATAGTGCAGCGCTTCGATCGGGTTCATTCTCGAGGCTTTGTTCGCTGGATAGAGGCCGAAGAACAGGCCGACAACCAGTGAGAACAGAAATGAGACTACTATCGCTTCTGTGTTGATGATGGTTGGCCAGCCGATGATGACCGTGAGCAGGCGGGCGATCCCGATTCCCATTCCTACCCCGAGCATTCCCCCGATCGCGGTCATGATGATCGCTTCAATGAGAAACTGTAATAGAATATGGGCCCGTTTTGCGCCGACAGCCATTCGCAATCCGATCTCCCTCGTCCGTTCCGTCACTGAGACGAGCAGGATATTCATGATGCCGATCCCGCCGACGATCAGCGAAATCGAGGCAATGCTCATCAACATGAGCATCATGGTCCGACTCGCGCCGGCGATGGTCTTCGCGATATCCTCCATGGTGCGAATCGTAAAGTCGTCTTCTTCTGATTGGTGCAGTCGATGCTTCACGCGCAACAAATCCTTGAGGTCATCCACAACAGCAGGGATTTCGTGTCTGGTGTGAATCGCCACGAGGATGATCCCGACGGTTCCTAGAAACTTCGTCCCCAAGACCTTGCGTTCAGCCGTAGAGAACGGGAGCACGACGAAATCATCTTGGTCCTGGCCCGTGATGGATTGGCCTTTCGGCTCCAGGACCCCGATGATTCTGAGGGGAACATTTCTGATACGAATCTCACTCCCGACGACTTCTTCTCCAGGTTCGAACAGATTCTGCACGACGGTTTTTCCCAAGACGGCAACTTTGCCGGCTGAATCGAGGTCCGACTGGGTGAAAAACTGTCCTTGGGCGATGGGCCAATTCCGAATATCGGGAAAGACCGGCGTGGTCCCGAAGACGATCGTGCTCCAGTTCTTATTCTCCCGGATGACTTGAAGAACTGATCGCGTGCCGTACATAACCGTCGTGACACCGACGACTTTTTTCTCTATGTCCTCCGCATCGTCGACCGTCAGCGTCGAAATGGAGCCGAGCCCCCCACGGACGCCGCCGACAGTGGTTGCTCCCGGGACAATAATCAGCACATTAGTGCCCAGGCTCGAGATTTCAGCCTGCACGGAGGCCGTGGCGCCCTGTCCCAGGCTGACCATGGCAACGACGGCGCCGATACCGATGATGATGCCGAGCATCGTCAGGCCTGCTCGCAAGGGATTGCGGCGGAGAATGCGAAGGGCGGAAATGAGGGTGAGCCAGAGAAAGGACATAGGGTATAGCTTTCAGCAGTCAGCCTTTAGCTCCGACCATGCATTTGATCGCAGACGGCCTCATCGGTTCGTCATCTCATCCCCCGACCCGGCTCGAAGCCCGGCGGTAATTTTCTCTGGGCCTGCTCTTCTTCTGTCTCAATGCCCACGATCACGCGGTCTCCTTGGTGCAGCACACCGTCCGTAATCTCAGTGGAGAGTGAGTCGGCAATGCCGGTTGTGACGTCCACCTGGCGAGGCTGGTTATCCCCGTCGAGCGCCCACACCCGGGTGGCCTTCTTGTCGATCGGGACGTTCGGCATCCTGAACCGTAGCGCACTTGTCGGAACACGGAGGGGGTTCTCTTTCTGGGCTGTCACGATCGTGACGTTTGCCGTCATGCCGGGCTTGAGTTTCAGCTCGGGATTGGCCACCGTGATCACGACATCGTATGTGACCACGTTTTGAACGCTGATGGGCGCATTTCTCACTTGCGTGACGATTCCATCGAAAAACCGTTTGGGATATGCGTCCACTCGGAAGTTGGCCGGCTTGCCTTCAGTCACGCCACCGATGTCCGATTCACTGACGCTCGCATTCACCTGCATCTGGGTCAGGTCTTGGGCGATCACGAAGAGGATCGGTGTCTGAAACGCGGCAGCTAAGGTTTGGCCCACGTCCACGTTGCGCGACACCACAATGCCGTTCACCGGCGAATAGATGGTGGTATAGCCGAGGTCCAGCTCCGCCGAGGCTAATGCCGCCTGAACCTGATCGAGCTGGGCCTGCAAGACGTCGACGTTGGCCGCCGCGTCCCGGTAGTTGGTTTCAGCGAGATCCACGTCCGCTTGGGAGACGAACGCCTGCGGACGCAGCGCTGCCATGCGATCGAATTCCCGCTTGCGCTGTGTCGCCGCCACGTTGGCTTTGGCGAGGTTGCCCCTAGCGCTTTTCACCGCGGCGCGCGCTTGACTCAGGCGGGCCTTGAACGGCTTCTGATCGATCTGCGCCAGGATCTGTCCTTTCGAGACCTGAGAGTTGAAATCAGCCAAAAGTTGCGACACTTTGCCGGAAACTTGACTACCGACCTGCACGGAAACGACCGGGTTGATCGTACCGGTCGCGGTCACAATCGCAGTAATCGGTCCTCGATCGACCAAGGCTGTCTTGTACTGGATCGGAGGAGTTCCCCATGTCCACCAGAACCACATTCCCCCTCCGCCAATGAGCATGATCAACATGATGCCGATCAGCCAGGGCAGACGAGATCGCTTCGACCGCGCGGAGAACGGAGTAATTGCGGCCGGTAGTCTCTGCTCAGGCAATGCCTCGGAACGCCGATGTGTTGATGGAGGAGAGGTGTGGGGAGAAACGACTTCATTGACAGGAACCTGGCGAGTGGGTTCTTGGGGATCAGCGGTCATGATGGGCTCGTGCCTGGGTCATTCCGGTTCTCATTCGCGATGGTGCCGGCTCACAATGATTTTTCGGCCCTCTTCAGCGAGCAGGAGTACGAGAGCCCCGAGTGCGAGTGGCCCGAAGATCCAGACAGGCACGGGGCTGGTTCCGAAGATCGCGTTGCCCCAGGGGCTATAGACGATGAATACCAGGACGACGAGTTCGATCGCGATTCCCCAGAGGAGCAATGGATTGGTGAACCAGCCGAGTCGAGCGAGCGACACTCGTTCTGAGCGGCAGGCGAACACGTTTGCCACCTGGGCGACGACGATGGCGGCGAAGGTGGTGGCGGTTGCCTGTTTGTAGAGCGGATCGGACCAATCGAGCGGCATGCCCCAGGTCCATCCCTGTGTCAGGAGCAATAAGAAGAATGAACCCATGGCGATCCCTGCTTCGATCAGGCCCAAAAAGACATAGGCGCGCAGGAGGAGCGGAAGATTCATCAACCGTTCCGTGCGCGGGCGCGGCGGTCTTACCATCATGTCGGCGTCGGGATGTTCGGCACCCAGGGCCAAGGCTGGAACCATGTCGGTCCCTAGATCCACTGCGAGGATTTGCGGGACCGTGAGGGCGAGTGGAATCCCGAACAAGCCGAACGCCAGATAAGGGACGACTTCAGGCACGTTGCTCGCCAGCACGTACGTGGAAAATTTGCGGATGTTGGCGTAGACGGCGCGCCCTTCTTCAATGGCGTTGACAATGGTTGCAAAGTTGTCGTCGAGTAATATCATGTCCGCCGTTTCTTTCGCCACGTCGCTTCCGGCGATGCCCATCGCAATACCGATATCGGCTTTCTTGATGGCCGGCGCGTCGTTGACACCGTCGCCGGTGACTGCGACCACTTCGCCCATCTCTTTGAGTGTGGATACGATCCGCATCTTGTGCCGGGGTGCCATGCGCGCAAAGACCGGCTCTGGCTCACCGGGATTGGTGGGTGTGAGAAGCCGACGTAGCGCTTCGTCGCTCATTGTTTCGACTTGGTGCCCTTCGATGACGGGACAGTATCCGTCCAGCTCGTTGGGGGTCTCTTTCGGCGCCAGCCCGATCTGGCGAGCGATGGCCAAGGCCGTGAGCGGATGGTCGCCGGTGATCATGATGGCGCGGACGCCGGCTTGGCGGCAGCGCGCGATGGCTCCCGCTACCTCGTGGCGCGGAGGGTCTATCATGGCTACCAGCCCGAGGAAGGTCAGGTTCTGTTCCACCTGCTCGATGTCCAGCTTCTCGATACCCTGCTCAATGTCACGCATGGCCACAGCGAGGACTCGATAGGCTTGGTGTGCAAAAGTACGGCTTTGCGCCATAATTCGCTGGCGGTCTTCTTGACTCATCGGCGAGCGAACACCCTGGTGGCGTATCTGATGGCAAAGGGGCATCAGCGATTCCGGTGCTCCCTTCACGAAAGCCACGAGTTGGCCCTCACGCCAATGGAGGGTGGTCATGCGCTTGCGGTCCGCGTCAAACGGGAGCTCGCCCATCCGGGGCAACGGGTCATGGTGGAGAAGTCCGTGACCCAGTGCAAATTCGACCAGGGCCACTTCCGTCGGATCCCCTGTAACGAGGGGACGGCCGCCGGTTATCCGCACGCGCTTGGCATTGTGGCAGTGGATGATCGCGTCGAAAAGCGGCGCATACTCCTCGGCCTCAATTGCACTGGTCACGCGTCCGGCAATCACCAAACAGCTTTCCTGCACCTCGATTTCGAGATGGTCCATATAGAAACGAGCCACGCGCATCCGGTTCTCAGTCAACGTTCCCGTCTTATCCGTACAGATAACGGTAGTGCAGCCCAAGGTTTCCACGGATGTCAGCTGCTTAACGAGGGCGTGGCGTTTGGCCATGCGTTGGCTGCCCAGGGCCAAGGCCAGCGTCACCGTGGGGAGCAGTCCTTCCGGCACGTTTGCCACAATGATGCCGATCCCAAAGATTGCGCTGATCCAGAAACCCAAGCCCATGGAGATGCCGATGGCGAAAAAGGTTCCACCCATCGCGAGCGACAGCAGCGCGACCACGTGGGTGACCTTCACGATTTCATTTTGCAGAGGGCTGAGGCCTGTCTCCACTCCCGTGGAGAGGCGGGCGATCTTGCCGAATTCCGTCTGCATGCCCGTGGCGAACACCACCGCCCGACCTCTTCCGGAGAGCACAGGAGTACCGGCGAAGACGAGATTGGGAATGTCCAGGAGATGTCCATCGGCCATCGGCTCCGCTGTTCGCCGTTTCGGTCGGGATTCACCCGTGAGAGAGGAAACGTCGACCCGCATGTCGATCGCTTCGATGAGCCGGGCGTCGGCAGGGATTTGTTCTCCCTCCTCAATCAGAAGCACGTCACCCGGTACGATCTCGCCCCGTGACACGTCATTTGGTTGGTTGCTTCGCAGCACCCACGCTCTGGCAGGGAGGAGGCGATGGAGGGCATGTACCGCACGTTCCGCTTTGTATTCCTGAAAGAAGGCAAAGATGGCGTTGATGACGATCACACCGAGGATCGCCCAGCCGAGCGTGGCCATCCCTTCGCCGGGCTTCATGAATTCTGCCGTGAACGCGAGGGCAGCGGCGATCCAGAGTAAAATGGCCAGGAAGTGGGTGAACTGGTGGAGGAATCCCCGAATCAATGAATAGTGTCCGGGCTCGACAAGAACATTCGGTCCGTAGTGAGCGAGACGCCGTTGAGCTTCAGCGGAGGATAGCCCGCCTCTGCCGACCTCCAGCCTCTTCAGCACCTCATCGATCGGAAGCCGGTGAATGTCGTGGTGGCTTACGTCAGGCACCCACACCTCGTACGATGAGGACCGAACAGGGGGCATGTCTGAGCAGGCTTTCGGACACGCTGCCGAGATGCAGCCGTTCACTCCTGGTCAAGTTGCGAGCCCCGATCACCAGTATTTCATCACGCTTGGCTTGGACGTGTGTGACGATGGTCTCGATGACGTGGTTCATCCGGACCTGCGTTTCCACCCCAAAGCCGTCTTTGATGAAGTCGTCCCGCATGCTGTTGACGAAAGCGGTTGCCCGGTCCATGACCGGTTTGGTCAACTCGGCCAATTGCGACTCGGATAAGTACTCTGCTGCGAAGTCCGTGACGGGACTTTCAACTGACGTCAGGATCGTGACGATGGCGGATTGGGGAAGAATGCGGGACCGAAGAAACTTGGCCGCTGCCCGCGAGGGTTTGGAGTCATCGACCGCGAGGGCAACACGGAGCAGTGTGGATAGAGGCTGTTTCACGACGAGAACTGAACAAGCAGCAGCCGATGCCACTTGCCGGGAGACGCTCCCCAGCAAGAATCCTTGAATGTCGCTCAGGCCGCGCGATCCCATGATGATCAGACCCACCTTCAAGCGTCGCGCTTGTCTGACGATCGTGGTTGCGAGAGGGCCATGGGCCAAGAGGGTCTGGAGTTCGGTGCGGGAGGCCGTTTTGGCCTGGCCAAGAGCCAACCGGGCTGATTGTTCTGCTTGCCGAAGAAGCATGCCACCGGCCTTTTCCATGGCGGCCAGTGCACGGCGCTCGCCGAGAGCATTCCGGCCGGTGAGCGCGTGAAGTGCGGGTTTGTCGACGACATGAAGTAACGTGACCTGTTCAGGCGCACAGCTGGCAAAGGCCTCGAGCGCTTGGATCCCCCATTGTGAGTGCTCAGACCCATCGACCGCACATAAGATCCGCATGTGGGTTCCTTTTCTCGATGATGGCCATCGTGGAGAAAAATCGTTTCGGGTATTAGACCTGCATTGGATGTGCCTGTGGAATACGGAGAGGCGGAAGAAGAGTCGTTCATCTTCCGAGGAGTTATAAATGAAATCGGTGCTGTCATGCTGCGAGAAGTTGTAGCGTTTTGCGGCAGAGTAGGTTCTGGGCTGTGGTGAATCGCGTCACTCTAAACGGATTCGGATACTAAGGTACGTTCAGAGCCTGGTGAGCTGGCGGATCGATAGGGTCATCAAGCAGGTCAGGTGCAGCAGCTCAAAGAGTCAAGGTTGAGTCCGGTAAGCAGAAAGTCGTCTATTTCCGCTGGAAAGAGGATCCGAGTTCCGTTGTTCAGTTTGTCGGCGACTAGTGCTCGTGAAACATGCCGGCGACTGCTGAGAGGAGGGGCAGATGAGAAAGAGCAAGAAGGCCGGAGTGGCCAAGGTCAAAGGCTTTGATTCCATGACCGTCAGCCAAGTGATGGAGAACGAAGTACAATGTGTTCATCCGAGGACAAAGGGCGACGTGATTGCTTCCCTTATGATCGAAGGGTTTGGGGCTGTCCCTGTCGTGGAGAATGGTCGCAAATTGGCCGGCATTGTCAGCGAACACGATTTGCTCGCAGCCGTCGACGACGGGTATCAGCTCGGTGCCGTCGCGGCAAAAGATGTCATGACGGCCAACCCTTATTCTGTCAGGCCTGAAACGACGCTTGGAACGTTGGTTCACGTGCTGCGCGCAAGCGATCTGGTCCGCGTCCCCGTGGTGGACGCCAAAGATAAATTGATCGGCATTATCGCGAGACGCGATGTCTTGCGAACCTATCTCGCAACCGGCGGCAAACGAGGTTAGTGAGGAACCTATGAGACAAACCGAATTCTTCATGAAAGGCTGTGATCCGAGGACCTTGACCGTCGAACAATTGATGCAGGATGCCGTCACCCGATGCACGACGCGCACCGATGCGTCGACCGTCGCTTACCTGATGACGCACCGAAATTTCGGAAGTCTTCCGGTCGTGGAGGAAGACGGCACGTTGGTCGGGATCGTGACTGAATACGATCTGTTGCAGACCTTGATCGACGGGCGTGATCTTCGGAAAATTCTGGTCACTGAAATCATGTCGGCTCGGCCCGTGACCGTGACCGAAGATCAAACACTCGCCCAAGTGGCTGATCTGTTCCAGGATCGTTATTTGACTCGCGTGCCGGTCGTGCGGAATAACAAGCTGGTGGGGATTCTTGCCCGACGAGATTTGTTGTTCGGCTATATGAAGGCGTCGCAATATTGGTCGTAACAGATTGTTGAAAAAGTCCGCCACCGGCGCGCTCGAGTCGTCCAGAGCCTGCATCTACCACGGGGAAGACCCTGCGGCCTTGCCGGAGGAACGTTTTGAACAGTCCGTGGGAGTTCTTGTTATTGGTCGCACGCGCTTTCGTTATGTCCACTGCGGTGCCGTGGTTGGTGAGAGATATCCTGCTTGTCATTCTCGTTCTCGTTCCCACTATTTCTCGCTCGCAGGCGATGACAAAACCGCCTGGCCTCTGCGGTATCAACTATCCCAGCGATAGGACTGTGCAGTGGGAATGTCGGAAGCTCCGCACCGGCGAATCGCTGGAAAAGCTGTTCGGCGAACTGTGGATCGGCGTGGCTCGCTTTAATCGAATCGACCGGCGCCATGTGCATGCGGGGGTGTCCATCAAAGTTCCGAAGAACATGAAAGACCTCGTGGACTTTCAGCCGATGCCATTCTTCTATCCGCCTGCGGAACCGGAGGAACAGTTCATACTGATCGATCTGTCCGAGCAGTTTCTCGGCGCCTATGAATATGGTGCGCTTCGTTTTGCCGTCCCGATTGCCTCCGGGGAAGCACGAAAGCCGACGCCGGTTGGAGAGTTTCGCCTGACGGCGGCTCATCGTTCGCATCAATCCTGCCTCTATACGATCGAGGGCACCGACAGACCCTATCCCATGAACTACGCCCTCCGGTTTTTTGTCAATCGCGAAGGCGTCTCTTACTGGATTCACGGTCGAGACCTGCCGGGCTATCCCGCATCCCACGGCTGTATCGGCCTCTATGACGAACCGATGCAAAAAGCGCATTACGGCATTCCCGAGGATCCTGAGCTGAACGACGCGAAACGACTGTTCGAGTGGGTTCTTGACAAGGAGATACCCGACAATCGCGTGACCTCTCTTCCCCGCGGCCCGAGGGTCCACATCATCGGCCAGGCGCCGCATACGATAAAGATAAACTAGAGTCTAGAACGCGATTCGCCTCCCACTACATAAGTTGTTTTTTACTCCACTCCGCTCGTAGATGAGAAACGCGTAGCCACCGTATGAAGTGGATTTCTCTTTCCATCCATATGTCATCCCTATGGAAGAGTGTCGATCACAGTCTCGGGCGGATAGAAGAACGGTAATTTGCCGGCCGTTACGGAAGAGGTGGAGCTAAGACGTCATGATCGAGCAAAGCGGGAGGGGGAACTTCAAATGATAATTTCACAAGGTTGAAGAAAGACTTTCAACGGGATTTCGCGTTCCTGATGCCCTTGGACATGTTGGGCACGAATCGCCTTGAGAGCTGGCAATAGCTTTGGCAGAAACGCGGATTCATGGCCGAGCGCGAGCATGAACAGCGTATTGGTGCCGTGAATGGTGTCGGAGCTAAGCACGGTGCCGGTCACGCCGCTCCCTCCCACGCCTGAGATCATTGTGAATCCCTTAAGCCCCAGTTCCTTAAATGGGGTGACGATCTCTTCTTCCAATTTCTTTCCACAGACGATGAGAAGCATCTTCATGATGATCCGCTTGGACGTTGTTCTGTTGTCGGGGCAATCGCTACTTCAGGCTCCCACAGCCTTTGCAATCCATAAAGAAACGCGAGGTTGTGCTCCGAACATATCCAGACGGGGTATGACCGCAGAGACTATGGGTTAAATTCCCTGAATCGCGAACCGATTACCGCCGGCATTATATTGAGCGTTACAAAGCCTACTCGGAGACTCGCTGAATCGTCGAGGCATATCCATCCTCGGAAACATAAACTTTAACCTGGTCTCCGATCGCCACGCGGTCCATCTTGGTTTGATCGTCTACGCGGACACGTGTGGTTTCGCCGCCGCTGTCCTTGATGGACACATACTTCGCCCCGATGTCATGGACTCTGCCGGTGACCGAATCCTGTTTGATTCGTTCTCCCAATGTCGGTGACGCTGCGCGCCGCTCGGACGCCGTCTGGCTGCACCCGAGTGCCCCGGCAGAGAACGCCACCGTCGCCACGATCGCAATGTGTAACAGCGTGATGCCCATAATGCACCTCCTCCAATGTTCTTCACTGATTCTAGTTGGGTGGAGGATAGTTCCATGCTGGGAATCACCCTAGCCGCAGCCCGACCTAAACGTGCGCGAAGCGCTGTACCTTCCGAGGCGCATGCCCCTTCGGCTTTGGTAGGAGCAATGTCCGAATAAGAAATCGCAGCGCCGAGCGAAACTGCTTTCGCGCGCTCCAAGAATCAGGCCGTGAGCACCAATACGGCATACGAGGAGATCCTCATATCCAGTCTGCTTCACGCACAACGATAAAAACAACTTATCGTATCGTCATGCACTATCAATTGGACTGATTCCTTTGCGGAAGTTATCTTGCACTCAAGCAAGCGGAATGATCCGCGACAGAGAAGCAACCACAAGGAGGATATCATGAGCATCAAGAGCATATTGACAGTGGGACTTATGTCGATGATGATCGCAACCGGTGTCATAACCGTGTCCGACAGTTTCGCCTCCGATGCGTATCGGGTGGATGTCATCGATGCACTTCATGCGACGGTCGCGCAGGAAGACAGCGTCAAGGCCGGAGTGGAGTGGACGAGGGTGGACGTGATCGAGAGGATCGGATCTCAAGGTGTTGCCTACCCCTACAGCCGACCGATGAGCCACTGATGCTTTGTCGAGACGACTGACCGAGGATGGACTCCGTCCTTCCTCGGTCACTTCGAAATCGAGGCGGAGCGTTACTGCAAAGCGGAGAGAAGAAGGAACCTCATGCGAACAGATCTATATCTAAAACAAGAGGAGACGCTATGAACGATGAGAAGAAACTGACTACTGCCGCCGGATGTCCGGTCACCGACAACCAGAATGTGGTGACCGCCGGGCCACGCGGCCCACAACTATTGCAGGATGTGTGGTTCCTGGAAAAACTCGCGCATTTCGATCGTGAAGTGATCCCCGAGCGCCGCATGCATGCGAAGGGCTCCGGCGCCTATGGCACGTTTACGGTGACACAGGACATCACCCAGTACACACGTGCGAAGATCTTTAGTCAGGTCGGAAAGAAGACCGAGCTGTTCGCCCGCTTCACCACGGTCGCGGGTGAGCGCGGCGCCGCCGACGCCGAGCGCGATATCCGAGGCTTTGCCCTAAAATTCTACACCGAGGAAGGCAACTGGGATCTGGTCGGCAACAACACGCCCGTGTTCTTCCTGCGCGATCCTCTCAAATTTCCCGACCTCAATCACGCGGTCAAGCGAGACCCGCGCACCAACCTCCGTAGCGCGAAGAACAACTGGGATTTCTGGACCTCGCTGCCTGAAGCCCTGCATCAGATTACGATCGTCATGAGCGATCGCGGCATCCCGGCGACTTACCGTCATATGCACGGCTTCGGGAGCCATACCTTCAGTTTCATCAACGCCAAGCGCGAACGCCACTGGGTCAAGTTCCACTTCAAGTGCCAACAGGGCATCAAAAACTTGACCGATACTGAGGCCGCGACGTTGATCGGCAAGGACCGCGAAAGCCACCAACGTGACCTCTACGAGAGTATTGAGAAAGGCGACTATCCCAAGTGGACGCTCCAGGTGCAGATCATGCCGGAAGCCGACGCTTCAAAGGTGCCCTATCATCCCTTCGATCTGACCAAAGTGTGGCCGCACAGGGATTATCCCCTCATTGAGGTCGGCGTGATGGAACTCAACCGCAACCCCGAAAACTTCTTCGCCGAGGTCGAACAGTCCGCGTTCAACCCGGCGAATGTCGTGCCGGGCATCGGCTTCTCACCCGACAAGATGTTGCAGGGTCGTCTCTTCAGCTATGGCGACGCGCAGCGCTACCGACTCGGTGTGAATCACCATTTGATCCCGGTGAACGCTCCACGGTGTCCGGCTCACAGCTACCACCGAGACGGCGCGATGCGTGTAGACGGTAATCATGGGGGCACCCTCGGTTATGAGCCGAACAGCTCCGGTGAATGGAAAGAGCAACCGGATTTCCGCGAGCCAGCGCTCGGCTTGGAGGGCAGCGCAGACCATTGGAACCACCGAGAAGACACAGACTACTTCTCGCAGCCCGGCGCGCTGTTCCGGTTAATGACGACCGCCCAGCAGCAACTGCTGTTTGAAAACACGGCTCGTTCCATCGGTGCGGCGCCTCGAGACATCCAGATACGCCATATCCGCCACTGCCTCAAGGCCGATCCGGCGTATGGCAAAGGCATTGCCGATGCCTTGGGTATTGCGTTGACGGAAGTGTCCGCTTAGGACAATTGCCGCGTAGAACCGGGAGGCGGGGGATCGAATTGTCCCCCCGCCGCTGTCAATCCAGGGACTTCTGGAAGCGGGTCACGCTAATCGCCAACATGGCCGTGCCTAGGAGGCTCATGGCGACCATCTGCGGCCAGAGCACGTCCAAGCCCACGCCTTTTAGATAGATGCCCCGCAGCACTTCCAGAAAATAGCGCAACGGATTCAGATAGGTGAGTGTTTGCATCCAATCCGGCATACTGCTAATGGGTGTGCCGAAGCCGGAGAACATAATGGCCGGCATGTTGAAGAAAAATCCCGATACCATCGCTTGCTGCTGGGTCTTAGAAATAGTGGAGATGAAGAGTCCGATCCCCAACATGCATAGGATGAACAATACGGCGCCGATCGCGAGGACGCCAATGCTTCCACGGAATGGCACACCGAACCAGAGGGTACCCACCAGCGAGATCAGAGTGGTGTCGAGCAGTCCGATCAGAAAGAAGGGGACGGTCTTGCCGAGAATGAACTCCATGCGGCCGATGGGTGTGACCATAATCTGTTCGAGCGTGCCGATTTCCCGCTCGCGGACCACGGCAAACGCTGTCAGGCTCACGACCATGACCAAAATCAAATTGCCGATCACACCGGGCACGAAAAACCACTGACTGTCGAAATTCACGTTGTACAACGGACGCCGCTCGAGAACGATCGAAGGAATTTGCGATGAAGCATAGGGCGATGTGCGGAGAAGATGTGCCTGTTGAAACTCTTGAGCGAATCGGGCCGCGATTTGGTTGATATAGCCGACGGCAATGAGAGCCGTATTCGAATTACTGCTGTCCACGATCACTTGAAGCCGCGCCGTCTGCCCTTTCCCGAGGTCTTGAGCAAAGCCTGCGTTGATCTGGAGGGCCACCGTGACCTCTCCGCGATCGATCCAATCTCGAATCTGCTGACGATCGTTCAGGTATGCCCGAACATCGAAGTAGGGACTTGCGGTAAAACGGGACACGAGATCGCGGCTCACTTGGCTATGATCGTAATCCAACACCGCGGTGGGAATGTGGTGGACGTCCAAGGTTGCGGCGTAGCCGAAGATGAGCATCTGAATAATGGGAGGCGCGAACAAAAGCGTGCGGGTGCGTTTGTCCCGAAAGACTTGGATGAACTCTTTGATCAACATGCCACGAAGGCGTCCCAACATGTGCATCCTAGGCCAGCTTTTTGTGAAACGCCCGCGTGGCCAAGAGTGTCAAGAGTGCGGCAAAGAGGGCCAAGGCGAGCAGATCATCCAGAAGATATACGAGCGGCGATCCCTTGAGAAAGACATCGCGAATGACTGACATGAAATAGCGCGCAGGGATCACATGCGTGATGACCCGGATCACGGTCGGCATTTGATCGATAGGATAGAGAAACCCCGACAACAGAAAGGCCGGCAGGAACGTGGCAATCAAGGCCGCTTGACTGGCAGCCAGTTGAGACTTGGCCACGACCGACACGGCGTATCCCAGAGCGAGGACGACGAGTAAAAACAGAGTGCAGCTCAGGACAAACACGCCCCATTGCCCGCGAAACGGCACCTCGAACCACCAGATCGCCAAACCGGCGCAGAGCATGGTATCGATGAGCCCGATCGCAAAATACGGCACGAGCTTGCCGACCATCAGTTCGATAGGCGTGACCGGTGTCGACACCAGCTGTTCCATGGTGCCGCGCTCCCATTCCCGAGCGATGGTCAACGAAGTGAGAAATGAGCCGATCACGGCCATGATGATAGCAACGACTCCAGGGACGATATTGGCGGTGCTTTCAAGGTTTTCGTTGAACCAGGTTCTCGTGTCGATCCTCAAAGGAGGTGGCATGACGTCCTGCCCGTGGCGTTGAACCCAGTCCAAACGGAGTCGCTGGTTATACGCCTGAACGATGGATTCGCTGTAGCTGAGACTGATATTGGCGGTGTTGTTGTCGGTGGCATCGACCAGGGCTTGGATGCCTACGGATCCGCCGGTATTCAATCGCTCAGAGAAATCCGTGGGTATGACGATGGCAAGCCGGCAGGCTCCGGCGTCGAGCGCGTCGATCAGCGCCGGATAACTGTCCACGGCCTTGATGACGGAGAAATACTCCGAGGCTTGAAAATGCTTCAGAAAGTCCTGACTTTGCTGACTTCCCTCACGGTCGTACACATAGACCGGAATGTGTTGGACGTCGAAACGTACGCCATAGCCGAACGCCAGCATCAGCAGCAGCGGCATGGCCACCGTGATCAGCAGACTGGGAAGATCGCGCCGAATCTGGAGCGTTTCCTTACGCATGATGGCGAGGAGTCGATGGCAGCGCATTAGCTCCTGTGCGCGCTCAATTGCGCGGTCAATGAAACGAACACGTCTTCCAAGCTTGGACGAATCGGCTCGATCCTTGATACAGCGACGCCTTGTCCGGACAAAACAGCGCGAAGATGGGGGATCGCAGTCTGGGCGTGCTGAACCACAACGTGCAAGGCGTTGCCGAACACAGCCAGGTCCCGAATATCCGGAACGTGCTGGAGCGCATCGAGCGCCCGGCCCAGCGGATCGCATTCGATCAGCAGCAGTTCGCCGGTCATGGTCTGTTGTTTCAACTCGCTCGGCGATCCGGAAGCCACGATCCTACCGTGAAAAATCAGAATGAGCCGGTTGCAGTACTCAGCCTCGTCCATGTAATGCGTAGTGACGAGTACGGTCACTCCGTCGGCCGCCATGGCATGGATCAGTTCCCAGAATTGACGGCGTGAGATCGGATCGACCCCGGATGTCGGCTCGTCCAAGAAAAGAATCGGCGGGCGATGGAGCACGGCGCAGCCCAAGGCGAGCCGCTGTTTCCATCCACTGGGTAAGGTGCCGGTCACCGTCGATTCCCGTCCGACCAACCCGGCCATCTCCAGTACCCACGCCTCCCGCTCCTTGAACATCGCCGCGGGCACATCGTACATGCTGCCGAAAAAGCGAATGTTTTCGATGACCCGCAGATCGTTGTAGAGCGAAAACTTTTGCGACATGTACCCGATGTGGCGACGCACCTGTTCCGCCTCCCGTGCCACATCGTAACCAGCCACCAAGGCCTGTCCTGCGGTTGGACGAAGCAGGCCGCACAGCATACGGATCGTCGTGGATTTTCCGGCGCCGTTTGGACCCAAGAAGCCCACCACCTCTCCCGCACGTGCCTCCAGATTGATGTGGTCCACCGCCACGAAGTCCCCGAAGCGTTTGACGAGATCGCGGACACTTACCGCGGTCGTATGGAGATCCGTCATGGGGTCTCTCCGCTGCTTGTCGATGTAACAGCAACGAACAAGTCTTCGATGGTGGGTTTCACGACTTCCAGCCGGTCGAACGACAGATGTGCGGCCCGAAGTGCCGCTCGAAGCTCGGGAATTCGGCGTGTGGCGTCATCCACTACAAGACGGACGCCGTCGCCGACAAGCCATGCATGAAGGACACCGTCTGCACCGACAAGGGCGGTCCGAATGCGGCGGGCGTCATCTGATACAACCGACAGCATGGTCCCGCGCAGGTGGGTCTTCAATTCCGCAGGCGTTTCGCAATACAGCATGTGCCCTTGGTGCAGCAACGCCACGCGATGGCATCGTTCGGCTTCATCGAGGTAGGAGGTCGACATCACAATGGCAATCCCTTCGGCAAGCAGCGAATACAGGATACGCCAGAAATCTCGACGCGAAACCGGGTCGACACCGTTGGTCGGTTCGTCGAGCAGGATCACCTGCGGGCGGTGGATGAGGGCACAGACGAGTCCGAGCTTTTGTTTCATGCCCCCTGAAAGCTTACCTGCCAAGCGGTTCGTAAAAGGACACATGCCGGCGGCGTCGAGCAAGCGTTGAGAACGCTCGACCCGTTCCGGGCGAGACACGCCGAAGACGTCTGCGTAGAAGCGAATATTTTCCTTGACGGTCAAGTCCTCATAAAGCCCGAAGCGCTGTGGCATGTAACTGAGGCGGGCTTTTGCCGCTTCCGGATCATGGATAATGTCGGCTCCGGCGACAGTGGCCGATCCGCCGTCCGGTGTGAGGACACCGGCTAACATTCGTAACGCCGTGGTCTTCCCGGCTCCGTCGGGGCCGACCAGCCCGAAGATCTCACCGGCCTGCACCTCGAACGTGAGACGGTCTACAGCCGTGATACCCGAAAAGCGTTTCGTCAAATCTGTGACGGCGACGGTCGGAGGCATACGTCATTATTTCGGTGGAGCGTCGATGGTCGCTTCAGCCGGCATTCCGGGCTTGAGCTCACGGTTCTGGTTGTCCAGGTTGATCTTGATGCGATAGACGAGGGTGACTCGTTCTTTGTAGGTCTCGACGCTTTTCGGCGTGAATTCAGCTTGGGATGCAATAAACGAGATGCGGCCGTGGTACTTCTTGTCGGGATAGGTGTCCGTGCGAACGGTGGCCGGTTGATCCCACTGAATTCGACCCAGATCCGTCTCGTTGATATAGCCTCGCATCCAGAGGCGGTCGACATCGGCGATCGAGACGACCGGCGTTCCACGAGAGACAACTTCGCCGAGCTCTGCCTGCCGCACGAGGACCACTCCGGAGATCGGCGCCGAGAGCACGGTATAAGACAAGTTCACGCCGGCCATCTCCAAGTATTCCTGGGCCAGCTGGAGATTGGCTTGTCGCACAGCAATTTCCTCCTTGCGCGTGCCCTCGACAATCTCGTCCTGATTTTCCTTGAGGCGTCGATATGTCGCTTCTGCCCGCTTCATCAGCGTTTCCGCGCTGTCGACATCTTCTTGCGACACGGCTTGCTCATCGAGCAGGGCTCGGCGTCGGCGGAATTCTGCACGTTTGAGTTCGAGATCCGATTGCGCGTCGATCACAGATTGTTTCACCGCTTGGATCTGCTGCTTCCGGTTTCCGGCCAAGGCCAACTTCAGCTCAGCTTCTCGCGTTCGTACGGTCGCCTCGTCCACGCTCACTTGCTGGCGGTAATCTTCGTCATCGAGGCGCGCCAGCAGGTCTCCCTTGTTGACATGCTGGCCCTCTTGAACGGGCAACTCTACGATACGACCCGGCACCTTGAAGCTGACCACGCTCTCATGCGCCTCAATATTGCCTGCAACTCTGAGGGTATGGTCTGCCTCGCGTTCGGACAAGGAGCGCACATAGAGATACCCCCCGGTGATCACCGTTCCTGCCGCAAGAAGTATGATCAGGATTCGTTTCATCATCCAATTGTCGAGTCAGATTGTTCGCAGCGGTCTGGCTTTCTCCGTGGTCAAGCCTTCGAGGACTACCCGCATGATGGCGGTAAAGATGGTTTTGGGGGTGGAACCCAGCTCTTCTATTTTTGATGGATTCATCACGGCCTGCACCGCACCGAGCAGAATGTCGATCGCCAGCTTGGGCGGAATGTCCTGACGGATGATCCCCGCGCGACGACCTTCCAGGAACACTTTTCCGAAATGACGCTGAATCAGGTCCCGCCTCCGGCTTTCCACCACCGCAAACAAATCCGGCATCTCGCGGCGAATGTCGCGCAAGAACGGCGGTCGGATCTCCTCCATGTGTCCTTGCACACATTCGAGCAGACGACGGAGTGCCCTGAGGCAATCTGAGGAGGACGTGAGTGTGATACGACTCAGATCGGCATCAACGTCCCTGAACTTTTCAAGGATCACGGCTTCCACAAGAGCCGTCTTGCTCGGAAAGCCGGCGTAGAGCGTCTTTTTGCTGATGGCCATCTCGTGGGCAAGATCATCCATGGTGACGCCCCGAAACCCATGAGCCAAGAAATGCCGACGGGATTCCAGAATGATGCGTTGACGGAAGGCCATTTTAGTGGACGACGGCCTAAAACGCGGCATGAAGGATTGCTTAGGCATACACCAAGGAAACTGTAACAGTATTCTGAGTTTCCAATCAATGCGAATAACCCTGAGACGGCGTGAGAATAGACGAGGTCAGCAAATGACCATTCAAACACAGTGAACTAAGATACTCACGAGTTTCAGGGACAGGGGTTATGGTCTGCTATTCGTTGATCAGACTATGGTTTTCCGATGATCATCGGCTTGCCTGGATTCTCCTCCCCTTCACTCCACTCCGCCACCGCCTGCGCCATTTCTTCCAATCGCTGCGCAGCGCGACCGAAGACGCTGTCGAACGGGTAAGAGCCATCAAGCCCCCGTTCCCCCGCAGCGCTGCCGGTGAGCAGCTCTAGGGCTTCTTCCATCGTATTTACGGCATATACGGTGAAGTGGGCTGATTCCACGGCCTCCACGACCTCGTGCCGAAGCGCCAGGTGTTTCGTGTTTCGAGAGGGGATGATCACGCCCTGCTTTCCCGTCAAGCCCTTGCGTGAGCAGGACTCAAAGAATCCTTCGATCTTTTCGTTTACGCCGCCGATCGGCTGGATTTCACCCAATTGGTTGACGGAACCGGTGACGGCGAGCCATTGATGGATCGGCAGATCGGCGAGGCTGGAGAGAATGGCGGCGAGCTCGGCCACAGCGGCGCTGTCGCCCTCCACTTCCGAGTAGGTCTGCTCGAATGTCAACGAAGCACTGACCGCGAAAGGGTGAGTGCCGGCAAATTTCCCGGCAAGGTAGCCGGCCAATGTCAGGACACCCTTGCTGTGGATCATTCCGGCAAGTTCCGCCTCTCGCTGGATATCGATGACGCCCTTTGTCCCGACATAGGTTCGGGCCGTGATGCGCGTGGGACGGCCGAACGCATAGTCTCCGAGCTGATGGACTGAGAGACCGTTGACCTGGCCGACGACGTCGCCGTCCAAATCGACCATCAACGTGCCTTCTTTGATCTCATCCTGAATCCAGTGTTCCGCCAGATTCGAGCGATATCGCTTGTGGGTGACGGCGGCATCGACGTCGGCCCGAGTGACGAACGAATGTCCTTCTTTCCTTGCCCAGTAGCCGGCTTCGCGGATCAGATCACTTACCAGGCTGAACCGCAACGACAGCCGGTCGTGTCGATCTGCAAAACGGAGCCCTTGCCGGATGATTTCGGCCACGGCATCGGCTCCGAAATGCGGCAGTCCCTCTTCACGGCAGAGTTTGGCGATGAATCTGGCATATTGACGGTCCTGCCGCTCGCTTCTCACCACTTCGGTGTCGAAGTCCACTTTCACCTTGAACAGTTTGCCGAAATCTTCCTCATAGGCCTGGAGCAAGTGGTACAGGATGGGCGGCCCGACCATGATGACCTTGACATTCACCGGGACAGGTTGCGGCCTAAGCCCCGCCGTCGAGAATCCGTAGAATTCACTGGGGTCCTCAATTTTCACCTCGCCGGTCTTGATCACGCGCTTTAACGCATCCCACGAGAAAGGTTGGCGCAGCATGTCCAAGGCGTTCACGATCAAGTAGCCACCGTTGGCCAGCAGGACGGCGCCCGCACGGATCTCCGTGAAGTCGGTGTACATTACGCCCATGTGAGCCCGCCGTTCGATCTTCCCGATGAGATTTGTATAGGTCGGGTGTGATTCGTCGATAACGGGGGCGCCTTCCGTCGGGTCGTGCTGCACGATGAGATTGACGAGGAAGCGCGACATGTCGGGTCGTTTGAATTCCACTCCGGGTATGGCAATAGTGGGGCCTTCGCGCGGCAGAAAATCTTTGTAGTGGTGGACGATGTCGTTACGAACATGCTCTAAGAATGTCGAGACCTCCGTCATCTCTTGGTAGGCCTGTCGCATGATTTCATAACGGCCTTCCAAGACATTCATGACCAATTGGCGGTCCAGGTGGTGCCGCTGGTGTTCGGCGTCTTTCTCGAGGCCGTGGATGCGGATGTGGAATTCGCGGATCTCACCTTCTAGGGCCTTACGCCGTTCATTCAAGTCCCGTTGGTCCTCCTCGGTCATGGCCGTCATGTCGGCGTCTGTCATGGGGTGGCCGGCCTTGAGCGGGACAATCCCGAAACCCACCGAGGTTTCCTCAAAGCCGAACCCACGAGTACGGGTGAGTTCCTCCAATTCATGGAAGAGCGCTTTTTTCTTCGCGTCGATCTCGTCGTGTACCTTGGCTTTGGAATCGAGATAGTTCTTACTTTCAAATGCCAAGGGAATGTCGCGCCGCAATCCTTCGATGAATCCCGCCATCTCTTGCTTGAACGAGGCACCCTGTCCCGCCGGAAGAGCGAGACAGGTCGGTCGAGAAGGATCTTGGAAAGTATTCACGTAGCACCAGTCTGGTGGTGCAGGAGCGCCCAGAGCCATCCGCTTGACCATCTGCCGAACGAGCGTGCCCTTTCCCGTGCCGACAGGACCCGATACGTAGAGATTGAACCCTGGGCTCTTCATGTGCAGCCCGAATTCCAGCGCCTCAACAGCCCGTTCCTGCCCGATGATTTCAGTGAGGGGCTCCAGTTCGCCCGTATCCTCGAACCCGAGTTGTCCCGAGTCGATCACGGGGGCGAGCATCGACGTTGGCACTTTGAACTTCTCCATCGTCATGAGGACACTCTTGTCGTCATGGGAGGCGGGAGGGTCACGACGGTCGCCTGTAGGCCCTTCTTTCCTTGCTCTTCGCAGAAGAGGACCTCGATGCCATCCTCCAGTTGGCCGAAGGCGACCCTCTGCAGCGCATTCGCATGAAAATAGACCTCGCCGCCTCCTTCTTTCAGGATGAAGCCGTATTGCTCCTTGGGAAAGAGCTTGCAGATCACACCGCGATGAGGCGGCACCGGTGACAGTCGAATCTCGGTCTTCGCACGTTTTTCTCGATACTTGCGGAGTTCGATGCTCACGGCATGAAACGCAGAGCGCATGGCCTCCTCGAAAGTCTTGTCTTCCTTTCGGGCCGTCATGGTATGACGTCCGGGCAGGGTGACCACGACCAGTGCCTCCGCCACGTTCGCAAGTTTCTTGTGATGCCGATTCTTAGTCAACGTCACTCGGCCGTGAATCAAATCCTCGTGCCCCCGTTGGAGGTCTTCCATACGGGCTTCAATCTCGGTCTTCCAGCGGGGGGTCATTGCGACATTGCGGCTTTCAATCTCAAGTTTCATAGCGCCTCCACATCCAGACAATTCCGTCCCTTTCATCAAGCGGAGTCAGCAAACGATGTGCCGACTTGAGACGGGTTGGACGGTATGGGCAAATCAGCGGGCGCAGATATTTCCTGATCCCCGAGCTTTCCCAGCGGCTCCAACATGGTGCATTTTTCCACAGTGACCTGTTCATCGGTGGAGCCCAACGCGCCAGTATGCCTGCATTCAGCGACCTTCTCGAGGGTTCGAAAGAGCTATGTCGGGAACGTGAATTGCGATGGCTCTCAGCATGCCGGTGTTGAGGAAGTCAGCCTTGGAACGTTACCTACAGGCCCGCTTTGGCCCAAAGGTCAGCTTGCTGTCCTATGGAGTGATCGGCAAAGAGAGCTCCAAGGGAGAACAGAAGCGTTATGGGTACGGTACACCGGTCAAATTGACGTTCCAAATCGGACGTCGGGTCCAGTCCGCCGTACTTGAAACCATGAAGCCCGGCCCGTTTGGGCACGAACATATGGCTGATCGCGGACAAGCCATGTTGTGGGACTACGATTCGTATGGACGCCTGCCGCGCCATGTGAAGGCCCTGGATGTGGGCGCATTCGATGCCAAACAGGCGCTCTTTTCCATCGCCGAGGCGCGTGAAGTTTTTGTGTTGAACGAATGGACCGACGGCGTGAGTTATCATGGGGATCTTGCGCGGCTGGCGACAGGCAAAAGGCTGCGTAAGTTGGATCGCCAACGCACCGTCGCGTTGGCACGTTACTTGGCCCGCATCCATGCAAAGAAACGGCGTGACGCGGATCTATATAAGCGTCGGCTGCGTGAATTGATCGGTCACGGCGAATGCATCATGGGACTGACCGACAGCTATCCGGCGCGCTGTGGCTTTATCACGGGCGATCTGCTGCGAACGGTGGAGGACGCGTGCAATCGTTGGCGTTGGCGCCTTCGCGAAAACACCAATCGACTTTCTCAGGTTCACGGGGATTTCCATCCGTACAATGTGCTGTTCCGCGCGGGGACGGATTTTGCTGTGTTGGATCGCTCACGGGGAGAATGGGGCGAACCGGCCGACGACATCACTGCGATGACGATCAATTATCTGCTGAACTCACTGATCAGCTGGGGCAAGCTCCGGGGACCGTTCGAAGTTCTCTTCCGGTTGTTCTGGGACACCTACATGGAAGCCAGCGGCGACGAGGAGATCACTGAAACGGCGGCGCCGTTCTTCGCCTTTCGCGGCCTGGTCGTGGCCAGCCCGCTCTGGTATCCCAATTTGTCGATGGACGTCAGACGAAGCCTCTTTCGCTTCATTGAAAATGTTCTCGATGTACCGCGATTTGAGCCGGAACGGGTGAATGAGTACTGCCAGGGATGATGAGGTCTCGGCCAATAGCCCACGGAATTAACACGCGAAGACGGGCCGACGGCTGATTGTCGATCGCGGGGTCATGTGTATGAATAGAATGCCAGGCGTTGCCATCTGGCTCACCGGCCTGCCCGCGTCCGGAAAGAGCACCATTGCGGCCGCACTGAAGCCGAGGCTGGAAGAAATCCGTTCCGTCGAAGTATTCGAATCGGATGCCGTCCGGCGAATCTTGACACCTCATCCAACCTACAGTGGCGGAGAACGAGATCTGTTCTATCGTGCACTCGCGTTCATGGGTGCGAAACTGGTCTCGCATGGTGTGACGGTGATCTTCGATGCGACAGCCAACCGGCGGGCCTATCGGGATTTTGCCAGGAGTCTGATCCCGAGGTTCATCGAGGTGGCCGTGGAATGTCCGTTGGAACTGGCGAGGCAGCGTGACTACAAGGGAACCTATCGGCGCGGGCAGCGAGGCGAATCGGCGACCGTTCCAGGATTACAGGATCCCTACGAGGCACCACTGAGTCCGGAAGTGCACATTGAT
Organism: Nitrospira sp.; assembly: GCA_024760545.1. Classification (NCBI taxonomy): domain Bacteria; kingdom Pseudomonadati; phylum Nitrospirota; class Nitrospiria; order Nitrospirales; family Nitrospiraceae; genus Nitrospira; species Nitrospira sp. The sequence continues at coordinate 2,792,013 of CP060501.1, forward strand.
ACGACGAAGGTCTCAGCGACAGAAGCAGCGGAGAGAATTATGGAGGTTGTCAGGAACACCGTGCTCTCATAAACCAATAGCCTCAGCAGGGCTCCTCAAACGAGGTACCGTACAAACCACCTTCCTGCATGTTCCGCCACCTGTTCCAAGGTCCCAGGCTCCTCGAACAGGTGTGTTGCCCCGGGGATGATGACCAATTTCTTTTCACAGGTCAGCCAATCATACGCTGCCTGGTTCATGTCAATGACCGGTTCATCGTGGCCTCCGACGATCAACAAGGTCGGAGCGGCGACCGACGGCAGATAAGATTTAGCCAGGTCCGGTCGTCCCCCTCGTGACACGACGGCCCTGATGTTCGACGGATTTCGCGCTGCGGCTTGCAGGGCTGCTCCGGCGCCGGTGCTGGCTCCAAAATAGCCGATTCCCGTGTTCTTCGTCCGTGGTTCCTCGACCAGCCAGCCTTTCGCCAGCAGGAGTCTGTCTGCCAGCAGATTGATATCAAACACCTTGCGCCGATCGTCCGCTTCCTCTTCAGTCAACAAATCGAGCAGGAGCGTGCCGAGTCCATCTTGCTGCAGTCGTCGGGCGACGAAGTTGTTGCGAGGGCTGAACCGCCCGCTCCCGCTCCCGTGTGCAAAGATGACCACCCCGCGTGCGACGGTCGGCAGGCCGAGGATACCCTCCAGAACAAGTTTCCCTTTCGTGACCTGTACATTGTGTTCATGTGGGGCCGTCATGGCTTAGTCCGCTTCTTTGCAGCATTGCAGGGAGCCGGACGGCTGAGCGCCGGCGGCAGTTTGGTCTGGTCATCGACGCAGGCGGCATTGAGTTGTGACTGTGTGAGACCGATGACCGAGGAGAGGTTAGCGCCCCTGAAGTTCGCGTGACGCAAGTCCGCGGAGTCCAGCCGAGCCTCGCTCAAATCGGCTCCGGCGAGGACGGCATCGTGAAGGTTCACGTCTTGGAGATTCGCGTGAGCCAAATTTGCATCGGTGAAGCTCGCTCTGCTCAGATCTGCTCCGACGAAATTGGCCGATTCCAGGTTGGCCCTGTTGAACTGAGCGTGACGGAGGGAAGATTTTGGAGCGTAGATCTCGCTCAAATCGCCGTTCGTGAAGTTGACGCTCAATCCCTTGGCTCCGATAAAGACCGCGCGGTTGATGTGGGCGTCGCGGAAATCGGCTTCATCGAGGGTGGCGTGATACAGAATGGCCATCCGGAGTTTTGCGGAGCTCACGCGCGCCCTGACCAGATTGGCTTCTTCCATGTTGGCGCCCTCTAGGTCGGTATTATGCAGGTCTGCGTCATACAAACTGGCGTATCGCAGGTCGGCACCGCGAAGAATGGCATCCTTCAGGTTGGCCTCGCGCAAGTTTGCCTCGTCCAGGTAGGCGCTTTCTAAGTCGGCTTCGATGAGATGGGTCCGATCGAGTTGCGTATGGTCCAGCAGCGCACCCTGAAGGCTGGCCCGATAGAGATTGGCGTTGGTCAGGACAGCACGACGCAGGTCGGCGCCCGATAGATCAGCATTCACCAGGACGGCGTCTTTCAGCGTCGCTCCGTAAAAATGGGCTTCGACGAAGTTGCTGTCGGTCAAGTCGGCAGCCGTGAGATCGGCCCCCTCCAGCTGAGCCCGCTCGAATGTCGACTCGTGCATCGTCGCGCCGATGAAGACGGCGTCAAAGAGAGCGGCTTCATCGCCGATGGCGCGAAAGAGATTCGCGCCCGCGAGTCGGGCACGACGCAGATCGGCTCCGGAGAGGTTACTGTCCTCAAGGATGGCTTTGGTGAGGTCGGCCCCCTCAAGACTCGCCTGAATCAGAGTGGCCTGAGACAGGTTCGCTTGACGTAAGATGGTGCCTTCAAGGTCCGCCCGTTCGAGATTCGCCCCCGCGAGTAATGCTCGGCTGAGGTCGGCTTGGCAGAGCTCGGCGCGTTTGGCATTCGCGTTGCCTCGATATTCCACCCATCGTTCGTGCGAACGCACGAGGGCATGCAGCGTCTTCGCTGGAATGGATTTCTTCTTGTAGAGACTCTTGCAAGGAGGACCCACGAACGATTTGGTGCTGGAAGCCGATGGGCCGGCCGCTCCCGCCCAGGTGGCGGCAAATCCGATGAGTATGATGATTCCCATAAAGACGGTCGGTATAGCGGGGCGCGTCATCTTGTGCTCCTTCGGTGTTAAATATTGCGGTCAACTGCCTGGGCCAGGCTCTGCAACGCCGAAGAGATCCGAACGTCATAGGCCGACACCATCTCAAGGGCTCGTAACGATTCAGGAAGTTGCTCCAGCTGCGTTGCTGCATGGCGGCGCACCTCGGCCAAGCCTGGTGATGCGGCAAGAGGGCGGCCCTCCTTCATGACCGGTTGGAGGAGCGGTTCGCCGGACAGTTGATCATCGTGTGTCGTGAGGAAGTCGTGGGTCAAACGCCCATTGCCCGAATAGTACCGGTAGACTTGTTTGCGGCCGGGCCAGGTGGCCTTGCCTTCTGATCGTTTGCGGCAGGGACGGCCCGCATATTCTTGGAGTTTGTAGGCGCAGTCCAGTGAGGGGGCATCAGATGAGGTGGTCATCGCCGTGCCGACGGCGAGGCTATCGATCGGCGCACCGCTTTGGACGAAATCCCTCACGCGGTATTCATCGAGGTTTCCGCTGGCAAGGATCTGTACATGAGCCAAACCGCCTTCGTCCAAGATACGTCGAACTTTTTGAGCATGGTCGGCGAGATCTCCGCTGTCGAGTCGGACGCCCTTCACCGTAATCCCCTTGCCTTTGAGCATTGGAGCCAGCGAGACGACTTTGTGCGCGGCAGCTTCGGTATCATAGGTGTCGATCAAGAGAACGACGTTCTCCGGTTGTGCCTGGGCATAGTGCTCGAAGGCGTCGACCTCAACTTCGTGAGCCTGGACGAACGAATGGGCCATCGTGCCGTACAGAGGAATGCCAAACGCCATGCCGGCCAATACGGTCGCCGTTCCGGCGAAGCCGGCCACGTAGCTGGCTCGCGCGGCCAGGAGACCGGCTTCGGCGCCATGCGCGCGGCGCAGCCCAAAATCGATGAGCGGCTTTCCTTCTGCCGCCAGCACCGAACGTGCCGCCTTGGAGGCCACCATGGTCTGAAAGTTCAGCAGGTTTATGACACGGCTTTCGACGAGCTGGGCCAGTGGGAGCGATGCGACGATTCTGAGGATGGGCTCAGGAGGGAAGAACAGGGTTCCTTCGGGCATGGCTTCCACATCCCCGGTGAATCGCAGGGCTTCCAGGTAATGAAGGAACCTCCGGCTACACTGCCCCGATTGATCAAGCCAGGCAAGTTCTTCCTGCGTCACGCGCAGCGTTGAGAGGTAATCCAACACCTGTTCAAGACCGGCGGCCACCAAGAAGTTCCGGTGGGCGGGGAGTTTACGGACGAAGAGCTCGAACACAGCCGGCTTGTCCATCCCCTGTTCCAGGTACGCTTGAGCCATCGTGAGCTCATACAGATCGGTCAGCAGGACGCTGGTCGAAGGCTTCATGCTTCGAGCATCTCCCATCGAACGGGCACAGCTCCCAGGCTGATCATCACCTTCTCTGCGAGATGACCGTCGTCAGGCTGGAGGTTGACCGCCTTGATCCCGTCCATCAGCAAGCAAACGTCATAGCCCAGTGTCCGAGCATTCTTCACCGAGTGCAAGACACAATAGTCGGTCGCCAATCCGCCGATGAAGAGGCGCTGCACGTGGAGGGCTCGTAGATGACGATCCAAACTGGTGTTGTGGAAGGCTGAATAGGCTTCTTGATCTCGGTCGATGGCTTTGTAAATGATGACCGCCGATGACGGTGTAACAAACGACGACGGTGGTAACGCGCCGGGGGAACCTGCCACACAATGCGTCGGCCACGGGCCTCCTTGGGACACGAAAGAGCAATGGTCCGGCGGATGCCAGTCGCGCGTCAGGAAAATCGAAAGACCGCAAGCTGCAAATCGGCAGACATAATGCTCCAGGATCGGAATAATTTCATCGCCGTCTCTGATGCCGAGCGCCCCTCGTGGAAGAAAATCCTTCTGGATATCCGTAAGGAGCAACGCATCAGAGGGCGTGAGGGAGATGGTTGTAGGAGTCATCGCGAAATTGGAGGATCTCATGAATCGATAAACCGGTCATAGTGCCTACTGCGACAGAAGGCGAATGTGCGCGACGACGTCCTGCATTTCTCCGTCGGTGAGCTGGCCGCGCCACGAATGCATCGGACTGAAGACAACGCCATGCTCGATGGTTCGCAGTAATTCTTCATCGGATTTCAGAAACGACCGGAATCGCTGAAAATCGGCTGGTGGCACTTTCAAGGGGGCGGCGTCAGGACCGTCGCCTCGACCGGTCGGGCCATGACAGTTCTGACAGTGACGTTCGTACACTGCTTTTCCGCGCGCGATGTCTGGAGGATAGTCTTGGGCATCCACAGGGGAGGCTGCCGGACCGTTCACCATGCAGAATCCGAGGAGCGCTGCCGCGAGCAATCGATGCCGTATGAACCGCCGCGTCGTTGTAAGCATGGTGCTAACTTTTCTTTGTGGTGTGAGCGATGAACGGGCTGAAAAGTTGTTGCAGCTTCTTGCTTCCGCACGCCAGGCATGTCACCTCGCCGCGCTCATGCTCTTTCAGCGTCACGACGATCCGTGATTCTTTCCCACAATCGAGACATTTGTAGTCGTACATCGGCATGGTGCGACCCTTTCGACAATCAGCCGAAAATCATGAGCGGATAGATCCCCTGGTGCAACAGAGCGTGTGAAACGCTGCCGAGCACCATACGGGTGAGGCCGCGGCGCGCTCGGGATCCCGTGAGAATAAGGTCTGGATTCAAGGCCCTGGCTTCCTGAAGAATTCCATCAACGGGTGTGCCTAATGTGGCAGACACGTGGGTCGAGTAGCCTGACGCTCCGAGCTTGGCGGCTGTCTCGTCGAGAAAGTCTTTTGCCTTGCGGAGGGAATGGGTTTCCATGTGCTCAGCTGAAACGGCATCCACTGGCCAGGGAGGCCTGGTATGGGGAAGGACAGTGAACAAGGTTATCATGGGTGGGTCGCGAAAGGGCTTCTGTTGAAGGAAGGCTAGGGCATGGTCTGCGTCATAGGTTCCTTGTAGGGGAAGCAGTATTCGATGAAGCGTCTTCAAGGGACCGGGAAGAATCAGCTTCGCACCCGGTCCAAAGGTCAGCACTCGATGGGAGACGCTTCCAATGAGCCGTTCCTTGATCGGTCCAAGACCCCTGGTACCTAAAAGAATCAGATCCACCTTCAGCTGATCCGCTAGTGTGACGATCTGATCCGCCGGAGATCCGACGACCAGATGCTTTGTGACTGGCCCAACATCCAATGGGAGTAATGACATAATGCGATCCAGTAAACGAGTCCCGTCATCGCGCATATTTCGCTCGACCGTCTCGTAGAGTTCTTGCGCCACCTCCGGCATCATCATGGGATAGGCCGGACTGGGGACATCGAGTACGTGCACAATGTGCAGTTCCTCGGCGCGCGCCAGGTAGTTGAGGGACCGGACCGCTTCATACGAATGGTCGGAACCGTCGACAGTGAGCAATATTTTCATGGAGTCACCTTCAGTCTGTAGGCTTCCTGACCTGTTTCAGCAGTCGGCACTCTCCTCTTTCGGGTTTGATCTCACCGGCACTCCGAGGGACAGAAGAAGACAAAATAGATCACGATCGCGATAGCCAATCCCACGGCTCCAAGCAAAAGGCGTTGCGCGCGCGTCATCGCTCTCCTCCTGAAGATGACCTTCAGCAAGTCCAATGCCGCTCCATAACATCCCGAAGTGCTGGGCTGGACGCAGTGAAGGAGGACGGGCTTTCCAGGGAATGGCGCCTTCTGCTACAGCGGGCGAACAACCGTTGTAGCAGAGATCCTCTTCTCAGAAGGCGGAACGTTTGGCTGAGGGCGAGAATGAGAATGACAGATTCGCGGGTTCTTCAATCATCAGCATTCGTCCCACCATATCGTGGATGGCATCACCTTTGCTCCCTCAAGAGGACGAGATACTGACGATGAGTGGGGAACTATTCTTGTTGAGTGTGGAGGCCGCGTGAGCCTGGCTGAAGCAATGCCAAGAATTCTCTTTGCGACGGATGGGTCTCCGGGAGCAGCGGAAGCGGAGGCCTATGCGGTCTCTCTGGCCCAATCATGGCCGGCTACCCTGACCGTCATGCATGTGTTGGAATTTCTACCTGGGCTCGACTCTGAGAGTCCCGTCAATCGGTTGTATTTGGGTGAGATGACGAAGCGGGCCACGGACGAACTGGCCGAGTTGAAAGCACGGGCTACCGATCACGGGATCTCGGTTCAGACCAGGATGACGAGGGGCATCCCGAGTGAAGGAGTACTTGCGGCGGCAAGCGCCGAGGATACGGATCTGATTGTCGTGGGTACGAGAGGGAAGACCGGCCTGGCACATGTCCTGCTGGGTAGTACGGCGGAACGAATCATCCGGGCGGCACCCTGCCCGGTGCTGGCTGTGCGCGCCGAAGGAACTGGGGGGGAGCCGGCTGACCAGAGCCGACGCGATCATGCGGGTCTCCACCGGCTTCTGGTGCCGATCGATTTTTCAGACTGCTCACTCGACGCGCTGGAGTATGGAGCCATGGTTGCTCAACGACTGAAAGCTTCCGTGAAAATTCTTCACGTGTTGGAGCCGGTTTCATACGGATTGGATTTCACTCTTTCTCATGTGGAAACACGGGAATCAATCAAGACCGTGTTCACGAAGCGGTTATCGGACGTCGTCTCCGCACTCACTTCCGCTGGCCTCGTGTCCGACTTCCTCATCGTGGGTGGACTACCGGCTGATTCAATTCTTGATGCGGCGACGGCCCAAGGCATTGATGTAATTGTCATGGGGACTCATGGACGCCGTGGGTTGTCTCGTACGTTATTCGGCAGTGTCACGGAGTCCGTCCTTCGGAGATCCTCTTGCCCTGTGCTGACCGTCAGGAGCCCGAAGTTTCGGCCGGGCCATCGCCGTGTCCTTTCCAGGGAGTCACCAACGGACGTTTAGACGTTTAATTGAGGAGCGAGTTATGCAAAAGGCAACGAAGAAAACCAGCAAAGGGAGCAGACGATCCTCTTCTGTAGTAAAGAAGGCCGTGAAGCCCATCGAATTGCCGGATGGAATGTGGGAACGGATCTCGCACAAAGCCTATGAGCTCTGGGAGGAGCGGGGCCGTCAAGAAGGGGGCGCTCTCCGAGATTGGCTCGATGCGGAGGAAATCGTCATGACAGAAATCCATGAAGCGCGTGAATGAGCAGCCGGCCGGGTTCTGGAGCCCGCGGCCTCCGTCTCTCGATGCAGTCCTCGCGCGTTTGGAAGCGCTCTCTCTCGAGCCGGAATTTAGATTGCAGCGGGAACTGGCGTTCGCGCGGGCGCTGAAGCCCTATCTGCAAGGGGGAACAGGCAGGCTTGTTCCGCTACTTGAGCAGGAAACAGAACTGGCGAGTCTCTACCTGTTCTGCGATTTCTATCCGGAAGACGGGCAGCTGACACTTATCGAACAGCTGCGGGACGTCATCACCGAGCATATCCCCAATGAAGAACGGCAGTGGCTCGATCCGTTGAAACATTCGCATCTCGACGTGCTGAAACCGACCTCGACACCGACGCCTGGCGAAGATCTCGTGCTGCGATCGCTTGCCGATGGGATGAGAGTGGTGTTGCCTGGAGAGGGATTCGTCAAGGAGTTTGCGATGGACCGTCCGTTGCTCACCCGGGTTATTCATGATCCGAACACACAGGAACCCGACAAGGCAGTCTGGGCTGGAGGCGGAATCGCCCTGTCACAGGCGGATGCTGAAGCATTGCTCAATATGACGTCCGAATGGCGTCGAGAAATGGAAATAACCACCGGATCCTTTGCGCTGGGGGAGTGGAAGGAGTTTGCCAAGCGCTTCGGCTATATGATTCTCTGGGCGTTCGCGCAGCGGCGCCTGGATGCCGTGGTGGACGCGGTCGTCCACATCGGCTATCGCGATTCTGGCGGCCGACCGTATCTGTATGCCGTCGCGCTCTACGACCATCATGCGTATCGATTGTTCGCTGAAACGTTGTCCTCCATGAGCGAGTTTGAATCGGAAAAGCCATTGCTTCCAGTTGAAGCGCAGGCGGGCATCGGTAGAACCGTTCCCTTGACACGAACGTGGGTTCAGCGGGACACGACTGGGGTTCCCGCATTCATTGTGGCGAAACTGACGCTGACCTCTTCGCAGCTCATCGTGGAATGCAACAGTCCGGAACGACTTGACCAGATCAAGCATCGACTTGCGGCCTCATTTGGATTTTCACTGCATTTCCGAGGTGAGACGCTGGTGCTACCCGCTCGGCAACTGTCGGTAGCCGAGCTCCTATCTGGTGAGCCGCCAACGCTGGTCGTGACACGGGAAGAAGACAACATGCTGCTCAATCAGTTTCTTGAGAAAGCCTACCTTGAATGGTCGGATCAGCCTCATCTCGCGCTCGGCGGGCAAACCCCGCGACATGCGGCCGCAATTCCCACCATGCGTGGCGTGGTCGCTGCGTTGATCGATGAAATGGCTCAGCATGATCCGGGTCTTTGGCGGTTGGGCAAGCCGGCGTTCAATTACAATCGTCTTCGCGCACATGTTGGATTGGAAGAAAAGCCTGAATGATCCGCCTTCGCTATGCGAAGGGCGGTATCCATGACGCCAAGCCTGCGTCATGGTTCATCAATGTGTCGCGCTGTCCCTCTGGGCCGGCCCGCTTGCCATCACAAGGGGATGGAGTATACAACCATGCCGCAGGTCATCAAGAAGTAGGAGGGCCGATGGGAAGTAGTCTAAGGAGAAGCAGATGACAGAGCAGCGTCCGACCGTCGGCATTCTGATCGGTGGAGGGCCGGCTCCTGGGATCAATAGTGTGATCAGCGCGGCAACGATCTGCAGCACTCTTGGAGGCTCCGATGTGCTCGGGCTGATCGATGGATTCAAATGGCTCATGGAAGGGAGTACGGGACAAGTACGGCCGCTCTCGATCGAGGATGTCAGCCGGATCCATTTTCGAGGCGGGTCTTTTCTGGGTACGTCACGTGCGAACCCGACGAAAACTGCGGAGCATCTCGACAACGTATTGTTTTCTCTGAAGCGCCTGGGCATCACGCGTTTGATGACGATCGGCGGGGACGATACTGCGTTTTCGGCCATGAAGTTGGAGGAGCGATCCGGCGGTCAACTTCAAGTCATCCACGTCCCCAAGACGATCGACAACGATCTGGATCTTCCCCATGGGATTCCCACATTCGGGTTTCAGACGGCCCGTCACGTCGGTGTCGAGATCGTGAAGAACTTGATGGTGGATGCCCGCACCACGACACACTGGTACCTGGTGGTGACCATGGGGCGCAAGGCCGGGCATCTTGCATTAGGGATCGGAAAGGCAGCCGGTGCCACGCTCACGATTATTCCTGAGGAGTTTCGAGAGAGGCCGGTGAGACTTCAACGAGTCGTCGATCTCTTGATCGGGACGATGATTAAGCGGCTGGAACACGGTCAGGCCGACGGGGTGGTGGTGCTGGCCGAGGGACTGATCGAAATTCTCGATCCTCGTGATCTTGGAGGGTTGGAGTATGTCGAACGAGACGAGCATGGTCATTTGCGGTTGAACGAAGTGGATGTCGGCAGTGTCTTGCGGCGTGAACTGACGAAACAGCTCCATGCGCTGGGACTTTCTTTTGCTGTCGTGGCAAAGAACGTGGGCTATGAACTCCGTTGCGCGGATCCGATTCCCTACGACATCGAATACACGCGTGACCTCGGGTATTGTGCCGCTCAATATCTGCTCGACGGCGGGACATCAGCGATGGTGTCGATCCAGAATGGACGGTTCGTCCCGATTCCGTTCAGGCAGATGGTGGACTCCGCGACAGGACGGACCAGAGTCAGGATGGTGGATGTCGATTCGCAGTCCTATCAAATCGCCCGACAATACATGATTCGGCTTACACCGGACGACTTGAGCAATCCAGACACATTGGGGCGATATAGCGACTTGTCCGGCCTCTCGGCAGCGGCGTTTCGAGAACGGTTCGCCGCAGTCCTCTGAGCGAGTTGGACACATCTCGTCGAACAAAAGGATATGAAAACATGAAGGTTCTCGCGGCAACTGATGGATCGAAGTTCGGCACGTGGGCGATCAAATGGGTGGCAGAGATACCGTTCCTCGTTCAGCCTGTCGTGCATGCGCTGCATGTCGTCGATGTGGCGAGCCTTCGGGCTCCTTTTATGATTCAACCGATGATCGTCGGTACCGAACGATATCTTCAGTCGGAAGTGAAGCGGATAGAGACAACAGCCAAGTCCACCAAGAAGGAATCGGAAGAGTTATTGTCCACGCTCGGTCTAGAGGGAACGGTTACGGTGGATAGAGGCGGCGTGGCGGAGACGATTCTCAAGCATGCGCGGCGCGGTGTAGGACTGTTGTCGATCGGGTCACGGGGTTTGGATGCTCTTGATCGCTTCATGCTGGGCAGTATCTCAAATCACGCCATCCACCATGCGCCATGTTCTGTACTGGTGGTGAAAGAGAATCCCCGGCCTGTCCGACATGTGGTCCTGGCGATCGACGGGTCGGCAGCGTCGGATAAGGCGGCCAAGTTTCTAATGCGTCATGTCAATCCGACGCCCGATGGCCCGGATCGGGAACCGGTGCTGGTGACCGTTGTGCACGCGATAGCCTATTTGAGGTATCCAGAAGTAAAGGAAGCCGGGAAAGCTCTGGTGCGGCGCTGTGGAGATAAGCTCGCGAAAACAGGCTTCCAGATACACGAAGTCTTGAGACTTGGGAAGCCGGCGGACGAGATTCTGACAGTGGCCACCAAGAACAAGGCCGACCTTATTGTCACCGGAGCCAAGGGGTTGGGCGCAATCCGCCGCGTGGTGCTCGGCAGCGTATCCACTCGTGTGGTTCAACATGCCCACTGTGGGGTGCTTGTGGTCCGCTGACACCGGAAGTAGGAGATGCAGGAACGGCCGACGAAACAGACTTGACGGGAAAGAGGAAAGCGCAATAGACTAACTCCTACCGGCAGCAGGGAGAGGGGGGAGTATGGCAGCCATGACGGCATTGATAAAGATCGATCAAGACTCGCTCCCTGATCGTTTGGTGACTGGGCTTTCGAAAATCGGTTTGGCGATGAAGAGCCGAACCTGGAGAAGGAAGGGACGGCAGGGTATTGGCCCGTTGCAAATTCAAGTGCTGACGTTTCTCCGTTCTCGACCGAATCATTCGGCGACCGTCTCGACGATTGCCCGAGAACTCTCCGTCAAACTGCCCACTGCCTCAGAAGTCATTCGAACGCTTGAACACAAACGGTTGGTTCGCCGGCGTCGCCGAGAAGTCGACAACCGCGTCGTGACCGTTCATCTGACCGCGCTCGGGGCAAAAGCAGGTCACGTGGAAAACCGATGGCCCGAGATTCTTGCGTCTGCCGCCGGGAATCTATCGGCGCAAGAGCAGGTCGCCCTTCTCACCACACTCGTGAAGCTGATTCGCGCGCTCCAACTGCAGGGAGAAATCCCGGTCGCGCGTATGTGCGTTTCTTGCGAACACTTCCGCCCGCATGTCTATGCGGAATCGGCCCAACCTCATCATTGTGACTTCTACAACGTTGCGTTTGGAGATCAGGCGTTCCGCCTCGATTGTCCCGAGTATGTGGAATCGTCAGCAGCAGAAACCTCAAACAATGGCGCCGACTCTCACAATGATGCGAGGGTCAACCAAGCTGCTCAGATATGAGCGTGGACTGACGACAGGTCGTAGGAACTGTTACGGCCGCTCTGTTGGATCGATGTAGAGTAGTCGGTCCGCCTCAATTTTCCCCATCAAATCCTCTAAGGCTAACTGTAGCGCAGCAGCGATGGGGGCACGGTCGGAAGCGGTCACCCACCGTACCGATGATCCCACCGCAGTCTGTTCGACGAGATATGATTTCATGGGCTTGGCGGCCTTGCTCATCTCGGCTTGCAATGAAATCCGATAATGATAGAGATTTTGCCGAGACGATAGAGACAGCTTCGTGGCGATGACAAGCGTGAGGTCGGCCGGGTCTGATGAGACCGACGTGAACGTGGCTCGTTGCTGAAGAAATCCAAAAATCGCCTGACTGACATCGCGATTCGGCCATTCCAGCATCGTAATGCCTGGTCTATGATCTGCGCCCTCCGTTGAAATCGGTTTAACGAGAGCCTGAAGGCTTCGAGGGATGGTGGTGGACGAAGGGGTGGCCTGCAGAGGTGCCACATGAATTCGGTGAACGCATCCCGCACATGTCATACAGACGGGCAGCAGGAGGATAAGGCACTTGGTCAGTAACGCCATAGTCAGTAAAGGAATGGCAGACAGTCTTCCTTCATATCAGGGTGCTGATCTGCCGGATTAGCGAATTGAGCTCGGAGAGGAGCCTGACACGATCTCCAAGTCTTTCAATGCTCGAGCGGCCTGTTCCCGGTAGGAGCGTTCTGTCGGGTCGGTGTAGGTGTCGACCACACGCTGATACGATGCACGGGCTTTTTCCGGTTGCTGCTTGATCGCAAAGTATTGCCCTAAGGCAATCCAGTTTTGGGCAGCCGTTTCTCGAGCCGTTTTCATCAGAGCGAACTCCCGCTCAACCTGTGTCGTTCCATGCACCTGGCTCCGCTTCCTGACGGTTTCCGCCATCTGATCCGCCATGACTTCGATCTGTTCATTCTCGTGAACCGCTGCGCCCACTCGGTTGGCTTTGAGGTGACTGTAGAAGTCTTCGACGTGACCCTTGATGACGTCTGCTCGCCGCTGATACGAGTCTTGCGCGCAACCGGACAAGATGAGGACGAACAGGGCGATGAGACCGGCCGTGTGTGGCAAGAAGTAGCGATCGGAATGCTTCATGGGTCCTCGTGAATGGAAGCCCTGGATCATTTAGCCGATCGAGTCTAACATACGCCCATCCATGCGAACACTAACCCAATCGGTGGGGGATTCTCGAAAGGCGCTGTGGTGAAAGTTGAGGGAGCGAGCAAGCCCCTTGAACCTCTAGCAAGGGCTGAGCTATCTTAGTGCCCGGTTTCCATAGACTAGAATTCTGCGGGCATAGGGATGGGGCTTCGAATAAGGAGGAGAACGACATGGGAAAAAGCTTAAAGGGGACAAAGAGTCACGACAATCTCAAACATGCGTTTGCAGGGGAATCACAGGCCAACCGCCGGTATCTCTATTTTGCCCGGCGTGCGGACATTGAGGGCTATCCGGACGTCGGCGGGCTGTTTCGAGACACCTCGGAGGCTGAAACCGGCCACGCCTTCGGACACCTGGATTTCTTGAAAGAGGTCGGAGACCCGGCGACAGGCGTGCCGATGGGCAACACGGACGCGAACCTCAAGTCCGCCATCGAGGGCGAAACGTACGAATACACGCAAATGTATCCGGGAATGTCCAAGACCGCACGGGAGGAAGGGTTTCCTGAATTGGCCGAATGGTTTGAAACCCTGGCGAAGGCCGAACGGTCCCACGCCAATCGGTTTCAGAAGGGACTGGATACTCTGAAGGCCTAACAGCCTGCGTATGTGCTCACCTTCAGCGGTCAGTTTTCGGCGACGTGGCGTGAATTCGTCGGCGAAAGCTGGCCGCTGATCGTTTTTGGAGAAGCGAATCATGAAAGGTCTCAGTCTCATCGCACCGGTCGATCCCAAGCAATTGGAGAAGGAAACGCTACGAATCTACGAGGTCTGTGACGGGTGCCGGCGCTGCTTCAATCTCTGTCCATCCTTCAACACCTTGCTGGATCGAATTGACGTGTACGAAGGTGATGTGGCCAAGCTGACTCCAGCCGATCATCATCAAGTTGTCGACGAGTGCTATTACTGCAAACTCTGTTTCAACCATTGCCCCTATACTCCGCCACATCACTACCAAATCGATTTCCCGCACCTGATGGTCGCGTGGAAGAAGCGTCTCGCCGCAGAACGCGGTGTCCGGTGGCGGGACCGCCTGTTGATCATGACGGATACTATTGGACGACTGGGCAGCGTGACGGCTTCCATCACGAATGCGTTGTTGGGCAACCGACTGGTGCGCCGTATTCTTGAACAGGTGGTAGGAATTCATCAAGACCGCCGTCTGTTGCACTTCTCTCGCGAAACGTTTCCCCGCTGGTTCGACCGTCGAACGAAGACGGCAGCGGCTGATCCCCCCACCCGCAAGGTCGCGTTGTTTTCCAGTTGCCTCGTGAATTATCAGGCGACCGATGTCGGCAAGGCGACGGTGCAGGTGCTGGAAAAGAACGGCATCCACGTCGTGGTGCCGGAGCAACGCTGTTGCGGGATGCCGAGTTTTGATATCGGTGATACCCAGGCCATTCAAGAAGCTGCTCGAAGCAATGTCGCGTCATTGTACCCATGGGTCCTCAAGGGGTACGATGTAGTCGTCCCGACCGCCAGTTGCAGTTTGATGCTGAAGCGAGAATATCCGGAGCTTCATCGCGATGAGCAGACCAAACAGGTGGCCGAGCGAACCTTCGACGTCTGCGAGTATTTGATGGCGATGAAAAAAGCCGGCCATTTGGCGACCGATTTCACCAAGAAGCCGGGACGCGTCGCGTATCAGATCCCCTGTCACCTCAGGGATCAAAATATCGGGTTTAAGTCCAAGGAACTGATGGAATGTGCGGGCGCTCAAGTCGAGCTGATCGAACAGTGTTCGGGACACGACGGGGCCTGGTCCGTCAAAACGGAGTTTTTCCCCTTGTCGATGAAGATCGCCGGCAAGGCCGTGCGGGCGATCGAGCAAACACCGGCCAACCTCGTCGCGTCGGACTGCCCATTGGCGGGGTTACAGTTGGAACAGGCCGGCGCGTCGGCCAATGCGGGGGAAAAAACCGTCCTGCATCCGATTCAGATCGTCCGTGACGCGTATGGGCTATCCTCACAACAGTGAGGGGCTTGGGGAAATACAGTGATTCACGTTTGTCGAAGGGTAGGTTAGGGGGTCAACAGTGAAAACGATCACATTCGGCGATGTCATCCCGCACGAAGAGTATGAACGGCAGCGAGAAGCTTTTCGCGCGAACATCATCGAATTGAAGCGGCGGCGCCGACTCTCGATCGGCCCGTTGATCACCGTCGTCTTCGAGAATCGTGAGACGCTGCAATTTCAGATTCAAGAAATGATCCGAACCGAGCGCATTGTCGACCCACTCAAAGTGCAAGATGAGCTGGATGTATACAACGCCTTGCTGCCGCATCCGAACGAACTGAGCGCGACCCTCTTGATCGAAATCACCGACGAAGCCACGATAAAAGAAAAGCTCGATCAATTCATGGGACTGGATCACGGAGAGAAAGTGGCGATCACTGCCGGCGGGGAAGAAGCCTTCGGAGAATTCGAAGGTGGCCGAAGCCATGAGACGAAAATCAGCGCGGTTCATTTCGTCAGGTTTCACCCGACTGCCTCGATGAGAGCGGCCTTTGCGGATCTCACTCGGCCGGTGACGATTCGAGTGAACCATGGCGGGTACCATCAGGAGGTTCCCGTACCGGGCAGCATGAGGGAAGAGTGGCTCGCCGATTTACGCGCCTAACTCGGCATCCGGGACTCACTGGAGCACTATGCCGTCTGTTCTGTTGAACAAGCGCATCGAATTCGCCGCCGCGCACCGCTATCTCCGGACCGAATGGGATGAGGCGAAGAATCGTGCGGCGTTCGGGCGCTGCTACAATGCTCCTGCCCACGGACATAACTACCTGTTGGAAGTCACCGTCTCCGGCGAGATCGATCCGAAGACCGGCATGGTCGTCAATCTGTTCGATCTCAAGCGTGTGCTCCTTGCCGTAATCGAAGAATTTGATCACAAGAACCTGAATTTCGACATGCCGTACTTCACAGACCGCATCCCGACCTCAGAGAATTTCGCGCATGTGCTCTGGTCGAAATTGGCCTCCCAACGGGATATCGGCATGCTGCATACCCTTCGGCTCTGCGAGGATGAAGATCTGTATGCCGAGGTCACTGCGGCCGACGGCCCGGAGGTTGCCGCTGTCGCCAAGCGGTATTCGTTCAATGCGATCCAGGAGAGCCATCAAGGACGGGACTGGGACTTCTACGTGACGGTTCACGGGACGATCGATCCGGTGACGGGCATGGTGACCGACATCGGCGCGTTGGACCGGCTGGTGCAAGACACCGTCATCAAGTCATTCGATCGGGAGGATCTCCGCCGGGTGCTTGGATCTGAAACCGTGAGAGGAGAAACTCTCGCCAAGGCGATCTGGGACCGTCTCGCCGGGCGTGTCTCAGGTGGAACACTCCGCAACGTCCGACTCGTCCAAACCCGCGACCTCTCGTTCGACTACGCGGGTGGCTAAACGAGCTGCCACGCTGTTCAAATCTTCCTCCCAGGCCACTCGACACGGTTATTCCTGCTTTTGAATGCCGTTGTGTCTCATCATTGTTGCCTCCGATAATCGTGGGCGGCCATGTCCCTTCAATCTGATACCAGCGGTTGCGAGAAACGAAGGGCAACCCTCTCTAACTTCGTTGAGAGGTCGAAGCTGGTGCTGATCGTCGTTGACGCTGCTCTGGAGTTCGTTCATCCGGACATGCTACACAGAGACTCAAACTTGTGAGGAACGATGAGTGCGACGGGTTCGTTGTTTATCGGGATTGTAGGATCGCTGCTGTTTCTGATCAGCGTCTTTGCATTCAGTCAGAGGAATTGGAAAGGCGGCCTGGTGTGGCTGCTGGTCGGCGCGGGATTGATCGCGCTGTTGACCTATATGGACAAGCCATCGGCGAATTTGTTGCCGTAGGGGACGAGCACGGGTAGGCCGCTTCTGAACGCCTTCATGAGCCAGGATCGATCAGTGTTTCGGCGAATGCTTCTGTGAATGGCGCTCACCGTCTGTTCGTTCGGTGCCGCTCTTGGTTCCGCGCGGAGTAAAGCGGGCTGCGTAAGCCTCTTGTTCCGGTAACCTGAGGAAGACGATGATCCCGGTATCCGGGTTTATTGTGAATGCACCGTTCCCCTTCAGCGTGTTCTCACCCGAGGGCTCCAATTCCACCTGGATTTTGGCCTTCTCAAACCCCTGTTGGATGGTGGCCTTGGCTTTGGCTCCATCAGTGGGGATGGCCTTATCCGAATGATCCGTGACGTACAGCACCAGTTCTCCGTCCTCGGCGACCAACTCTAGATGATAAGGGCCTGCGCTAAGCGATTGCCCGCCGTGGAGGGACTTCACGGGGTCGGAGTGTTTCGCCGTGTGAGCTCCGACCGGTACTGAACCGAGCAGCGTTGCGCACAGAGCGAAGGTTCCCAGCAGATGTTTCATGATCGGTTCTCCCAGAAAGCGAGTTCCACGTCTATCGATAAGGCAGATGTTGATCGTCAATGCTTCGGCGCATGGTGGTGATGATGCTCGCCGTCGCCCTTTGACGTTCCCTCTTGGGATTTTTCGCTTGGGTCTGACTTGGGCTTCAGCGGCATAAAGCGGGCGGCATAGCCATCTTGATTCGGGAGTTTCATGAAGACGATGACCACGGTGGTCGGCGTGAGGGAAAAGGTGCCGGAACCCTTGAGCATATTGTTTCCCACGGGGTGGAGATGTACCTGTGTTCTCGTCGATCCCGTCTCAATGGTTGCTTTGGCCAGACCTCCATCTACGCTGATGGTATTGTCCGCGTGGTCGGTGACGTATACTGTGAGGTCTCCATCCTTGGCGACCAGTTCCATATGAAACGGCCCGGTCATACGCAATTGCCCGCCATGCGGGGCCTCGACGGATTCAAAAAATTCATCGGTATGGGCTCCGGCTCGGACCGAGAGCGTCAACATGGCGCCGAGGACCAGACATGCAACGGTGTGCTTCATGCTTCGCTCACCTCCTAACCTGCCAACCATTCAGCGCTTTCGGCGAAGTGGCAAGATCTCTTCCGGTTCAACTGCTCAGTGTGCATGGGCTCTACTTGAGCAGATAGTCTGAAACGAGTGCGGCGAGTTCGGCCTGCTCGACGACTCCTTCGCGCGCGAGCAGCAGTCTCCCATGAGCGAAGAAATGGGTGGTGGGATAGGTTTCGAATGTATGGGTTTTTTTGATCTCACGGCATCGGCCGGGCACGTGCATCTTTGCTTTGCCGACCTTCAGATCGGGAAACTTGGCGGCCACCTCTTCCAGGATTGGGTCATAGAGTTTGCATGGCTCACACGTCGCCAACCCGTACGCGACAATCGCCGCCGGCGCATGGGTGAATTCTGCATAATTGGCGTCACTGACGTCGAGGACGTTGCTCATGAGTCTAGGGGGTTCAAGCCCGTTCCAGCGGTGCCGAATCCAGAGCGCTAAGTGCTGAGCTTAAGAGAAGAATCTCTCAACTCAGCACCCAACGCTCAGCACCGATTTAGTTTAACTTGGAGAGCGCATCAAGGATTTCCTTGTCCTCGCGCGCAGTCTTGATCTCCTGCACTTTCACGTAGGCGACCTTGCCGTTCTTATCGACGATCACGGTCGCGCGCTTGGAACAGTTCAGCGGTTCGAAATAGAGACCATAGGACTTCGCCGTCGTCCGATGCACGTCAGACAGGAGGCGGTGCTTCAGGTCCAACGAGTCGGCCCAGGCTTTGTGGGAGAAAAAGCTGTCGCAGCTGACGCCGAACAACTCCGCGTTGGCGGACTGGAACTTGGGAAAGTCATCGGACAAACACTTGTTCTCTCCATGGCAGACAGGACTCCAATCCAGTGGGTAGAAACAGAGCACGACGTTCTTCTTGCCTTTGTAGTCGCTCAACTTCACGTCCTTCTGGTCTTGATCCTTCAGATTGAAGTCCGGTGCCGTATCGCCCGCCTTAATTTCCGGTGCCACGTCGCTCATCGCAAACCTCCTTAAGACTGTCTGTATGGGTGAGTTGGTGTACTGAGGTCTCGAATTGGAAGGACCCCACTATCTGTAGCCCTAAACTTTGTAACCTGTGGTTTAAAGTGATGTCAACGGTCCGAAAGGCCTACGTGCAGAGCTGAAACCGATAACGTGTTGAGCGATCAAAGGATTTATGAACTTTGAAGTTCGCGAAATCCCAGCATCCGTCCAGCTGGTGCGGCGGTCCGGTAATTCTTAATATGGATGGCACGACCAAGCAGAGGAAGGTCGAGCGCTGTTCCGACTTTGGGCGAATGGCCAACCCGCAGCAATTCACCGGCTGATTCGGACAAGATCTCCTTGGCGGTATTGTCGGACAGTCCCTTACTCGTGAATAGCTCAATCTCATCCAGCCCAAATTTGCTCAAGCCCAGGGAGTAAGACCATATCTGGTCTGGTCGCATCGTGTCGTCATGGACGATCGAACAGTGATCATCCAGGACAAAACTCGTGAGAGTCCGTTGTTGCCAGTCCGAGGGATTGACGTAGGCCTGCGTGATCACATCATGGGCAGTGCCCTGTGTCAGGAGAGTCAGGCAACGAGCCAGGCGTGCGGCCAGCAGGACGGTATCGGGCATGTCTCGGGGGGAGGCGAGCGAGGGTGCGACGGCACCCATGAGGTCGTGCTCCCAGGATAGTTGCTTCATAACTTCAGCGACATGGCTCTTCGGCAACGGCATGACGACATGAGCGGACCAGGGGCCATGTGTGGCCTGCCAGGATTCAGCCGAACCCTCCTCATGGCGGATGGTCAACGGCGCGCCATACTCCCGCTCATACAGCATCTTGAGCTCATCGGTCGCCGGTGCGGCGCCGCGATAGCCGATGAAGTACAACGGCGGCCGTTTGGCAGAAGGTTTAGGTGTCTTCTTACGAATTCTCATATCGAAGTCCGTATCGCGTCGTTCGTGAAACGCATCTTGCAAGCGAACAGCGCGTCATTTCCCGGATTTTTTCGCCTTGCGGCGATCATCCGGATTCAACAGGCGCTTTCGCAAGCGCAGGTTCTGCGGGGTCACTTCGACCAGCTCATCCGCTCCGATGTACTCTAAGGAGAACTCCAGCGTCATTTCGCGTGGCGGGGTGAGGACCAGGGCTTCGTCGGAGCCGGATGCTCGCATATTGCTCAGATGCTTCTCCTTGCACACATTCACATCGAGGTCTTCGTCACGGCTGTTTTGGCCCACGACCATTCCCCGGTAGACCTCTACTCCTGGTCCGATGAACATGGCACCGCGTTCCTGAGTCATGAAGATGGCATAGCCCGTACTGGATCCATCTTCGAAGGCGACCAGTGAGCCATGCGGTGCCACGATCAGATCCCTCTCTTCCGCCGGTTCATACGCCGCAAACACGTGGTGCATGATGACGGTCCCCCGGGTTTTTGCAAGCAGCACGTTCTTGAGCCCCATGATGCCCCGGGTCGGGATGTGGTATTCCAGATGCATTTCACTGGTGCCCACATCGGAATGAATGAGCCGCATGTGCCGCATTTCGCCTCGGCGTTTCCCGATCTCCTCGATCACCGTGCCCTGATAGGTTTCCGGCACTTGGATGGTCAGTTCTTCGTACGGTTCCATGACGGCCCCGCCCTCACGGTGGAGAATGACCTCCGGTTGCGACACTTGAAGCTCGTACCCCTCCCGTCGCATCTGTTCGATCAACACGGAGAGATGGAGTTCGCCTCGGCCGGCCACAAGAAAGCGATCGGCGCTGTCCGTCTCATTGACTCGGAGCGAGACGTTGGTCTCCAGTTCCTTGAAGAGTCGCTCACGCAAGTGGCGTGACGTCAGGAACTTGCCTTCACGTCCGGCGAAGGGACTGTTGTTAACCGAGAAGGTCATCTGAACCGTCGGCTCATCGATGGAGACGCGCGGGAGGGCGACCGGACGATCAGCATCCGCAATGGTATCGCCAATGCTCACGTCATCAAGCCCGGCGACCGCGACGATCTCTCCGGCGGCTGCCTGTTCGGTGTCGGCTCGTTCAAGGCCTGAATAGACCGCGAGATCGGATACTCTTCCGGGAATCTGAGCGCCGTTCTTGCCGAGGACCATGACATTCTGCCGGCGGGCAATGGAACCGGACTGGATCTTGCCGATGCCCATCTTCCCTTTGTAGGAATCTTGCACAAGGGCCAGCACAAGAATCTGGAGCGGGGCCTCGACGGTAATGGCTGGGGCAGGAATCTTCTCCAGCACCGTATCGAGGAGCGGTATGATATCGGTACCGGGCTTGTTGACATCGAGTGTGGCGATCCCTTTAATCGCCGACGTATAGACGATCGGAAAATCGAGTTGTTCGTCGGTGGCTCCCAGATGAACGAATAGGTCGAAGGTGCGGTTGACGACGTCGTCGATGACGGCGTCCGGCCGGTCAATTTTGTTGATGACCACGATGGCTTTGTGCCCAAGCGCCAAGGCTTTCCGCAACACGAAAGTCGTTTGCGGCATGGGGCCTTCTTTCGCATCGACTAAAATCAATACACCGTCCACCATCCGAAGCGTGCGTTCCACTTCACCGCCGAAATCGGCATGGCCCGGAGTATCGACAATATTGATTTTCACCCCGTTGTAGATGACGCTGGCATTTTTGGCCCGGATCGTGATCCCACGTTCCCGTTCCTGGTCCATTGAGTCCATGATGCGTTCGCCCATATCGTCGATCTTGCGATGGACGTGCGTTTGGCGGAGCACCGCATCGACCAGCGTCGTTTTGCCGTGATCCACGTGGGCGATAATGGCGATGTTACGGATATCGCTCCGGCGGTCATGAGGGGCGCGTAAGGTCGTCATGGTGAGGGTACTTCCGTAATGACAAAAAAAAGACGCCCCATGAGTGAGGCGTCGGCGGAAGTATACATGAGCACCGGCCATCTCACAAGCGATCATTCAGGTGACATTAGACGGCGGAAGCTTGAGTTTTGGGAAGACGCATTGTAAGGTTTTGGTAACCTCAGGTTCACGTCTACTGGACTCCATACCCGATGCCGGACGACGGTCGATTCGTAGAGAGAGCTTTGCAACGGCCACGCCCTCGGCGCCGGTGGCCGATTGTCTTGATCAGTTTGGTGGCCATCGTCATCGTCGGCGCGACATCGGTCGCGGGAGTCATTTGGCATTTTGCGCAAGATCTGCCTTCGCTCGACCTGCTCCAAAACTATCAACCCAGTCTGGTCACGACCGTCTACTCGGATGATCGCCGACCAATCGGCCAATTCTTCATCGAACGCCGCATTCTGACTCCTCTTCCTGAGATTCCCAAAGCGCTGACGCAAGCGGTGATCGCGACGGAAGACGCGCGGTTTTTCGAACATCCGGGGTTGGATGCGATCGGAATGCTGCGGGCGGCTTGGACGAACATTCGGCATGGCGGCAAGAAAGTCGAAGGCGCGAGCACGATCACCCAACAGTTGGCCCGTTCGCTGTTTCTTTCGTCCGAGCGGTCCTATGAACGCAAGATTCGCGAGCTGATTCTCGCCTACAAAATGGAGGTGGTCTCCGGCAAGGAACAGATTCTCGAAACCTACTTGAACCAGATCTACTTCGGACAGGGAGCCTACGGGGTAGCCTCGGCCGCTCAATCCTATTTCGGGAAAGACATCAGAACACTGACCCTGGCGGAATCCGCATTCTTGGCCGGACTGCCGAAGTCTCCCAGCCGGTTTTCCCCTTTCACCGCTTATGAGCTGGCGAAAAAGCGGCAAGAGCATGTTCTAAGCCGCATGGAAGAGGTCGGGTTTATTACTGCAGCTGAGCGGGAAACGGCCGCGCAAGAGAAATTGAATTTCCATCGACCTGGGAGCGAGCATCTTGCACCGTACTTCGTCGAATATGTTCGCCAATTGCTCGTCGCAAAGTACGGTGAGTCGATGGTGTACAAGGGCGGCCTCCAAATCTACACGACCTTGAATTTGGAGATGCAAAAGGCGGCGGAAACAGCGTTCTTGTCCGGGATTCGTGAGCTCGACAAACGTGAGGGGTGGCGAGGATCTCGACGAACCGTAGACTTGGCGACTTTTCAGCCTTCCCAGCAGGCGTCGTCGGATCAACCGCTGAAGTCCGGGAGTTTGGGCGAGGGAGTCGTCTTGAGGGTGGCAAAGGATCACTATGTGGTTCAGGTCGGGGCATTTACCGCGAAGCTGGCGTTCGACGACATGGCGTGGGCGAAGCGGATTCTTAAGGGACCAGATCCCACCGTCGACTTCGTCGTCAATCCGAATCTGAAGCAACTCCTGAAGCCGGGAGATGTCATAGAGATCGCGATCAAAAAAATCACGAAGGAGGGCATCCTCCTCACTCTGGAGCAGACACCCATTGTCGAAGGCGGCTTGATTGCGATCGATCCGAAAGTAGGCGCAATACGGGCGATGGTCGGAGGCTATGATTTCTCCCGCAGCGAGTACAATCGTGCAGTCCAGGCGCATCGGCAACCCGGATCGGCGTTTAAGCCGCTCATTTATGCCACGGCGATGAGCCAGGGGTTGAGTCCGGCGACCCAGATTCTTGACGCCCCGGTCGTGTATGAGCAGGAAGAGGACGACAAAATTTGGAAGCCTGAAAACTACGGGCGAAAGTTTCACGGCATGGTGAGTCTTCGGGATGCGTTGGCCCACTCGCACAACCTTGCGACCGTTCGGTTGTTGGACAAGGTCGGAGTGAAGAACGTGATCGAATTCTCGAGATCAGTCGGAGTGACAAGTCCGCTCCCTGCCGATCTGTCCCTAGGGCTTGGTTCATCTTCGGTCGGTTTGATGGAGTTGACCTCGGTCTATGGCGTATTTTTGAATCAGGGAAGTCGAGTGGAGCCTTTTGCCGTCAAATTAGTAAAAGATAATACCGGCAACACACTCGAGGTGGTCGAATCCGACCCCCATGAAGTCATTGCCAAAGAGACCGCCTACCTGATCACCAACATGATGGAAGATGTCGTGCAGAAGGGAACCGGGCAGGCCGCAAAAGTTCTGGATCGTCCGATCGCGGGGAAAACCGGCACGACGAACGACTACATCAATGCCTGGTTCATCGGCGGCACACCGAACTTGGTCACCGGTGTGTATGTCGGGTTCGACGACCGTCGTTCGCTCGGGGAAAGCGAAACGGGCGCTCGTTCGGCCTTGCCGATCTGGATCGCCTTCATGAAAGAAGCCCTCAAACAGCTTCCCGTTGTGCCGTTCGAAATCCCGGACGGTGTGACCTTTGTAAAGGTTGATTCCTCGACGGGACTTCTGGAGTCGGAACAGGAAGGAGAAGGTCAAAAAGGAACGGTGGAACTCTTTGCGAAAGGCAGTGAGCCCACCCAAGCGGCTCCACGTCGATTGGATCCCACGGATTTTTATAAACTTGATCAGATTCCAGAGGGACAACCGGCGGGAGAGGGCGGTTTCTAGCGTCTCAGGCTACGACTTCGAATCCTGATATTCCTCATGCCAGGCCATTTGAATCGCTTCTAAGATTTTCTCGTTCGACTTCTTCGGGTCGTCCTTAAATTCCGGCAGGGCCACAATCCAGGCGTGCATGTCCGTGAAGCGCACGGTCAGTGGGTCCGTCTCGGGATGTTCTTCCACCAGCCGTATGGCGATATCTTGTACGTCTTGCCACTTGAGATCCATGGTCTCCTCGTCTTTCGTCGTCCCCGAGGCAGGGGTGACCGCGGACGGTCTTTCTATGACACCTCGGAGACTTTCTTTCCTTGCAGACTTTTCTTGAGAGAATCGTCCAGCATCACGACGTTCAAGCGCTTTGCGGCCTGCTCGAGCGCTGCCATGTGTGCACGGACGGCGCGAGGATCGGGGCCGTCCTTCGCGCTAGACAACTGAGAGAGTGCCGCACGTATGCCATCAGCTTCTTCCGGCGCGATCAGGTGGCCCGCGTCGACGAGCGATTTCTCGGTCGTTTTCATCAACGCTTCAGCGTCCAGTCGAGCTTCGATCAGCTTCCGGGCGTTGACATCCTCCGCGGCAAACTTGAACGAGTCCTCGATCATCCGCTCAACTTCCGTGTCCGAGAGTCCGTACGATGGCTTGACGTCGATCGACTGACTTTGGCCTGTTCGCATGTCTTTCGCCGTCACGTTCAAGATTCCGTTAGCATCGATCAAAAAGGTCACTTCGATGCGAGGCACCCCTGCAGGGAGGGGCGGCACTTTAAGGCGAAATCGCGCGAGGCTCCGATTATCTTTGACGAGTTCGCGCTCGCCCTGCAGAATATGGATGTCCACTCCGGTCTGACCGTCGACGTAAGTCGTGAACATTTCTTTGGCGCTCGCCGGAATGGTCGTGTTCCGGCGGATCAAGCTGCTCATGACCCCGCCCATCGTTTCGATGCCGAGAGACAAGGGCGTTACGTCCAACAGCAACATGTCTGTCGTCCCGCCGCTCAGAATATCGGCTTGAACGGCCGCCCCAAGTGCGACGACTTCGTCCGGATTCAAGTGGTAATGCGGCGGCTTTCCGAACAGCGCTTCCACACGTTGCCGAACCAGCGGCATACGGGTCGAGCCCCCCACCAATACGACTTCGTCGATATCTTTGGGTGCAAGCCCGGCATCCTTTAACGCCATACGACAGGGAGCCAATGTGCGTTCGATGACACTCATCGCCAGGGATTCGAGCTGATCACGTGTCAGCTCCCTGGTGAAACGTCCCTTGTCTTCCGGTAGCTCAATCGTGACGTCGGTCTTCAGCTCATCGGACAAGCGGACCTTGGCCCGCTCCGCCTCCAACCGAATCGCCTGCATGTGATCGGGGTGGTTGCCGACGTCGATTCCGTGCCGGTTTTGGATCTCTACGACGAAAAGATCGACCAGCAGACGATCGAGATCGTCTCCGCCGAGGTGTGTGTCACCGTTGGTTGCCAAGACCTCAAAAATCCCGTCTTTCAACTTTAAGATCGATATGTCGAACGTGCCGCCGCCGAAATCATAGACCGCGATCGTGCCTTGCGTTCTTTCCTGAAGCCCATAGGCCAGAGAAGCGGCGGTCGGCTCATTGATGATGCGCAACACCTCCAGCCCGGCAATGAGGCCGGCGTCTTTCGTCGCCTGTCGCTGGCTGTCGTTGAAATAGGCCGGAACGGTGATGACGGTTTTCGTGATGCTTTCGTTGAGATAGGCCTCTGCACGCAGCTTCAATTCTTTGAGGATCATGGCGGAGATCTGCGGCGGTGAATAGCTCTTCTGGCCGAGACGGATCCGAATGACACCGCCGGTCTCGGTCAGATTGTAGGGAAAATAAGCCAGCTCGTTCTGAACATCGGCCAATCCCTTGCCCATGAATCGCTTCACGGAGTAGACCGTCCGCTCCGGGCTTCGTGTCAGATGTTCTTTCGCAGGATCTCCAACAATCAAGCCATTGTCAGTCAAGGCGACGACCGAAGGCACCATCGTCCGACCGTGCCGGTCGGGAACGACGCAGGGCTGGCCATCCTTCATATAGGCGATCAATGAATTCGTAGTACCGAGGTCAATGCCGACTATACGTGCCATGTCAAAGATGTTGAAAGCGAGTTCCCTACTCGATGGTTGCAGCCAGGTCGTTGACGATATTGTTGACGTACGTCCGATGCGAGAGCAGATCACGCATCTGCTTCAAGATTCGGTCCCGCTCAGCTCTCGCCTGGCTTGTGGCTTCTCCACGGTCCTGCAGCGCATCCCAGTCCGTAAACAGCTGCCGAAGTTGACACGCCATTTCCTCCTTGCGTTGCTCTAATGCCTGTTGTTCTGTTTGGAGCGCGGTGCGGAGACGATGGCTATTATCGGAGTCGCGATCCGATGCCCGGTATTCTTCCAGGGTGTCCTGCAATTCCAGGATTTCTTCGAAGAGATCGGCAGGAGGAGAGGTTCGAATGTCTTTGACCGAGCCGGCTTCAAGACCCAAGAGATACTCAGCGCGCTGAATAGGGTCACGGAGTGTGCGATAAGCCGTATTCAGAACGGCAGCGTTGCTGAGGCTGATCGTCTGCTCCGTCGGACTCTTGGTCTGGTAAAAATCCGGATGAAAGGCCCGGCTCAATTCGTAGAATTTGGCTTCCAGCTGCTGTGGATCCAGCGAGAGACGCCGTGGAACCCCCAAACAACTAAAGTAGTCGGTGTCCTTCGAAACGGGCTGGACCTTTACACACCGTTCACAGAAGTATTCTCCCGACATCTCGGATTGGCAATGCCAGCACATGCTCCGTGCCATCTGCAGCTGGCGACGGGTATCGGGATGGGTCGATGGTTGATTGTTATCCATGAGTAAAAACGGGCATGGCGCATGAGCCATGCCCGGTGGTCTCTCCTACTCGTTTCGAATCAAGCTGAGAACGATTCTCCGCAGCCGCAGGTTTTGTTGGCGTTCGGATTGATAAACTTGAAGTTCCCGCCCATGAGATCTTTTTGGTAGTCCAATTGGGTGCCCTGGAGATAGATAGCGCTCTTGGCGTCGACGATCACTTTGACACCGTCGAACTCATAGACTTGGTCGTACTGTCCGATCTTTTCGTCAAAATTGATCGTGTAACTCAAGCCCGAACAGCCGCCACCTTTGACACCCAGGCGAAGTCCACCTTCCTCGATCCCTTGCACATTGATCAGTCGCTTGACTTCTTTCAAGGCCGCATCGGTGAGCGAGATGATCGGAGCCTGAGTCTCTACGTTCGTGGTGTCCATGTGGCGCTCCCTTCGTGGTAATTACTTGGTGCCGGTCGGCTGCGCGTCAGTCTTCTTCTGATAATCGGCCAACGCGGCTTTGATCGCATCTTCCGCCAGGACCGAGCAGTGAATTTTCACGGGCGGAAGATTCAGCTCCTGCACAATATCCGTATTCTTGATTTTCTGGGCTTCATCGATCGTTTTCCCCTTGAGCCATTCGGTGGCCAAGCTGGAACTGGCGATCGCCGAGCCGCAACCGAAGGTCTTGAACTTCGCATCGACGATCGTATCGTTTTGCACCTTGATCTGCAGCTTCATGACGTCCCCGCACTCCGGGGCCCCCACCATACCGGTGCCCACGCCTTCTTCGTCCTTCTTAAAGCTTCCCATGTTCCGAGGGTTGTTGAAATGATCGACGACTTTATCGCTGTAGGACATAGTATCCTCCGAAATTTGCGTTATATGTCAGTTAATGCGCCGCCCACTGGACGGATTTCAGATCCACACCTTCTTTTGCCATTTCATAGAGCGGGGACATTTCCCGCAACTTGGTCACTACCTCAATAACCTTCTTGATCGTATAGTCAATCTCGTCATCCGTATTGAAGCGGCCCAAACCGAAGCGGATTGAGGAGTGAGCGAGCTCGGTTCCGACGCCGAGTGCGCGCAAGACATAGGAAGGTTCCAGTGTGGCCGACGTGCAAGCCGAACCGGACGAGAGTGCGATGTCCTTCATGCCCATGAGCAGCGACTCCCCTTCGACGTAGGCGAACGAAATGTTGAGGTTGCCCGGCAAACGGTTCGTCGGATGGCCGTTGAGATAACTGTCTTCGAGGGCCGCCATGATGTCGGCCTGAAGGCGGTCGCGCATTTTAGACAACCTGGCCGCTTCCGATGTCATCTCTTGTTCGCAGACTTCACAGGCCTTTCCGAATCCGACGATCAGCGGTACCGCTAAAGTACCGGACCGCATACCGCGCTCATGTCCCCCTCCGTCCATCTGGGCCGCGATCCGTACGCGGGGATTCCGCTTTCTGACGTAGAGCGCACCGATTCCCTTCGGGCCATAAATCTTGTGGGCTGAGAACGACATGAGATCAATGCCCATGGCTTGTACATCGACGGGAATTTTGCCGACGCCCTGTGTCGCATCGCAATGAAACAGAATTCCCCTCGCTTTCGCGATCTTGCCGATTTCCTGGATGGGATTGATCGTGCCGATCTCGTTATTGGCGAGCATGACCGAGATCAGGATCGTCTTATCAGTAATGGCCTTTTCGATGTCTTGCGGATTGACCATGCCGTTCTTGTCGACCGGTAGATAGGTTGCGGTTGCCAGCCCCTTGGCCTCCAGGGACTTGGCCGTGTCGAGTACAGCCCGATGTTCCGTGGTCGCGGTGATGATATGGGTGCCCTTTTCCTTGTACATCTCCAAGACACCCTTCAACGCCAGATTGTCCGATTCAGTGGCCCCGCTGGTGAAGACGATTTCTTTTGAGTCGGCCTTGATGAGCCGCGCAATCTGTTTGCGGCCCTGTTCCACGGCTTCTTCCGCTGCCCAGCCAAAAGCGTGATTACGGCTGGCGGCATTGCCGAACTTCTCGGTAAAATACGGCAGCATGGCTTCCAGGACTCGGGGATCCATGGGAGTGGTGGAATGATTATCGAGGAAAATAGGAAACTTCATCGTTCAACTCCTTGTGCTGAGGGAGACTGGATCGTGATCAGGGGTGTGCCGCCCATCATGTCTTCCAACGTCATATTGTTCAGTAACTGGTAGATGCTGCCTTGGATCTTCAGCAACGGTGTGCGGATGTTGCAGTGCTCGCGCTGCATACAGAATTCGCCCTCTTTCTCATGCGAGCAGTCGGTGATGCCCAGAGGGCCTTCGATGCTTTCGAGAATCTGCGCGATCGTGATTTGTCCGGCATTGCGTGCCAGAAGGTAGCCACCCTTCGGGCCGTTGTGACTTTCGATCATGCCGTTCTTTGAGAGGACTTGGAGGACCTTCGCCAACAATTCCAACGGAATGTTGTATTCCTCGGCGATCTCTTTCGTATTCACAACTCTGCCCGGAGTAATATCCCCGAATTGCACCGAAGCGATGTGTTGGAGCGCCATGAGTGCGTAATCAGCTTTTTTTGAAATCTTTAACATCGCTATTGCCGATCTGTTAGATCGGAGACTATAATGATCTCCGATCATTCTGGTCGGATTAAGACTAGCACGCATGTTTCTCGGGTGTCAATACGCGGCTAGAGTCTAACGCTAGCTCGGAAAGGAATAGGCATATGGGCGGGACGAACCCGTATATTGAGAAGGCTGATTACGAACTTCCCAAAGTCTCCTATACCATCACATTTATTCAGCCGAATGGAACCTCGACCACCGTTGCTGTCGATCCTGAAAAAATCCCCTACGGCGCCACCGGGTTACCGGGGAGCGTTTTAGATATTGCGATGGGGCACGGGATTGATTTGGAACATGTATGTGGCGGGGTGTGTGCCTGCTCGACCTGTCATGTCATGGTGAAGCAGGGGCTGGAAACCTGCAACGAGGGCACGGACGATGAGTATGATCAGTTGGATGAAGCTCCCATGACGACATTACAGTCTCGTCTGGGATGCCAATGTGTGCCGAACGGAACGAAGGATATCGTCGTTGAAATTCCAGCCGTCAATAAGAATCTCGTCAGAGAAGGACACTGATTTAGTCGTAGGTTTCTATTTTCACTTCCTTCCGGTCGTAACCTTTTTCCTTAAAGTACGCGCGTAAGGGACGGACGAAGGCTTTGGTTCCACAGAGCATGGGAACCACTTTCGGCTGTCCCTGAATCAATGGAGTAAGGACGGACAAGGTTTTCTCCACGGCCTCCCTCTCACCATTCTCCGCGACCAAAGGGAGGTAGCGGAAAGACGAACATTGCACTGCCATCGTGAGCCATTCCTGATGAAACAATATCTCTTTCTCGCTGGGTGACACCGCAATCAATAAGACAGGCGTCTGGAGTTTGGCGAAAAATATCTGTTTCAACAGGCAGCGCATCGGAACAAGACCCGTGTAGCGAGCGATCAACACGAGTTCACGATCGAGGGGTTGGGGGAGGGCGAAATTTCCGTACGGGCCGGACAAGGAAATTTCATCGCCGGATTTCAGCTGACACAGATAATTGGAACCGAGTCCACCGGGAACACGATCGAAGACCAGCGTCAGCTCTCCATAGGGCGAGGAAGGGTCGGCCATGGAATATGCGCGATTGAGCGGTGGCTTTGGTCCGACCGGCAATTTGAGCGATACCCATTGTCCCGGCTGAAAAGAGATCTTGGTGGTCTTGGGTTTGACCACCAGTTGACGGACTTGGGGTGTGAGATCAGTGACCGAAAGCACTGTAGCAGGCTGAGTGAGTTCCGCCATCCCGACCTCCTGGCATGGTCATATCAGAAGCGGTTATGAGATGGAAGCGCCGGGGCCAAGTGCAAGGATTTTCACAGCGTGATATAGATGTCGGCGTCGATGACATGCCATGAAGGGATGACGCGATCATGAACCAGGTCCGTGTCCGGTTCGCTCCGAGTCCGACGGGATTTCTCCATATTGGGGGTGTGCGCACTGCCCTCTTCAATTGGCTCTTTGCGCGCCAACAACAGGGGACCTTCATTCTTCGTATCGAGGATACCGATCAAAGCCGGTCGACCGATGAATCGATTCAGGCCATCATCGAGGGGATGGAGTGGGTCGGGCTCGATTGGGATGAAGGTCCATTCCGTCAAACTGAGCGAATGGATCTGTATCGCAGTCACGCCATGAGGCTGCTCGAGGCAGGACAGGCGTACTGGTGCATATGTAAGGCGGAGGAGCTGGAGGCACGACGAAAAGAAGCCGAAGCCAAAGGGTTGTCGCCTCGTTATGACGGTCGCTGCCGCAACTTAGGAATCGCGAACCCGCCGAGTGATGCGGCGCTTCGATTCAAGGCTCCACAAGAGGGTCAGACGGTCGTCCATGATTTAATCAAAGGCAAAATTGTGTTCGACAACACCGTGCTAGATGATCTCATCATACTGAGGTCCAACGGATATCCGACCTATAATTTTTCGGTCGTGGTCGACGATGCGCTGATGCGCATCACGCACGTCGTGCGAGGAGACGACCATCTTACCAACACGCCACGGCAGGTTCCAATTTTTGAAGCGCTGGGGTTTGCCGTTCCCCGCTTTGGACACCTGCCGATGATTTTAGGATCGGACAAAACACGGCTCTCCAAGCGCCATGGGGCCACCTCGATCATGGCGTACAAAGATATGGGCTATCTCCCCGATGCCATGGTCAACTACCTGGTCCGACTCGGCTGGTCACACGGTGATCAAGAACTGTTTACCCGGCAAGAGCTGATTGAAAAGTTCTCGTGGGATCATGTGCAAAAGTCGCCCGCCGTCTTCAATCCGGACAAGCTACTCTGGATGAATGCCGAATACATCAAAACCAGCCCTCCGCACCAGGTTGCGCAAGCGCTCGTGCCATTGTTGGAGCAAGCCGGGTTCAAGAAGGAGGTCGAGTCTGTCTCTGATGATTGGCTCACCCAGCTGGTGGTTTTGGTGAAGGAACGAGCCAAGACGCTGCTCGAAATGGTGGAGTGGGTCAAGCCGTATTTCGGGCAATCCGTCATCTTCGAAGCGGAAGCGGCAAGAAAGTTTCTAACATCGGCCATCGCTCCGACCCTGAACAAGCTGACCACACGCTTGGAAGCGTTCCCCACCTTCTCCAAATTGGAATGGGAGCACAGCTTCAAGCAGGTGGTTGAGGAAGAAGGCATGAAGATGGGCCAGCTCGCCCAGCCGGTCCGCGTCGCCTTGACCGGACGAACGGCAAGCCCCGGACTGTTTGAGGTGATGGAGATCCTGGGTCGAGAACGGACCCTCTTTCGGCTCCGCGAGGGAATCGAACGCGCAAAAGCCAACCAGGCTTGACGGACCGAGTAGTCGTGTATTACGTTGAACGCCGGTTGGGGGATCGTCTAGCGGTAGGACGTCAGTCTCTGGATCTGACTACCTAGGTTCGATTCCTAGTCCCCCAGCCAATATCTTTTCTCTGCCTTCCCAACCGCGTGTCGCTTCAGTACCGCGCTGGGGGATCGTCTAGCGGTAGGACGCCAGCCTTTGGAGCTGGCTACCTAGGTTCGATTCCTAGTCCCCCAGCCATATCCTCCATTCGGTTGCATCCCCGCTACTTCAATAGTGACTTCATGTCGATGACGAACCGGTACTTTACATCGCCTCGGAGTACTCGCTCATAAGCCTCATTGACCTGTTGAATGGGGATCAGCTCGATATCCGACTCAATTTGATGTTGTGCGCAGAAATTGAGCATTTCCTGTGTTTCTTTGATCCCGCCGATGAGAGAGCCGGCGAGGCGCCGACGTTTGGAAATGAGCGAGAAGGCCTGGACCGGGGTTGGCCTCTCAGGCGCCCCCACGAGGATCATGGTGCCGTCGGTTTTGAGGAGGTTCAAATAGGCGTTGTAATCGTGCGGGGCCGATACGGTGTCGAGGATGTAGTCGAAATACTTATGCAGCTTGGTAAAGGTCTGGGGATTAGAGGTCACAGCAAAGCTCGTGGCACCCAATCGCTTCGCATCTTCCCGTTTCTTCTCCGACGTGCTTAACACCGTCACCTCGGTTCCCATCGCCTTGGCCAGCTTCACCGCCATGTGGCCGAGGCCGCCGAGTCCGACAACCGCCAATTTATGATAGCGACCGACGCCCCACTGGCGCAGGGGCGAGTAGGTCGTAATCCCTGCGCAGAGCAATGGCGCCGCTCCCGCTGGTGAAAGTGTCGAGGGAATATGCAAGACGTAGTTCTCGTCCACGACAATTTGAGTCGAGTAGCCGCCTTGGGTAATCCCACCGGACTTGTCCTGTCCGGCGTAAGTCCAGAGTGCACCGCCGTCACAATATTGTTCGAGGCCCTCGCGGCAGGCTGTGCACGTTCGGCAGGAATCGACGAAGCAGCCGACGCCGGCTCGATCACCGACTTTGAAGGCTTGAACGGCCGATCCCACCTGCGACACAGCGCCTACAATTTCATGTCCGGGCACCATCGGATAGAGGGAGATGCCCCATTCGTTCCGGGCTTGGTGGATGTCGGAGTGGCAGATGCCGCAATGTGAGATTGTGATCAGGACATCGCGCGGTCCGACGTCGCGTCGCTCAAAGGAAAAAGGTTGTAGTCTCTCCTTGGCGGCCAATGCCGCATAGCCTTTCGTCTCCAGCATAGAATAGTTCCCTTCGACAGATGGGTAGAGAGCAAGACCTTAGCAAGTTCGTCCAAACTTGCCAACAGGCAATTCACGAGCGTTTGCCATCGATGGGACTGATCGCTCGTGTAGAGTGCTTCCGCCAAGATTTTGCCCGAGGGGAATGATATGGCCGTGGTTTCAGGCAATCCATGCTCGATCAGCAGGCTACGGACCCCTTTGGCTATCCTTCGCCTTCACCTCCGTTCTTACTGTTCATCCTTGTGGGGTCAGCGTCTCCTTGGCCGGAGGTGGGACCTGGAATACGGTACTGTTCCGCCGCCCACGTCCCCAGGTCGATGAGCTGGCACCGTTCAGAACAGAAAGGGCGCCACGGGTTCCCTTCCCATGGTGCGGGTTGGCTGCACAGGGGACATGTCATGGGCCTAGTGTAATGTCGGTGCCGGAAGAAGAAAAGGTGTAGGCAGGCCGGTCAATCTTGAGGCACGGACCGCGGTGTAGCAATGTGAAGGAGCCGTTGCAACCGGTTCCGATCCACATCAGTGAGACGCACGAATTCGACTCCGAATTCCCCATGGTTGACCCATCGAACAGCAGCGGAATGGACGGTGATCGGGACCGCCAGATCGGTGGCCTGGATCAACAATTTGACACCGGCCCCCGGCGCAACCGGAGCGGTGCTGGTCACTGCGCAACCCCCAGCGGAAATATCGAACATCGTACCTTGACGGATATCCGTCTGATTGGTCGTTGAAAAGAAGACTTGCAAGTCAACGGCGATTCGCGGATGTTCCCGACATTCGATCATCGTGACCTCCACAACCGAGAGTAACCAAATGCCTTCCGCAAGATTGGCGATCATCGGACATAGTATAGCCCTACCGGCTCGCGGTGGCACGCATCGAGTGAGAATCAGCATGCCCAGCGGCTTTCGATCGCCAGGCCTCAGCGATCGTCAGTTTCGTGGTGTTTGCTGGGTTTTCTCCAGCTTGGCCCATGCATCTTTGAGAGACACGGTGCGGTTGAAAAGAAGGGTCTCGGATGATGAATCGGGATCGACGCAGAAGTATCCCTGCCGCTCGAATTGGAATCGAGAGCCGGGCGTAGCTGAACGAAGGCTTGGCTCAACCAAGCAGCCGCTCAACTGTTCGAGCGACTGAGGGTTCAATGAGTGAGTCCAGTCCTGGTCAGCCGAGGCTTTGGCCTGGGCAGGGAGAAGAAGCGCATGATACAGACGAATGGTCGCATTGACCGCATGGGAGGCCGACACCCAGTGAATGGTGGCTTTTACCTTGCGTTGTTCGTGCGCTGATCCGCTTCTGGTTTCCGGATCGTAGGTGCAGTGGAGTTCGGTGACCAGACCGGTCTGAGGATCTTTCGTGGTGTGCACACACTTGATGATGTACCCATAGCGAAGCCGGACCTCTCGGCCCGGCGCGAGGCGGTAGAACTGTTTCGGCGGATCTTCCCGGAAATCGTCCTGCTCGATGTAGAGCGTCCGCGAAAACGGGACTTTTCGAGTTCCTGCAGAGGCATCTTCCGGATTATTCACAGCGTCGAGCTCTTCAACGACACCGTCCGGATAGTTGTCGATCACGACTTTCAACGGCCGGAGTACTGCCATCACGCGTGGTGACCGTTTGTTCAAGTCTTCTCGGATGAAGTGTTCGAGCAGCTGCATCTCGACGATCGCGTCGCGCTTCGCGACGCCGATGTGTTCGCAAAAAGCACGAATCGCTTCCGGAGTCACGCCTCGGCGGCGGAGGCCTTTGAGTGTGGGAAGGCGTGGATCATCCCAACCGGCCACCAGTTTCTTTTCGACCAATTCCAGAAGCTTGCGCTTGCTCATCACCGTGGAGGTCAGATTGAGTCTTGCGAATTCGATCTGCTGGGGGCGATGCGGAGCATGGGCCTCCGCGACAACCCAATCGTACAAGGGACGGTGATCCTCAAATTCCAGCGTGCACAGCGAGTGAGTAATACCTTCGATGGCATCGGAGAGCGGATGCGCAAAATCATACGAAGGATAGATGCACCACGCGGTCTCTGTTCGGTAATGGGTCGCATGTCGGATCCGATAGAGAATCGGGTCTCTGAGGTTGATGTTGGGAGAGCCCATATCGATCTTGGCGCGCAACACATGGGCTCCGTCCGCAAACTCGCCGGCTCGCATGCGCGCGAATAGATTTAGATTTTCATCGATGGATCGAGCTCGAAAGGGACTGTTGCGGCCCGGTTCCGTCAGGGTGCCCCGGTATTCACGGATTTGATCGGCTGGGAGACTGTCGACGTAGGCTTTCCCGTTGTTGATCAGCACCATGGCGAACGCGTACAGCTGCTCGAAATAATCGGATGCATAAAACTTCTTTCCTCGCCAATCAAATCCCAACCAGCGGACATCCTCCTGAATCGCCTGCACATATTCCGGATCCTCGGTCGTGGGATTCGTATCGTCGAATCGAAGATGACAGACGCCGTCCGGGGTTTCGTTGGCGATCCCAAAGTTAAGGGCCATGGATTTGGCGTGCCCGATATGGAGGTATCCGTTGGGTTCAGGAGGAAATCGCGTCACGACCAGGCCGCCGTGTTTGCCGGCTGCACGGTCGGCCGCGACGATATCCCGAATGAAATCCGAGGGGGTGGTAGATTCTGGAGTGGTCATGAGGTCTTGTGGGAAAGTCTTTGCATAGTCATGTGCGGAGGCCACCTCCACGAGGCTGTTCTATCATAGAGTGGCTAATGGGAGGAATGGGGAATAGCTAGGCAGACGGTTCGGTGGAGGGAAGGTTCGGCCTCGACATGACGTTGAAATCTTTTTGCGCAATAAGATGGCCCTCCATGCGCAGCCGAAATTCATACCGACCAGGTGCAGGAAAGATCAACAAGGGGATGTTGATGCCGAAGTCTGAAATCTGAAGGCGATCACTGATTTCAATGTTGGGCAGCGTGGCCCGGCAGACGAGTTGCTCGGAGTTGAGGTAGATCAAGTCGATATCAAAGTGGTAGAGACCTTCGGCATCGGTTAAGCAGAAGTAGAGGCCCATCTGCTGATGTTGAAAGGGAAATGAGGCGGTTTGTAGATGGGTGAAAATCCCGATCAGGCTTTTCTTTTTCGTCAAGCTATCCTCGATGACTTGGTCGCAGACGAGAAACGCTTGGACAGTGGGCTTTGGGATATCGCTCATAGCCGCTATTCTAAGGAATAGGAGGGGGAACGGCAAAAAGGTTCTCGTTTTCCTGCAGGATGAACAGAAGATGCCGTGTCCGCGAACAAGCTCGACAGCACAGTCACTGCATGATTAATGAGGCGATAAGGATGGAGGAAAACTAGCAGTCCGTGAGAAACGCACGTTCAGCCCAAGACGACTGGCCCGCCTCGAGTTTCCAGGATGTCCCCAAACCGCGTGGTGACGGAGCTAATTCGACAGTAGTGAGAGGTAATCTCTACCAGTGCTCCTTTGTGTGAGCAAAACTTCCCGCATGTGATATGAACCCGGTTCTCCGAAGTCATCCGCGCTTCGAGAATGGTCTCGCTGGACTGCAGATCCGTCACGCGAACGGAAGGAATCACGACCGACGACAGGTTTTGACCGAACTGAACATCGACGGCGAATCGCCCGCCTTCGTTCAGTACGAAGGCGTTCCTGCGCAGGTGGGCGATGCGTGCTCCATGCTCATCATAGAAATCCGCGGTTGCAAACAGCAGTCTGTACTCGGGTTTTGCCTCAATAACGAGTTGCTCTTTACCCTGAATCGTGACCACACCACTGGTGTTTCGAAAAATGTTGGATCCAATGCGAAGTTCGAGCCCAGACTTTGGAAGCACTTCAGCGGTTGTCGCATGACCAACAGGGTCAGTCCTGCGAAACGCTATCGATTCATCCATGGACAACCTCGAACCATGATGTTCTTAGGTCGTGTGGAACTGATGCAAGGCATAAGGAGCTTCGTACAATATTCTGGGAAGGCTAGGCTTTCTGCTCCATCCTGTCAAGAGCACCTAGTGGGCGAATCGTCGTGAATTTTGGCCCGAGGCAAAAGGCCTGAGAGGAGGTTTTCAAAGAGGCTCCTTCCACGGTGGAACGCCCTTCGTTGCAAACCGAAAACCGCGTATGCTACGGTTCACGCTTCGATACATCTCCAGGATGGTCCCATCGTCTAGCCTGGCCTAGGACGGAGCCCTCTCAAGGCTTAAACACGGGTTCGAATCCCGTTGGGACCACCACCCTGAATTTATTGTAGTTTTAGACTCCTGGTTTGAGGAACATGCGCATGTTCCTCAAACACAGATTTCTCGTCACTCTCGAAAGCCGCCAGCATCAGCTTCGCCGGTTCCTCATAGAACGACATGGCTTGCTTCAGTTGAGCTGGACGAATCATCGTGTAGATTTGCGTCGTGTCGATACGCGCATGTCCGAGCAGCGCACGCACCTGTTCTAAGTCATGGCGCTGCTCCAGCACTTCCATCGCCACCCCATGGCGCAGATCATGCGGCTTCAGCATCGGGTACCCGATCATCCGTCCGTACAGCTTGCATAACCGCCAGATGTTTTTCCCGGTCATCGGGGCACGATGTTTCCCGACTGATCGGCGACCCCACACGGACCAGAACAACGGGGTCTCTGGTGTTAAGGTTCCGACTGCTGGGAGCACACATTGCTCGACGTATGCGTGGAGATACCGCATGACGGGCTTCGGTAATGGAATGTCTCGTGTCGCTCCACCCTTCACGCGCACGCGCCGCAATCCCCAGAGCGCGTCCAGGTGTCTCACTTGGAGCGTCGCCACAGATTCTCGCCGCATGCCCGTGAAGCGCAGGATCAAGAAGATGGCCACATCACGAGGCCGTCCGCGTTTCCTCGCGGCTTCAATGAGTGCATCCATCAAGCCCGGAGCCGGCACCTGCTTGGGTGGTTCGACCGCATGCGGAGGCCGATCCATCCCACTCACGGGATTTGCCATGAGCCACTCCCGTTTGACTAGCCAACCACACAAACTTGACAGCGTGGATTGTCGAATTCGCATCGTGTTCAACGAGAGATCCCGTGCCGCCATGTCATCCATCCATTCCTGAATGACGGATTTCGTGAGGTCGCTGAGCCGCCCCACGCGTCCCAATCGCGCCCGTGTGAAGACGAGAAACTGTTCCAGATTCCATCGATAGGCCTGTATGCCTCCTTCTGTCTTCCCTCGCTGTTTGAGTTGGTACTGACAAAACTGCTCTACGACTTCAACTAATGGTCGTGTCATTCCAGTGCCTTTCCGGTCCCTGTCACGACGACGACTTCGCCGAGGGGCAGTATGGGGAGGCACCAGCCACCCGTCAAGCGGCGAAGAGGGGAGAGGCAAATTAGATTTGGCGGTGACATTCGGTATAGTCATGGACAGGCGATATACCGTGACCACGTCAGGGCTCACAAATATCCGACCGATGGTCTGAGGGCGCAAACACAGGTTTGTAAAAAACATCATCTTGCCGCTTCGTATTCGGGGGTTGACAAGATATAGTTGTATATGCAACAGTATGACATGGCGACCACGGAAACAAATAAACGAATGAATCAAGGCAACGGTCTTATTGATCAGATCGCCGGTGAGTGCCTGTTGATGCGCGTGCGCAAACTTGATCGTGTGCTCACGAGTATTTACGATGCTGAACTTCGTCCATTTGGCTTGAAAGCAAGCCAAACAAATCTTCTGGTTCTTATAGCAAAGGCTGGCCCCGTTCGACGTATCGAGATTGGAAAGCGTCTGTGCCTCGACCCCTCCACGCTGACCCGGAATCTGAAGATCATGCTGACCAATGGTTGGATCCAAGAGATTGCCGATGGGGAAGACGGTCGAGGCCTTCCAGTGCAGATTACAGCCCAAGGTCGTGACCTCCTGAGCCAAATCGGTTCGGCTTGGCGGAAGGCCCAAACCCGCACCCAGAAGTTTCTCGGAGAAGATGGCACGACACTTTTACGAAGGCTTGCTGCAAATAGAATGGATGTGCCGTCAGCGTAGAGCGTTTTTTTGACCATGTACTTGTATATACAACTACATAAATGCCATCACGCCGTATCGTCCTCAATCCTCACAAGGAGCACATGTATGAAACTCGCTCGACCCTTCCTTGCCTATTTCGCCACGTATTTCAGTGGTGTGTTGCTTGTGGCAGTGATGGCGACCCTGGGATGCAGCCATCAAGACGAGCAAGCCCAACAGATTGTCCGGCCTGTGAAAGTGTCACGGATCGTGGACCAGAGTGACAGGGAGATGAGTTTCGCCGGAGACGTGCGCGCGCGCTATGAGACCATATTGTCCTTCCGCGTGGCCGGCAAGTTGTTAACACGACACATCGACGTGGGAGACCGCGTACGCAAGGGGCAGGTGCTCGCCCAGCTGGATCAGAACGACTATCGTCTCGCCGTTCAAGACCTTCACGCTCAGCTGGCATCTGCAGTCGCCAATAGAGACTTTTTACGAGACGATGTGGCGCGATACCGTGAGCTGGTGACGCAAAACGTCACCAGCTCACCTGAATTCGACCGCCACCAAACTGCCTACACCACGGCGCGAGAGCGGGCGGCGGCGCTCGAAGCCCAACTGGGCCACGCAGTCAATCAGTTGGCCTACACCGCGTTGTCGGCTGACCGGGACGGCGTCGTGACGGCACTGGAGGTCGAGAGGGGGCAGGTCGTCAGCGCTGGTCAGGCCATCGTCAAGCTGGCTCAACTCGACGAAAAGGAGATCCATTTCGATGTCCCCGAGCATCGCCTGCCGGGACTCAAACGCCAACAGGCAGTCAATGTCACTTTATGGACTGCTCACGAAAGGCGTCTAAAGGGCCAAATCCGAGAAATTGCTTCATCAGCTGACCCGGCCAGCCGCACGTATCGCGTCAAAGCGACACTGCTTGAGGACCAAGACACTGCGCAACTGGGCATGACGGCAACAGTCTGGATTTCTTCGAGCATGTCCTCTCGAATGACTATTCCGCTTTCCGCCGTGTTCACCCCGCAGAACAAACCGGGACAACCGCATGTGTGGCTAGTGGATGAGCAGACCGGCACGGTCAGATCTGTGCCGGTTCAAGTTGGAGAACCCATGGATGGAGAACACATTGCCGTCACGGGACTCGCATCTGGACAGTGGCTGATCACTGCCGGCGTCCAGCGCCTGGCGGAGGGACAGGCCGTGCGATTGCCGGATGCCATCGCCTTGGCGATGAATCGAGCAAGCGCTGAGAACGGAGGGCGTCAGCCATGAAAGACTTCAATCTGAGCGAATGGGTCCTCACGCACCGCGCGTTCACCAGTTTTGTGATGGTGCTGGTGCTGTTGGGTGGGATTTTCGCGTATTTCCAACTGCGACAGCGGGAAGATCCGGAATTCACGTTTCGGGTCATGGTCGTCAAAACCATATACCCCGGCGCCACCGCGCTGGAAGTGGAACAGCAAGTGACCGACCGGCTGGAAAAGAAAATTCAGGAACTGCCAAACCTGGATTATGTGCGCAGTTACTCGAAACCCGGCGAATCGGTGATTTTTATCACGCCCCGTGAAGATACGCCACCCAAAGACATTCCAGATCTCTGGTATCAAGTGCGCAAGAAGGTGGGCGACATCCGGATGACGCTTCCTCCGGGGATCGTCGGACCATTTTTCAATGACGAGTTTGGCGATACCTACAGCCTGGTCTATGCCTTTTCTGGCGAGGGCTATAGCTATGCCGAGCTTAAACAGATAGTCGATTCGACCCGTCAGCAACTCCTGCGCGTGAAGGATGTTGAGAAAGTCGAGCTCATCGGCGTCCAGGATGAAAAGATTTTTGTCGAGTTTTCCGACAAGCAGCTGGCCGAACTCGGCCTGGACGCTTCGGTGGTTGCCGTGGCCTTGCAGGCGCAGAACGGCATGGCACCGGCCGGAACGGTGATTTCCCCACAGCACAATATCCACCTCCGACTCACCGGCTCCTTCGACTCGGTGGAAAGCATGGCGAACCTTCCAGTGCGTATCGAAGGCCGAACCTTGCGCGTCGGCGATTTTGCCACGGTCACTCGGGGCTACATCGACCCGTCCGAATTCAAGATGCGCTTCAACGGCAAAGAGGTTATTGGCCTCGGCGTTACCATGAACAAAAACGGCGACGTGCTGGAATTGGGAAAGGCGCTGGAAGTAACCATGAGTCGCATCGAGGAGGGACTTCCTGTCGGCATCGACGTGGAACGGGTCGCTGACCAATCGCGGGTGGTCCATACCGCCATCGGCGAATTCATGCGCACCTTCTTCGAGGCCTTGGCGGCGGTGCTGCTCGTCAGCTTTCTGAGTCTAGGATTTCGAACCGGCTCCGTTGTAGCGCTCACGGTGCCCCTGGTTTTAGCCGGCACGCTGATATGTA
Source organism: Nitrospira sp. (assembly GCA_024760545.1). Taxonomy (NCBI): domain Bacteria; kingdom Pseudomonadati; phylum Nitrospirota; class Nitrospiria; order Nitrospirales; family Nitrospiraceae; genus Nitrospira; species Nitrospira sp. The sequence continues at coordinate 2,834,215 of CP060501.1, forward strand.
TGCTGCTGTTTGGGATGGACATGCATCGTATCTCTCTGGGGGCGTTGATCCTTGCCCTTGGCCTCCTGGTAGACGACGCGATGATCGCCATCGAGATGATGGCACGCAAACTCGAAGAGGGCTGGGATCGGATGCGCGCCGCCACCTATGCCTACCGCGCCACTGCGTTTCCAATGTTGACTGGAACATTGATCACCATTGCGGGCTTTCTGCCGGTAGGCCTGGCGAAGTCGCAAGCTGGGGAATACACGGTGGCGATTTTCCAGGTGGTGGCAATTTCGTTGTTGCTGTCATGGATCGGCGCGGTGACCTTCACGCCCTATTTGGGATTTTTGATGCTCAAAGTCCGTGCGAATTCCGGGACGCTCCGATACGACTTGTTCGATACACCGTTCTATAACCGGTTGCGCCGTTGGGTGGGTGCGTGTGTTGAGAATCGTAAGACCGTCATCATCGGCACGGTGGCATTATTCGGCGTCGGTGTCGCGACTCTGACTCAAGTTCCCGAACAGTTCTTCCCGCTCTCTAACAGACCCGAAGTCATTATCGACCTCTGGTTGCCGGAGGGTAGTTCCTTCACGCAAACCGAAGCCGCCGCCAAGCGCATGGAGGCGGTTCTCGCCAAGGATGAAGATGTGGTGAATTATGCGACCTATCTCGGTGGTGGGAGTCCGCGCTTTTTCCTGCTCATCGTCCAACAATTGGCGAATACTAATTTGGCCGAATTTGTGGTGATGACCAAAGACAACGGCGCACGCGAACGGGTGATGCAACGTATTCGATTGGCCCTCGCCACGGATTTCCCGGAGGTGCGCGGACGTGTCATGCGCCTCAATGTCGGACCGCCGATGGACTATCCGGTGGTGTTCAGGGTGTTCGGCGAAGATCCCATAGTCCTTCGAACCCTCGCGGACCGGGTGGCCGAGGTCGTGCGCGGCAACCCCCAGACAGTGGATGTCAACGATGACTGGCATGAGCGCCTCCCCTCGTTCCGTCTCATGCTCGACCAGGACAAGGCGCGTGCGCTCGGAGTCTCAACGTCAAGCCTCTCACAAGCATTGCAAGCTCACTACACGGGAATCCCCGTCGGGCAGTTCCGTGAGGACGACAAGCTCATCGACATCGTGTGGCGGGCGCAAAAGAACCTGCGCGTCACAGCCGACGGATTACCCGGCGTTACGATTCGCACGGCCAACGGGCGGTCGGCACCGCTAGCCCAATTCGTCAAGTTTGAAACCGTGTTCGAGGACGGCGTGCGCTGGCGCCGCAACCGCTTCCCGGCTATCTCGATCCGCGCCGACGTGATTGAGGGCAAGCTCGCCCCTGACGTGGCGGCGCAAATCATTCCTCAGCTCAAATCCATCGAAGCACAACTACCCGCCGGCTATTTCATCGAGACCGGCGCAGCTAAGGAGGACGCCTGGATCGCCCAGAAATCCATCATCATCTGGATACCCTTGGTGGTTATCGCGACACTCGTGCTGCTGATGGTGCAGTTGCAGAATCTGTCCCGGACCTTCCTAGTATTCGTCACTGCGCCCTTGGGGGTGATTGGCGCGGCATTCGCCCTGCTACTGTTCCGGGCTCCCTTCGGCTTTGTGGCCCTACTCGGTATCCTCGCGCTGGCCGGCATGATTATGCGCAACTCGGTGATCCTCGTCGATCAGATCGAACAGGACGAAAAGGCCGGACGTGACACCTGGTCCGCCATCGTCGAATCGACGGTGCGACGTTTCCGGCCCATTTTGTTGACGGCGGCGGCGGCCATTCTGGCCATGATACCGCTGTCGCGCAACGACTTCTTTGGGCCCCAGGCGATCGCGATCATGGGTGGGCTGACGGTAGCCACTGCGCTGACGATCTTCTTTGTTCCGGCACTCTATGCCGCGTGGTTTAAGGTCGAACGGACGCCTCAGGAGAAGAGCGCAGAGATGGCGCGTCCGTTGTATCCAACGCATATCGGTATGCCAGATGAACAGTCGGTTGCTGTTCCGGGAGGTGTCGCATGAAAGCCTGGTATTCAACGATAGTCTTGTTTTTGTCGTTAATGGGACTGGGCGGCTGTACGCCGACGCGGGTTAGTGATCACCTTACTCTCGTAGTTCCGGAACATTGGCAAAACGCCCCTGATACTCAACCGGTCTGGGCGTCCAAGAATCTCAGCGAGTGGTGGAAGGGGTTCGGGGACCCCGTGTTGAATGACTTGATCGGCCAAGCACTGGCCGCCAACCACGATCTCCGGCTAGCCAAGGCACGCGTGCGTGAAGCTAAGGCCATGGTCATAGTCACTGAATCGGCGCTCTACCCCAGCATTGATTTCTTCTCTTTCGGCGGCCGGGAAAAAAGAATAGACAGAATTGTTGGAGTGCCGGGTCAACAGGGCATTGAGCTGATTACTCCCACCGCCGATGTGATCACTGGCGGACTGGCGGCCCGGTGGGAAGTCGACGTGTTCGGTAGTAGACATCTTGAAGCGGAGGCTGCCATCGCGCAGTCCGCGGGAACCGAAGAGGCCCATCGTGCGGTGCAAGTGGGATTGTTGGCCCAGGTCGCAACGAATTATCTGGAACTGCGCGGGATACAGCAGCGTACCAATATCCTGCAGGACAATATTCAGGTCCAGCGTGAACGCCTGAGAGCCCTGCAAGCCTTCTATAAAGCTGGCTTGGTCAATGACATGGATGTTGCCCGTCAGGAGTCTCTGCTGCACAATACCGTGGGTACCCTGCCAGTCCTGACAAGCACGGCGAAAAACTTAATGCATCGACTCAGTGTCCTACTGGGAGAAACGCCGGCGAGATTGGAAGAACGATTGACTCATTCCATGCCGCTGACCGTCACCATGCCGAGCATCCCCACGCTTCTCCCGTCGAGTGTGCTGGAGCAGAGACCGGATTTACGGCTTGCACACACGGAAGTCAGTGCGGCCGCTGCCAGCCTCGGTGCGGCGCGAGCAAATTTACTTCCGAAATTCGTTTTGTCGGCGAGCGGCGGCTTCGGCGCACTGGCGGTCGGCGGATTTCCGGGTCTCGCAGAAGGTGTATATGCGCTTGGTGCGGGATTGACGGCGCCGATATTCAATGCTGGTCGCATCAAAGCCCATATCACCGCGGCGGATGCTCGGCTCGATCATGTAGCAGCCAATTACGAGAAGACCTTTCTGCTCGCCTTAGAGGATACGGAAAATGCCTATGTCGCGCATACCGCAGCCCTGGAGCGCCGCGATCAATTGGTCCTGGCTGAGACGGCGGCGGAGCGATCCCACACCCATGCCCAAGCCTTCTACCAACGCGGTGCTGCGGACTTCATATCGGTTCTCGACGCCCAGCGAACAAAGCTTTCAACCAGCGACGAGCGTACCCAGGCCGAGACTGCGGTGCGTGTTTCTCTGGTCTCAATCTACAGAGCTTTCGGCGGTGGTTGGTCTGACCAATCCATGGTGGGGACAGATTGATAAGTATTGATGTCGGGGACAATTCGCGACCTCACCTAAAACTCGGTGTGGTTGGTTTTACAGCATGTTTTAGTTGTGCCCGTTTCTGGCTTGAATAAATTCGTTGAACAGGTCGATAATAAAAGGCGAAGTCGTCGTCCAATTGAAACACGGGTTCGAATCCCGTTGGGACCACCACTCTTTCCTTTCCCCGAAGGCCTGGCAAGGGTCAGGATTCCCTCAAAGAGGGAGCTGAAAATGTTGCAGAAGGTGGTGTAGGTTAACCGTGACCGAGTACCTTCCTGAAGGTTCCAGGTATCGTTAATCTTAGTGACGGGGGTTAATTATGAACCTCGTGACCTTTCGCTTCCGCCAGTCGCAGGCCGTGGACTTCTATTGGAACCTCGAGTTGGCCAAGCGGGGAACCCTACGCGAATTCAGGGTGCATCCTAATATCATCATTTATGAGTCGGCTTTTGACCTCATGAACCCTATTCAAGTAGGACACGCCTTGTCCCTGGCCAAGGCCTTGGTGCTCGACAAGCGAGCCGAGGTTTTCTCGGGAAACGCGTCGTTGACCATGGCGACCGTCCGTGATGTGTTGCAGTGCTATCAGCAATCGATGCAGGTCGACGACCATCATGCGCATTGTTGGTTCAAGATTAAGCTCACATTTGATCTGATGGTGACCCGGTTCGAGGTCGACCTGAACGACGCGGACAAGTCGTTCGTATTTCCGTGTCGTAAGGCGGCCACACATGCCTATGGCATTCACTATGAGCACCCAGGGACCATCTACGACCAACTGGACTCGGCCTTGTGGCGTGCCGGCACACGTTGGTGTCCGCGGCTCGCGGATCTCTCCGAAATAAAACTCGTCAACGTGGAGTTGCAGACTAGAAAATGAAGAACCGGTCCCGACTTGGGGAAAATTGGCGGAACCAGCGATAACAAGCTGGCGAAGTCCTCGTCGTAGTCAAATACAGGCTCGAATCCCGTTGGGACCACACCAAGCTTGCTCGTGCCGTGCGTCTCTTGATGGAATCTTCTCAACCAGCTTGAACAATGGCGCTGTGCGGATGGGCTTCGACGGCCGGTGGCGCCGTGGTCGCGTATCGTGCGCATCCGAACATGACGCCTGCGACACCCAAATAGGCGAGGGCGACGACCGGTGATTGAGCGAGGCCGATCGCCTCGCCGTGCATGAATCCGAAGAACGTGAACACGGCACCGACAAGAGCAAACACACCTGCCTTGGAAAACGATCGGTCGATCACGAATACGGCAATCGAAGTCAACACCAGTCCGCCGAGAATCGCGCCACCGCCGATGACCTGAAGCCCGTGGTAGAGGACGCCGACCTGACCGAGTTTGTCGAGTCCGACAGCGGCAACATTGGTACCGGCGGCGCCCAGCGCGCCTTCGATCTGCAGCTTCCCCCACGCCGCGACATGCGGGACCAGCCCGAGGATAATGGCCGGAGCGTGGGTGCGCGGCGTTTCCAGGAACGCTTGCGACCCAATCAGCATGCCGATGTAGAGCAGGATCGGCGCGATAGCCACAACCGGGATCAGTGCCATCATGACTGAAATGATGCCGAACCAGGCCAGCACGATGACCAGCATGCCGGTTGCGGCGGAATAGCCGATGCGACCGCCGATCGCTTTCCACCCCGGCTGGCCGATGTAGACGGCGAGGATGAACGGATTGCCCATCAGGCAGCCGATCAGGCTGATGATGCCGTCGGCGGTGAGCACGCGTGTCGTCGGAAAACTGTCGCCGGCTGCGGCGGCACTTTCGACATTGTCGACGGCTTCCACCAAATCGTAGATCCCGAACGGGATGGCAGTGACCAAGATGATGCCGAGATATTCAAAACCGGCAAACACGTGACCGAGTGAGGGTATTGGAACCGAAAAACCAAAATTCGAGAAGGAGCCGACCAACTTGTCCAGGGTCATCCCACCATAGTTCAGACCAAATGCCGTTGAGCCCCAAGCGATCAGCGTGCCGAAGGCAATGGCCACCAGTCCCGCGGGGATGCCCTTGAAGTAACGCACTCCGCCCAGCCAGCTGACTAAGATGATTGCGAAACAGATGAGCCCGATCAGCGGCGTCATGAACATTTCCAGAGCTGGACGCATGGAAATGAACGCAATGGAAACACCGGCCAGCGTACCGAGCAGCGCTGCGCGGGGTGTGACTTTGCGGATCCATGGTGCGATGAAGCCGCCGATCATGAGCACGAAGCTCTGAACGAACACCCAGGTCAGGCCTGCTTCCCAGCCCTTGATCGGATCGCCGGTTTGCAGCGTAATCGGCAGCATGATCACAAACACCACCACGAACATATGTGGCACACTCGTGCCCGATGGGAGCGCGGTGACATCGTGGCGTCCGCTTGTTTTGGCCAATTGGTACGCGAGCCATGCGTAGTACATGGTACTCATGAACAGCATCAAGCCGCAGGCCGGTAGAATGCGGCCGAAGACGAGGCTGTCCGGCATCTTCAGCACGAATCGCAGCAGGCCGGTGAGGACCAGCAGGTTGAGCAAGATGTTGGTGCCGAATCCGAACAAGGCGTTCCAGTCGCCGGGTACCCAGACAGCAGGCTTGCTCGCGGTCATAGTCGCCTCCTTCTCACGATGCGCTGCACGTGTGTCGTGCGAGTGATTGTGCGGCATGCGCTTGATGTCGACCTGGCAACAAGCGTCCTGACGATCGCCGGCTCGGAGTCCGTCGATGTTGGAGATCAGAAAGAATCGAGGGTCGGTGGTCGTAGGGCATCGGTGCTGCTCAATGGCTCCATTGCATGCAGGACGATGCGAACGCTCGCAGCCTTGTCAGGCCTGCCTCTCCTGAAGGGAGACCGGATTATAGGTCTCGCCCATCGGAAAGGCTAGAGAAAGGCCAGGGTAAAAATTCCTGGCCGCACACGTCATACCGACCGTCGAGCCATTGCTTGCTACTACATGACGACAACTAAGTTTCAATTCGGAAGAGATTACGCACTCAACTTCTGTGCGCGTATGCAAGCTGCCGGACGAGCGAACCTTTCATTGACGCCTCTATTCACGGTTGTGTATAAACAAAAGCGGTTAGTAAGAGGTTCCTTTCCAAGGGCAGAGGTATGGCAACGCGCGAGTTTCATGACGGTGCTCGAGACGGGTTGGAAGCGCTTGAACCGCTTGATCCCGACAAGATCACCTCGTTCACCGATTTGCTCGAAGCCATGGGCAAGACCGCCTTCGGGGGACGGCATCTCGGTAAAGCGTTCGACGTGCTCTGGGCGATGATCGAGGACCCTGACTGCCATGTCGTCATGACGTTGTCCGGTGCGATGACGATCGCCAAGATGGGGAAGATCATCACGAAGATGATCGATGAAGGAATGGTGCAATGCATCATCTCGACCGGAGCGCTGATGGCTCACGGCCTCAGTGAATCGGTCGGCAAGACGCATTACCGGCATGACCCTTCGATGAGTGACGAAGAGCTCTTTAGGAAGGGGTACAATCGCGTCTACGACACGCTGGAAATGGAAGCGAACCTGAATTATGTCGAGCACGTTGTGACCCAGACGTTGAAACGTCTCGATCACGATCGACCGCTTTCATCAGAAACCCTTACAAGAGAACTCGGCAAGACTTTGGCAGAGGAATTCGGCGGCGATGGAATACTGAAAAGCGCCTACCTGAAAAAGGTGCCCGTGTTTATTCCTGCGTTCACCGATTCAGAGGTAGGACTCGATGTGGGAACGTGGGCGATGGCGCGGGAAGTTGATCGGGCACGATCACGTGCAGGACAAGGAGGTGACTTGGCCGTCTTGCGAGCCATTCACCAATCTTGCCCGTCGTTCAATCCCTATCTGGATCTCAATAGCTATGCGGACCATGTTCTTTCGGCCAAACGACTCGGAATTTTTACGATCGGAGGGGGCGTCCCACGGAACTGGGCTCAACAGGTCGGTCCGTACATCGAAATCGGCAATCTTCGTTTGGGGCTCACCGTGAAACCCCCGCGATTCCATTACGGAGTAAGAATTTGTCCAGAGCCGGACTATTGGGGTGGTCTCAGCGGCTGCACGTATCAAGAAGGGCTTTCCTGGGGAAAATTTGTCACACCGAATGACGGGGGACGATTCGCTGAAGTGTTGAGCGATGCGACGGTGGTATGGCCCCTGTTGATGATGGGGATTTTGGAGAGAAAGAAAGCCGGTGCTGTGGATCGGGTGGGCGATCGATGATGGGGCGACGATTGATTCAGTCTGTCATTTGCGGTGGCCTCTTGTGGTCCTCCGTTGTCTTTGCCGGAGATTCGCTTGAGGCCGATGTTCGGATGAGGGGACAAGCGAATGCTCCCGTGACGTTGATCGAATACTCGGACTTCACATGCGGATATTGCTTGAAATTTTTCAAGGATACGTGGCCGCGCATCCAGGCCCGCTATGTGGATACCGGGAAAGTGCGATTCGTCTATCGGGATTTCCCTCGTGCGGATCAGGGCCCGGGTGTTGACGCCGCCACGGCGGCGCGCTGTGCCGGCGCGCAGGGAAAATACTGGGCGATGCACGACCGCTTGTTTGCCGAAAGAGGCCGACTCGACAAGGACGTCTATCTCCGGCATACAGCGGCACTCGGTCTTGATCAGTCCGCGTTTGAACGGTGCGTGAAGGACGGGCGATATAGCAAATCGATCTTTGAAGATCGGCAGGAGGCCAATCGGTGGGGGTTTCATGGAACTCCGGGCTTCATTCTCATGAAAACGGCCAGTGAGCCGACGGACAAAGAGCCGGCCGTCGCGATTCCCGGAGCGTTTCCATTCGAGATGTTTGCGGAAGAAATTGACCGGCTTCTGGCAAGTGTTCAGCAGTAGCGAGATGGCGCCGGCGACGGGTAAACGGGTGGGTATTAATGATAAGGTAGGTAGTAGTCCCTCGGTCCTGAGTCCTGTTCGTAATCAAAGGTAAGGTGGCTTATGACTTCGACGCAATCGTTCTGGCCCGTCTCCCATCGCGACGATGATTTCTGGGTGTGTATGTCGTGCCTGACGGAAGTCTTCTACAGAAAAGTTCCGATGCCGGATTGTCCGTCCTGTCACGGCGTGTCAACCTACGAAGGGTTTACCTTGGAAGCCATTCGTGATTGGGGCACAGAGGAGCTGATCGCGAAGGCCGTGACCGCGCAAGAGACGGCCGCCTCTTCCCAGCCTACCGTTCAATCCGCTGCTCCGGTCGAAGCGGCGGATTAATACTAACATCGTCACGGACTCCAGCGAGTCTTCCAGTGCAGGAATCACGTCCGTTTCTGGTTCACGGTCAATGGAAGCACGGCGAGGCCACGGCCTCTGTTGTTGATCCGTTCACCGGACAGCTCATCGCCGAGGTCGCCCAGGCGACGGAGGCTGATGTAGACCAGGCCATTGCATCCACCTACAGTGCGGCTGCGACCATGGGGCAACTCCCGTCGCATGCCCGATATAATATTCTCCAACAGATCGCCGCGCTGATTTATCGACGCCGAGACGAGTTTGCCCGAACGATCACCATGGAGGCGGGCAAGCCGATCTCCGATGCCAAGCGTGAAGTCAGCCGGGCGGTGCAGACTTTTACCGTCGCAGCCGAAGAAGCGAGGCGTATCGCGGGTGAGGTTGTGCCGCTGGATTGGACGCCCGGCTCCGATACGCATTTGGGTGTGCTGCGCCGTTTTCCGATTGGTCCCGTTCTCGGCATTACTCCATTCAACTTTCCGCTGAATCTTGTGGCGCACAAAGTGGCGCCGGCGCTGGCTTCCGGCAATTCAATTCTCATCAAACCGGCTCCTCAGACTCCTTTGACGGCCCTCCTCCTTGGAGAGGTGGCGATGGAAGCGGGACTTCCTGCTGGCGCGCTCAATGTGGTGCCGTGCGACAATGTTCTTGCCGAGCGGATGGTCGTCGATCCGCGGTTCAAGTTGCTCAGTTTCACGGGAAGCGCCTCGATCGGATGGATGTTGAAGGCGAAGTGCGGGAAGAAGAAAATAACACTAGAGCTCGGCGGCAACGCCGGCGTCGTGATCGAGCCGGATGCCGACATTGAACTTGCGGCACAGCGTTGCGCTGCGGGAGGATTTGGGTACGCCGGCCAGACGTGCATTTCGGTGCAACGAATCTTCGTTCACCATTCGATCGCCGATTTGTTTACGACCAAGCTCCTCATGCATGTCGCCCGGTTGAAGACCGGAGATCCGAACGACGAGACGACGAGCATCGGCCCGCTCATCGACCACGCGGCCGCCCAACGGGTGGAAAGTTGGATCGGCGAAGCCGTGGCAGAAGGAGCGCGCGTCCTGTTGGGAGGCAAGCGGATGGGTTCCTTGGTGGAGGCGACGGTACTGTCGAATGTGAAGCTCGACATGAAGGTCTCGTGCAACGAGGTCTTCGGACCGGTCGTCACCGTCACTCCGTATCGTCAATTGAGCGAGGCTGTGGCACTGCTGAATCAATCCGATTTCGGATTGCAGGCCGGCATTTTCACGCAAGACATCAACAAGATCTTTTACGCCTTCCGTCATGTGGAAGTCGGCGCTGTCTTGGCGAATGAAATTCCCACGTTTCGAGCGGATCATATGCCCTATGGAGGCGTGAAAGATTCCGGATTAGGGCGAGAGGGTGTTCGCGCGGCGATTGAAGATATGACGGAGCCGCGGTTATTGATCATGAACCTCAAAGACCCGTCAGGCCAGCCCGAAAAAAGTGTCTAGAAGATATTGCGAAGCCAGTCCAATCTTGCTACAACAGGCGCCCGATACTGTGATGATCTGGTCCGGTTTGTTTGTCTGGCTGGCCGCTTTGCAACACGTCACCAAACAACTTCCGAACAACCAGAACGCTCGCTTACCAGACGAAAGGGGAGATGATGGTACCTACGCATATGTTTTTAACGAGAGGGGTGGGGGTCCACAAAGAAAAATTGGCCTCCTTCGAAGAAGCGTTGCGCAGCGCCGGTGTGGCCTATTGCAACCTCGTCAGCGTCTCTTCCATCCTTCCACCGAATTGTAAGATCATCCCCCGAAAGCGCGGTGAAAAGCTGTTGAAACCCGGAGAGATTACGTTTTGCGTCATGGCCCGTTCCGAGACCAACGAACGAAACCAACTGGTTTCGGCTTCGGTCGGCCTCGCCAAGCCCACTGATCGAGGCACCTATGGGTATCTCTCAGAGCATCATGCTCATGGTGAGACGGATGAGGAAACCGGAGAGTATACGGAAGATCTCGCCGCGCAAATGCTGGCGACGACGTTAGGAGTTGAATTCGATCCGAATGTCGCCTGGAAAGAGCGCGAACAGGTTTTTAAGATGGGCGGAAAGATCGTGCGAACCCTGAATATCACCCAGTCGGCTGTCGGCAAGAAGGGGAAGTGGACAACGGTCATCGCGCTGGCGGTCTTCATTCCGGCTGAGAATGTGCCCAACCGCTCTCGCAAGTAACAACCTGTCGTTCTTGGCTGTATTGGTCAGCCGTAGTCGTCGGGTAAGGGAAGAGAAGAACGCATGACGCTTCCCTCGGGTTGGGAGGGGCCGGAGCACAATTTCCTGGGGATCGACGAACCCTGGTGTCATCCGGACCAAGCAGGCGTCTACGTGCTGCCGGCTCCCTACGAACACACCTCCAGTTACATCCAGGGATCAGACCGCGGCCCATCCGCCATCCTGGAAGCTTCGAGCCAGGTTGAATTCTATGACGAACAGCTGCGGTTTGAGCCCTATCAAGAATGGGGCGGAATCGCGACGGCTTCGCCCTTGGATCTCAAGGGGAAGGTCGATCGTGCCGCAGTCGATGCCATTGAAGCGTTTGTCTCACCGCATGTTGGAGTAGGGCGGTTTTTAGTCACGTTGACGGGTGAACACACTGGTGCGCTGGGAGCCATTCGAGCCCACGCGAAACGATACCCTGACATGACGGTTGTCCAGATCGATGCGCACGGCGATCTGCGAAATGCCTATCAAGGCAATCCGTTCAGCCACGCCAGTGTCATGGCGCGCGTCGTAGAGGACGGCTTAGCATTGGTGCAGGTGGGAATCCGATCGATCAGTCAGGAAGAGATTGCTTGTATTGACGCAACGGATCGGATCAAGACATTTTTTGCTGCAACGATCCTTGACCCTTCAGGTTCGTATGAAGGCAAAGCGGGAAAGTGGATTCCTGACGTGGTCGCCGCCTGTCGAACGCCGGTCTACTTAACGTTCGACTGCGACGGATTGGATGCGTCGATCGTTCCTGCGCTTGGAACTCCGGAACCAGGCGGCCTCGGATGGTACGATACCCTTAATCTCGTCACGGCGCTTGCCAACGGGCCGGGCATCGTGGGAATGGATGTCAGCGAGATCGCTCCAATCGAAGGGTTTGTGGCGCCACAATTTTCCATCGCGCGTCTGATCTATCGCATCCTGGGTCGAGTGAAGGCTGGCCGTCGCGTGCACTAACGATCCGATCACTCGTCATTCATCCTGTCGTCTCGTGGATCACACCATCCGCATCAATAAGTTCTTTACCGAGCACGGGATCTGTTCCCGGCGCGAAGCTGACCGTTTGATTGAGTCAGGCGCCATCACGATTAACGGCAGGGTCGCCAAACTCGGGGACCAGGTAGAGCCTGGCGACATCATTGCTCGTGAAGGCAGGGTGATCCTCTGGGGTAGAGCAAGCCTTTACATTAAGTACCATAAGCCGGTCGGCGTCACGACAACGAGCGAGTCGCACGTCGCTAGAAACATCATTGCGGAGATCGGGCATCCCGAGCGGATCTTCCCGATAGGCCGGCTCGATAAGGATTCATCCGGTCTCATTTTGCTGACGAACGACGGCGACATCGTGAATGAGATTCTTCGTGCCGAATTCGGGCACGAACGAGAGTACCTCGTACAGGTCGATCGTCCGTTCGAACAGTCCTTCTTGGAGCATCTATCGCAGGGCGTGGTCATTCTTGGAAGCAGGACGAAGCCCTGCCGGACGATGCGCGTGGGGCGTGATCAGTTTCGCATCATTCTGACGGAGGGACGCAACCGGCAGATCAGGCGCATGTGCCGGACGCTGGGTTATCGAGTGATGACGTTGCACCGAACGAGGATCATGCACATTACTGTCAACGGGCTGAGCGCCGGGAGTTGGAAAGAACTCACGAGTCTGGAGCGGGAAGAGCTCCTGAGAGCGGTAGGACGGCCTCACATCTGACGCGTCTTGTCGAGTCGAAGCCCAATTGACGGCTAACTGAGCAACTCGCGACGGGCGGTTCGAACGAGGGCGAGAACGATCGGGTGCTTCAGCCGCCGCTCCACGGTGATGGCGTAGAAGTGCTGCTTGAGCCCTTCCGCTTGGCCGACTACCTGCACTCGATATTGGCGACAGATTTCCTTCTCAATCACCGATGCGCCGGGGAAGATCCCGTGCCCGTCCTGTCCGAACGCTTTTAATGTCGCGCTGTCGTCGAACTCCCCCACTATGTTGGGTTGCATTCCGTAGTTGACCAGCCATTGATCCAACAGCCGCCGAAGCATGGCGTTGGAGGTAGGAAGGAGTAATGGTGCGTCGCGAAGCGATTGGGGAAAACCTCGGCGATACTGCGAGGCCAGCTTTGCCGTGGCAAACAGCGTGACTCCCGATTCGCCCAAGGGGTGGTTATACGTGTGCTCCTTGATGCCCGGCGGGGCCGGTGTGTCGGCGATCACCAGATCCGAACGATGGGCGGCCAGATCGGTCAGGAGTTGGCGCAATTTGTCTTCGTTGCAGATCAACCGCGTCGGCCGATACAGCTTCAGAGCCGATTTGAGGAGCTGAGTCGCCAACGGTTTCGGCACCGCGTCCGCAATGCCGACGACCAGCCGCGTCGGATGCCCATTGCCCTGCCCCTTCACCGTGTTCATCAGCTCTTGACCGGTCGCGAAGATGTCCTCCGCGTACTTGAACACGAGCTGGCCCATCTCCGTCAGCGCCAGCTGGCGGCCGGACCGGATGAATAACTTCTCTCCCAACGTATTTTCCAAGAGATGGATCTGTCCGCTGATCGTGGGCTGCGCCAGACGGAGTTCCTCGCAGGCTTTGGTCACAGTCCCGTGCTTAGCGACGGACCAGAAATACAGCAGGTGGTGATAGTTCAGCCAATCCATATGGCCCTAGGTCTCGAATTAGGGAAGTTACTATACATCGGATTAGCCGATAACTCCAATCCGTTTTATCTATTTTGAAAAATAAGCGGGAGATTGCTACTGTGGGCGCCGTCCGCCACCTGATGTGAAAGGAGCATCCCTCATGATCGCTCTGGTGTTGGCCATTGTGACTCTTCTGCCAATGACCGCACTGGCGGAACCGGTGATCGACTCGCGTGCCGTACAAGCGCAGTCGACTCGCACCGCACCACTGACCATCAGCGAAGTGCTGGCTCGCATCGAGTTGACGCATCCACTGCTTCAGGGGATGGGAGCCGAGCGATCGAAGGCCCGGGCGAAGATCCTGAAGGCGCTCGGAGCCTGGGAACCGATGGTCAAGAATTATACACAGACCGAACGCTATAACACGTGGAATCTCACGACGGCGTTCAACATTCCGAGTCAACAAACGGGTGGATATGCCGACAGCACGGTCCAGGTCGGGCATCCCTGGGGCTTCACGGTCGAAGGCGGGCTCCGCAGCGGCTTCGGCGATCACCCCAACAGTCGCATTGCGTTTCCCCCTGACCTACTGGCCACCTATCATTATCAGCATTTCTACTACGGCGGGACAGTCCATCTGCTGCGAGGCTTCATGGTCAACGAGGAGAACGCCCAGTTTCAACAGGCGGAACTCGCGGGGCCGCAAGCGGAGATCAAAGTGGCGCAGAAGCGGCAAGATCTCTACCTGGCCGGAGCGGTGCAGTATTGGGATTGGCAGGTCGCTGTGAAACAAGCGGATGTGGTGAAGCGTGCCTTGGGCGTTGCCGAAGAGCGCTTGGTCCAGGTCGAAGGGTTGGCCAAGGGCGGGAAGGTCGCGCCGCTCGATGTCGTCGAGGCGAACCAAGAGGTTCAGAAACGGCAACAGGCTGCGATCGCCGCGCAACGGAAGGTGGAGTATGAACAGTATAAATTGTCCCTGTTTCTCTGGGAAAACGGCGAACCGGTGACGCCGCGAGCGGAATGGGCGCCGGAATTCCAGGGGGAAACGCCGCTTCCGACCAACGAGGAGGTTGCCGGCTATAAAGTAGAGGCGAAAGAAACACGGCCTGAAGTGCGGGACCTCTACATCGAGGCCAAGCTGAACAATATCGACATTAAGCTCGCCAAGAACAAACTGCTCCCCACGTTGGATCTTGAAGGGGGGCCGACCAAGGGCGTTGCGGACTGGGTCGTGGGACTCGGGTATCGGGTCGGTCTGCATAGTGAGATGCCGGTGTTCCAACGGGAAGCGCGTGGGAAGATCATGGCTGCGGAAGTGAGCCAGCAACAATTGGCGTTGAAACAGCTATACACCGAACAACAAGTCAGCTTCGACGTGGATAACTGGCTCTCGGCCCAAGTGCGGGCCAGAGACCGGGTGACGGCGGCGACGGAGGCCCTACGGCTGGCCAAGACGCTGGAGGAAGGCGAGCGCACGAGGTTTAACTTGGGATCTACCACCGTCTTATTCGTGAACCTCCGTGAGCGCCACGTGGTGGAACAGGCGTACCAGCTGTATCGGGCGCAGGCCGACTACGCCGTGTCGCGTGGAGGTATGTTGTGGGCCAGGGGAGCGCTGTCTAAGCCCTGGGCCGAAAGCGAGTTGAGCAAGTACGGAAACCCGCTGACGGCGGCGGGCATGAACGGCTTCAAACGACCGGGCCGCGATTAATCCGGCACAAGGAGCATCCGTCGATGGCCGCTCTATTACTCGTGATTCTGATCTTGCTTCCCGTGGCGACGCTGGCCGAACCGGTGCACGATTCCAGCGCGTTGAAGGCGCAGTCCTCCCGCACCGAGCCTCTGACCATCAGCGAAGTGCTCGCCCGCATTGAGTTGACGCATCCGTTGCTGCGGGCGACAGGGGTGGAACGGATGGATGCCCGAGCGAAGATCCTGAAGGCGCTCGGGGCCTGGGAACCAAAGTTCAACAACCGGACCGAGGCCGATCGATATCAGTCTTGGAATTTCCTGGCCTTCGTGAATGAGACGACGGGGGGATATAACGATTCCACGATCGCGATGGGGCATCCCTGGGGCTTCACGATCGAAGGCGGGATCCGCAACGGGTTTGGGGATCGCACGAACCAAGGCGCCCATGCTCTCCTCGCGAATGATGGCCTGTTGTTCTGGCATAACCAGCAAATGATCATAAGTGGGTCGGCCCACCTGCTGCGCGGCTTCATGATGAATGATGAGTACGCCGACTTCCAGAAGGCTGAACTTGCGGGACCGCAGGCGGAGATCCACGTCGCGCAGAAACGGCAAGACCTCTATCTCGCCGGCGCCGTGCAGTACTGGGATTGGCAAGTGGCAGTGAAGCAGAACGAAGTCCAGCAACGGACCCTGGCTGTGGCTGAAGAACGGTTCAAGCAGATCGAGGGCCAGGCGAAGAGGGGACTGTCCTCGCCGCTCGATGTGATCGAAGCCACTCAAGAAGTCCAGCGACGGCGAGAGGCAGCCATCGCCGCCCAACGGAAAGTGGAGTATGAGCAGTACAAACTGTCCCTCTATCTCTGGGAGAACGGCGAGCCGGTGTCGCCGCGACCGGAATGGGCACCTGAATTCCAAGGAGAAACGCCGCTCCCGACCAAGGAGGAGATCGCGGCCTATAAGGTGGAGGCTAAAGAGGACCGGCCGGAAGTGCGGGAGCTTTACATCGACGCCAAGATCAACAATATCGACATCAAGCTCGCAAAAAACTATCTGCTCCCAAAGTTGGATTTTAAGGGTGGACAAATGGACGCCGGCTCGGACTGGAATGTGGGTGTCGGGTATCGGACGGAATCGTGGTTTGCGATGCCGCTGTTCCAGAGAGAAGGGCGGGGGAAGGTCCTCTACGCGGAAGCGGACCAGCAACAATTGGCCTTGAAACAGCTGTACACCGAGCAACAAGTCAGCATCGACGTGGACAACTGGCTCTCCGCCCAAGTGCGGGCCAGAGACCGGGTGAAGGCGGCGACGGAGGCGCTGCGGTTGGCCAAGACACTGGAGGAGGGAGAACGAACCCGATTCAACATGGGTGCGACCACCGTTCTCTTTGTGAACCTCCGTGAGCGCAACGTGGTGGAACAGGCGTACCAGCTGTATCGGGCGCAAGCCGACTACGCCGTGTCGCGTGGAGGCATGCTGTGGGCGAGGGGCTCATTGTCGAAGCCGTGGCCCCAAAGCGAGTTGGCCAAGTACGGGAACCCGCTGACGGCGGCGGGCACGAACGGCTTCAAACGACCGGGACGCGATTAATTCAGCAACATAAGGAGCATCCTTCCTTGATCCTTCTTTTGCTGTTCTCGTTGATGATGGTGCCGGCGACCGCACTAGCAGAACCGGTGCTCGACTCGACCGTTGTGCGGACACAGTCAGTCCGTACCGCTCCCCTGACCATTGAAGAGGTGCTGGCTAGGATTGAGTTGACCCATCCGCTGCTCCAGGCGACCGGACTGGAGCGGGCGCAGGCCCGGGCGAAGGTCTTCAAAGCATTGGGTGTGTGGGAGCCGAAGATTCGGAACGAGCTCGAGTTTGACCGGTATCAAACGTACAATCTGACGAACGCCAGTGGCGCGCCGAATCACTTAAGTTCTGGCTATGTTGATACCTTTCTCAAGATCGGGCACCCTTGGGGGTGGGAGATCTTCGGCGGTATCCGTAATGTCTTTGGGGATCATGCGACGCTCAGTGGGCAGCTTGGTAATGGTGACCGTAACGTCGTGACTCCCTCGATAGCGGTCCCTCAAGACTTTCAACTGTTCTATCCGCAGCAAATGGGCCTCGTCGGCGGAAAGTTGAATCTCCTGCGGGGATTCATGGTCAACGAAGAGTTTGCCCAATTTCAACAGGCGGAAATCGCCGGGCCGCAAGCCGAGGTGAAGGTGGCCCAGAAACGGCAAGACCTTTATCTCGCCGGGGCCATTCAATACTGGGATTGGCAGGTCGCCGTCAAACAAGCCGATGTGGTGAAGCGTGCGCTGGACGTCGCAGACGAGCGCTATCGCATGGTTGAGGGTAGGTCCAAAGCCGGTGCGGTCGCTCCGATCGACGTGGTCGAAGCCAGAGAAGAAGTTCAGCGGCGTCGAGAGGCTGCCATTGCCGCGCAACGAAAGGTCGAATATGAGCAATATAAGCTGGCGCTCTTTCTCTGGGAAAACGGCCAACCTGTAACACCTCGCCCTGAATGGGCACCGGAGTTTCAAGGGGAAACGCCGGTGCCGACTGAGGAGGAGATAGCGGCCTTCAAGGTGGCAGCCACGGAGGACCGGCCGGAAGTGCGCGATCTCTACATTGAAGCCAAATTGAACAATATCGAACTGAAACTGGCGAAGAATAATCTGCTTCCAAAGCTCACGGTTGAGGGAGGGCCTGCGATCGGCTCTATCTATTGGGTTGGAGGCATCGGCTATCGAATGGCCACGTTCTTCAGTATGCCGTTGTTCAATCGGGCTGCCCGAGGGAAAGTCCTTCACGCCGAAGCGGAGCAGGAGCGATTGGCCTGGAAACAAGCATACGCGGAGCGACAAGTTCAGATCGACGTTGATAACTGGCTCTCAGCGATTGTGCGGGCCCGAGACCGAGTGAAAGCCTCAACAGAGGCTCTGCGATTGGCCAAGACGTTGGAGGAAGGCGAACGGGTTCGGTTTAATATGGGAGCGACGAGTGTGCTGTTCGTCAACCTACGAGAGCGTGCGGTGGTCGAATTGGCTTACGAACTCTACCGTGCCCAAGCCGACTATGTGGTGTCCCGAGGAGGGATGCTGTGGGCAAGGGGGGCACTGTCGAAACCACTGGCTGAAAGTGTGCTTGCCAAATATGGCGAGCCATTAAATGCCGCAGGCTCGTCCGGTCGTAAACTACCTGGACGTGACTAAATGTTGAAGAAGCGGCTTGGTACTGACGTATAGTTCATTCGATGGGCTTGGAAGTAGGTTCCAAAACGTGATTAAGTTCAGCCGTCATTAAGTTCAGCAAGGTGCCGATCAATCACATTCTGACTTATTACTGGGGGTGCTCATGAAAGAACCTCAGGGCAAAAGTAGTTATCCGGGCCTGTTCGACGCGCTGATGAAGCAGCTCTCCGTGGCCATGCGGGCTGAGAAAAGGATCATGCATTTGATTCTTTCTTATGCTCTGGCCGTCGCATTCTTTTCTCTCATCATTCCGTTGACCGTGCAGGAGTTGGTCAGCACGTTTTCATATGCGATTCAGCCGGTCATGATTTGGACGTTGACCGGTATCATGCTGCTGGTACTGTTATTTGTCGGCTTGTTCAAGACGTTCCACTTTTATGCCGTGGATGTCGTGCAACGCCGTCTTTTTGCCAGAGTCTCGGTGGCGATGGTTGAACAGATCCCTCGGAACCGATTCAGAGGGTCCCGAGGAGACCTTTCAAACTTCTTTATTGAAACGGTCTTTATGCAGCGGGCGTTGTCCACGTTACTCATCGATCTGGTAAATGTCGTAGTGGGCGGGACGGTCGGCATGATCTTGCTGATGGTCTACCATCCCTATTTTCTCACGTACAACCTGGTGCTCATGGCCGGATTCCTGGTCACATTTTTCGTGCTCTCCCGCGGTGCACTGAGGGCGACTCTCGATATGTCTCACGCGAAATACGATGTGTTCAATTGGATTCAAGAGATTTCACACAATGCGTTGCAGTTGAAGGCCACGGATAGCCGACCGTTTGTCATGCAACGGACGAATGACTTGGTCAACCGGTATGTAGAAGCTCGGAAGGCACGGTTTGCCGTCCTCGTGCGTCAATACATCGGTTCTGTGGGGGGACAAGCTATAGCGCATGCGGGTGCGCTTGGTATCGCCGGCTATCTTATGGCCCAGGGGCAGTTGACACTTGGACAATTGGTAGCCGTCCAAGCGGTCGTCAGTGCACTGGTGATCAATTTTGACTCCCTGATCAAGAACATGGGCCATGTGTACTATTTCTTCGCCTCCCTCACTCACCTTGATGAGGTCTTTACACAGGAGCAAGATTTCGTTTCGACCGAATCGGCTGTGGCACTGCCGAAGCATTTGAATCAAGGAGTCCGTGTTACCTGCAAAGGCGTCAGTCTCACTCACGGTGGTGCATCTGTGTTTGACGGTTTCAACTTGGATGTGGCACCTGGGGAAAAACTTGGGATCTATGCCCGGACAACAGCGGCCAAAACGGCTTTGGCCAGGGTATTGGGTGGTCTCGAAACTCCGACCACGGGTGTTGTTCAGTACAATGGAGTCGATCTCCGGTACATCGAGCCTAATGCGATCAATCAATGCCGTAGCGTCATGATCGATTCACAGTTGTCTTTGATCGAGGGAACGATCGAAGAAAATATAGTCATGGGTCGCTCGTATGTTACCTATGATGATCTCAACTGGGCCCTCCGCTTCACGGAGCTCGAGGAAGATGTCGAAACTCTGCCACGCGCAGCTAAATCGGATATATCAGCGCTGGGCGAGTCCCTTTCGCCGACTCACATCGTACAGATCCTCTTAGCTCGCGCTATCCTCGGACGTCCCCAAGTTCTCATATTCGATGGCTTGATTCACTCACTCGAACCATCGTTACGCGAAAGAGTGCTACGCCGGTTGTGCTCCAAGGATGAAGCATGGTCGGTTATCTTTGTATCAACGGATCCAAACCTGACGGATCATGCTGATCGTCGTATTATGCTTCATCATGCCAATGCATAAGCGTTTAGAATGGCAAACCAACGCCGGTAAATTAATGGAGGCTCCATGGCTAGCCTAAGTGGTGGTCTCGAAAACAGTGGGGGACGTGCGCTGATTAAGCGAGGGGTCGGGTTAGAGGCGATCACTATTGAACAGGGACCCGCATTGGCCAAGTTGCCATGCTGGGAAGCCGTACAAATTCCACGGGGTATGTTCACGGCTTCACGCGCGATTCTAACGATTCTTCTGGTGTTTCTGATTATCCTCGAGTTCGTACCCTGGACGCAGACCATCCAGGCGTCCGGGAAGGTTTCCGCGTATACTCCCTATGATCGCCCTCAACAGCTCGAGTCTAGAATCACCGGCCGTGTCAAGGCCTGGCATATTTATGAAGGCGTCAAGGTGAAAAAGGGAGAACTCGTCGGCGAGCTGGAGGACTACGATCCAACCTTCATGGCGCCTGAGATCCTCCCACTGTTCGAACAACGGAGGGTGGCTCTGGAGCAAACACGCCAAGCGGCACTGGCCCGGGCGGATCAGCTCACCAAGAGAATTGGAGAGATGAAGAAGTTGGTCCAAGCCGCCGTCCCCTCGGCAGAAGCCCGAGTAGTGGAAGCTGACAACAAGGTTCGTGAGGCTCAACAGAAGGTCGAGCAACTTAAAATTGATGTGCATACGGCACAACTCAATGTCGACCGGCACAGACAACTTGTCAGGGATGGATTGGTCTCTCAACGTGAACTTGAGTTGACGATTCAAACGGAAATCGGGACCAAGGCCGGTCTCCAGGCAGCGCAGGCCAGCCTTTTGGCTGCTGAACAAGCCAGGTCGGCTTTAAGCTTCGGTCGCGATCAGATCACGGCAGACGTGCAGCAAAAGCTCATGGATGCCATAGCGTCTCGAGATGCTGCGGTGGCTGAAGCTGCCAAGGCGACAGAGAGTTTGGCAGACATATCTTACCGGCAACAGGGCGTCCAACAACGTATCGAGGCCGCGAAACTCATAGCGCCAATGGATGGGACGGTTGTCAAGATGGCTAAGGTTGGAATCAATGAAACGGTCAAGCAGGGAGAGAATCTGGTCACCATTTCTCCACTCGCTTCCGATCCGGCCATCGAAATGACAGCTGAAGGGTTGGATGCTCCGCTCTTGACCCCAGGCCGAAAAGTGAGGATCCTATTCTTCGGCGTGCCGGCCATTCCATTACCAGCCTGGCCTTCATTGATGGCGGGTACCCGAGGCGGCGTCATCAAAGTGGTCGATCAAATCGACGATGGAAAGGGAAACTATCGCTTCTGGGTGGTTCCCGATCCGGATGATCCTCAGCCCTGGCCGGAACAGGCCAAGGTGCGCCAGGGTACGAGAGTGTTGGGCTGGGTGATCATGAATCGTGTGCCACTCTGGTACGAACTGTGGCGGCGGTTCAACTTCTTCCCACCGGACTATATTGAACGGTCGCCCAGTGTGTTTGAGATGTTCGCTCCCAGGGCGGCTGGGCAGGGCGTCAAGTAATTAGAATGCGCCGTACGCCTTGTGCGGCGCAGAAGTCTCTCCCAAGAAGATGGCTCAGGGTAGAACCTGAGCCATCTTCGCATTTTTCGGATCAAATAACGTTTTGTATTTCTTGCTCCCGCACTAACATTATTTCCTCCATGTCGGTCTAGCCATAGTGCTAGCTCCTGCGAGCGCTACCACATAAACCTTCCGCTTTTTCAATTTGGTTTTGGCGCAAGCCGGCGCTCGGCGATTGACGAACAGCGAAGAATGAGACTAGTGACACGGATCTTGGTTCCCATTCGGTGTACCTCCTTGACCACACCACAAAGACTCGCTAATGTGCCGTTATTCAGTCACTGCTGAGTTGATCAGGATTGAAGGAGAAGTACCTTATGACCAAGACGGGGCGCGTACCGGGCCGCTCCCGGCACAAGGCTAGCCGAACGTTTCAGAACGGTAAGCCGGTTGTCGGGGTGCTGGGTGGGAGTAAATCTGATTTCCCTGTTTTAGAAAAGGCGGGAGCGATCTTGGCACAGTTTGGTATTCCGTATGAACTCTTAGTCGTCTCTGCTCATCGAACACCGGATCGCCTATTTGAGTATGCCACAACAGCTCCCGGTCGTGGAATCAAGGTGATTATCGCAGGCGCCGGCGGAGCGGCTCACCTTCCCGGTATGTTGGCGGCGAAAACTCATCTCCCGGTAATTGGCGTACCCATCCCAACCGAAAATCTTCGTGGTCTCGATTCCTTGTTGTCGATTGTCCAGATGCCCAAAGGGATTCCCGTCGCCACTGTCGCAATCGGTGGTGCCGAGAATGCCGGGATCCTTGCGGCACAAATTCTTGCCGGTAGTTATCCCGAAATTGCTGAACGGATCAAAGACTATCGGACGGTTCAAACGGAGAGCGTGCTCAATTCCCCTGAGGCCAAGGGCAAGAGTTTTGGCAATCTTGGAGCCGATGAGACGAGTCGGCGGTCGTGACCAAACAAATCCTTGAGCCCGGATCCGTTCTCGGTGTGCTGGGTGGCGGCCAATTGGGCGCAATGTTCGCCGGGGCTGCGCGCCGCATGGGCTACCGTGTCGCTGTCTGGGATCCAGACCCAGACGCTCCTGCACATCAAGTAGCCGCGTACTCGTTTACCGCGTCATTCTCGGATGTTACGGTCCGCGAACAATTCGCGAGCATTGCCCAAGCCATCACTCTAGAATGGGAAAACGTGCCGGCCGAGCTTTGTGAATGGTTAGAAGGGTGCCGCTCAATCCGACCGTCCAGTGCTGTCCTACGGACCCTTCAAGATCGGATTGAACAGAAGCAGTTCTTATCGTCTCGACACCTCTTTGTTCCCCCCTTCGCCGTCGTCGAATCGGCCGGCCAGCTGACTCAAGCAGTCGGGCGTCTGGGCCTTCCCGCCATTTGCAAGACAGCACGGAGCGGCTATGATGGGAAAGGTCAGTGGCTACTCAGAGAAGCTTCTGATGTGGCACAGGCTGAGCAAGTCTTGGCAACGGCCAAGTCCGGCCATCGATGGATTCTTGAACAGTTCATTCAGTTTGTAAGAGAGCTCTCAGTTCTGGTCGTACGAAGCAGTACTGGCGAGTGTCAGGTTTATCCGGTCGTCGAGAATCGGCATGAAAAGGGTATCTTGCGTGACACCATCGTACCCGCACCTGTTTCTCCTGATATAGCTGAAAAAGCGAGGCAGCTCTCAACCCAGGCCGTAACTGCGTTACAGGGTGTGGGAGTGTTCTGTGTAGAACTCTTTCACACCCAAGAGGGCAACCTGCTTATTAATGAGATCGCTCCGCGCCCGCATAACTCAGGTCACTATACGTTGGATGTTTGCACAGTATCCCAATTCGAGCAGCAAGTACGAGTGACCTGTGGTCTGCCGTTGGGAGAAACAAGACTCTTGAGCCCAGCGGTGATGGTGAATCTCATCGGTGAAGAAGTGACATGTGTGATGTCTGGCGAAGGTTGCTATGCCCTCCATTCGATCGCGGGAGCCGTGCTTCATCTCTACGGCAAAGGGCTGGTTCGTCCTGGTAGAAAAATGGGCCATGTGACCTTCACTGCTCCCAAGAGTGAGGACGCAGTATCACTGGCCCAACGGTTTATCACACGCATCAGAAAGCCCGCTTAGCTTTGGTTCCTTTATACCGCCCAGCTTCCATTCCAGCCTGAGTTTACAGCCGTTCGATTTTGTCACCACTTAGTTCGCAAGAGATCGGGAGGTTGACAGAAAACCTTACAAACGTAATGGTTAGTTAGGGGTTCTTGAGGTATGACATTTGCTCACCTTCGCGTGTTGTTCTAAATGGCGAAGGAGATACATGGTGCAAAATTTGACCCCGACTGGCAGCGGCGAATCGTCTGGAAGGTTCTACCGATCACTCACGAAACCCAGCTCCCGCTATCTCGTTCTCCAAGGCCTCGTCAGCATCATCTTGTCGTATGAGTTGCTCTTTGGTGCCGACTCCGTCATCAGTCGGGTCGTGAGCAACGGTCTGGTGACGGGGTTATGGCTGGGAATGGCCACGATGGCGATATTGCCCCAAGGAGTGTTGGGAGCGACCTGGTTCAGCGCCGGACTTGTAGCAGTCGATACAGTCCTCGTGACCGCCGTCATCTACCTTTCCGGAAATGCCCGATCCGACCTTTACATTGCTTATTTTGTTGTCATGCTGGTGGCGGCATCAGTCAGGCGGCTGAGCCATGTGCTGGGTCTTTCCCTACTCCTGAGTGTCGGATATGGAGTGGTACTGTATGAAGGGATGCTGCACACAGGTGTCATGGCCACTGGACAGTTGCTGGGGATCCCGGTTCTTCTTGTGATGGCGGTGTTCTATGGAATTGCACTGGAAAGTACAGCCGTGGCGCAAGAGGAGAAGGCCTCGCTTCGAAAAGACGTTGAGGCCTTGAAGAAGACGGAAGGTGAGTTGGAGTCGGAAAAAGTGAAATTGGAAGAACGGCTGAAGGCCTTAAAAGAAGACCTCGCAACGGCGAATGCCGAACTCCGCAATGGGCAAGCGGTTCGGCAAGGACTCGAGCGACAACTTCATGAAGCACAGAAAATGGAAGCGGTCGGACGAGTCGCCGCGAGAATTGCGGGTGAGTTTGGGGCGTTGTTTTCAGTCATTGGAAAACAGACCGGGGTCATGTTGTCGCGCCTGCAGCCGAGCGATCCTCTCAGGTCCTCAGCCGATGAGGTTTTTAAGGTCGGGGAAAAGGCCGCCACGCTTACGGCACAGCTGATTGCCCTGAACCTGGATAGCCAGCCCGTTCGAAAGACAGTGTCCGCCCATGCCGTGCTGGCGGATATGCATAGTATGATCACGAGTCTGTTACCTGATCATATTCAATTGACCGTCGAATCGGACAAGCGAGTGGTCTACGCCGAGGTGGATCGTGAAGGATTAGAAACCGTACTGTTTCAGTTGATTGTGAATGCGCGGGATGCAATGTCGCAGGGAGGTCGTCTGTCGATCGAGGTGAAGGTGATCGAGAAGGTTTCTACATCGAGCCAACCGTTACCGGCCGGCGTCGTGTATCCGCAGGTGCTGATTCAGATCAGCGATACTGGAACCGGAATGAATCTGGATACTCAGACTCACATGTTCGAACCGTTTTTCTCAACGAAGGAGAATAACATCGGTCTCGGTCTCACAGCAGTCTTTGGGATTGTCAAAAAGAACGGAGGTAGGCTGGAGGTGGAGAGTCGACCTGGGCAAGGGACGGTCGTCCGGGTCTTTCTCCCCGCCGCCGCGCCGTCTGCGACGCATGAGGAACTGATTCCGAAAACCATGCTAGCCAAAGGAAATGAAACGGTCCTGTTCGTCGAGGAGAATGAAATTGAACGTAAGCTGGCGCTGTCGGTTTTACAACGGTATGGCTACCGTGTCTTGGAAGCGGCCTCATCGGTCGAGGCGCTGATGCTCACGCAACGGTACAAAGGGATCGTTCATCTCACCGTAAGCCCATTAGTGATGCGGGAAATCGGCGGGCGTGAACTGGCTCGCCGGCTCTTGACCCAGCATCCGACGATGAAGGCGTTGTTTGTCTCCAGCTACGATGATGAAACGATTCTGCATCATCGCATCAACCAGCGATTTGTCTTGCAGCATCCCTATCGTCAGTCAGGGCTCGTGGAAAAGGTCAGGGACGTGTTGGACGCAGCTTGAAAGTGTTCGTCGCTGCTGAAGCTCTCATTATCCGCGCCACATTGATCGACCCGGTGAGAAAAAGCGCACGTCTCTCCGCTTGAAAAGGCCGATGAGGGCCATGCCCGCGATAAAGCCGCCGATGTGGGCAAAGAAGGCGACTCCGCCTCCACTGGCGCCGACGCTCATTCCTCCAATGATCAGTTGAGTAAGGAACCACATGCCGAGGACGATGCCCGCGGCCACGCGGGTCATCCCAATTCCCGGCAATAAGACCAGCACGTGAGCACGTGGAAATAACAAGAGATAGGCGCCGAGCACCGCGGAAATCGCTCCACTGGCTCCGACCATCGGAATTTGGGAGGAAGGATCGGTGAGCGCATGGCTCAGAGCGGCAAGGATTCCGGATAGGATGTAAAAGACCACAAATTTCGCGTGGCCCATCACGTCTTCGATGTTATTGCCGAAAATCCAAAGGTAAAGCATGTTTCCCAGCAAATGCATCCAGCCTCCGTGAAGAAACATGCTGGTCACCAGAGTTAGGGTTGCCGGAAAACCGACTCTGGCTTCCTCCGGGAGTGAGGCGTGGCCGAAGATGATGGAAGGGATGGCGCCGTATTGAAATGCAAACAGTTCGGCCGGTTCTTGGGGAAGATTCACTTGGTAGAGAAACACGGCGACACAGATACCGATGAAGGTCATCGTGACAATGGGAGTAATTTGGGTCGGATTATCGTCGTGAAGCGGAATCACGGTGATCCGTGGTTATGGAGTTCGGCGGTGATCAGTGATGAGACGAGGCAATTCGAGATCGGCCGGAGGCCTTCCGTCGCTTTGTAGTGGAACGGAGAATCCGGCTGCATGGGTATGACCGCCGCCTCCGAATGATGCGGCGATGGTACCGACATCTGTGCCTTCGGCTCTGGAACGCATGCTGAAATAGCGACGACCGTCGCGATCATGCCAGATCAAGCAAAAGGGATGGTGTGGTGAGAGCCGTTCGCCGATCTGGCTCGTGAGGATGGCGCTTTGCACAGAGGGAACGACGACACCTTGGAATTCCACCATAGCCGCCTGTGCGGCAAGCTTGCCGACCAGCTCATATTCATAGCGCAAGATGGCTCGACCCTCCTGCTCAAGCGTTGACTGGGAAAATCGGTCCCACACGGTGAAGTCGAACGGATAGGAAGCCAACGCCGCGTTGATTTCGCGACTCCCCGGCAAGGCCCACGCCCATAGATCTTTGTCTTGAATATACTGAAGCAGCCATGGAGCGGTCGTGCCATGAGCCCATTCCCAACTCAGAACGGCACCGGACTTCGTTTGATCGAAATACGCATGCGGAAAGCCATCCAAGATCCTCTCCGCGGTGATATGGTGGTCTAAAATCAACAGTTCTTTCGTTTCGGAGGCCATAGCCTCAAGAATCGATCGAGCATAGCTGAAGTCAACAATCACGACCCGGCGATCCTTCAGATCGGGTGGGGGAGGGTGGCCGTGTTTTACGGGCAAAAAGCTGGCACTTGGAAATTTTTTCCAGAGAGCCCAAGCCGCACCGAAACCGTCAGAGCAATCGGCATGATATAGGACAATGTCCGGAGAGTCATGGAATGGAGGGGCGGAAGATACGTTACTCATAGAGGTGGGAGAGAATAGCATGCCCAGGCCAGGACTAAAAGGCGTGTTTCAGGTCCGACTCCAGGAACAGACAGGATCACAGCTCGTTCAGATGATTGATCAGCTGCCGAAGTCGGCCGGCGCTACGTCGGTTAAAATTGAACACGAGTCGTTGAAAGTCGCGCAGGGCTGGTTCATCGAGCTCTTCCTCAAGAGAGCCTCGCAGTTCAAATGTGCCGTCGGATAGGAGATCGGTGAATTGGCTCCGGATCTGTTCGAGTTGCTCAAGAGAGATGGTTTGCCTCAGGCGGATCACAAGCTGTCGTCCCACAAAGCGCAAAGAGTGGTAGCGCCGATAGAACCGGAGAATGTGACTGACAGCCGCTTCCGCTGAAGTCACGATTGTAAAAAGATTCATGTCTTCTTCATTGATCAGGTTCCGCTTCAACAGTTGCTTCGTCACAAATGCCGCCCAATCATCCCAATAATCGCAGCCGGGAGCCTGAAGACAGACGATCGGCTGAGGATCGCTCTTGCCGGTTTGGGCCAGCGTGAGGATTTCAAAGCCCTCATCATGCGTGCCGAATCCCCCAGGGAAAAGGGCGATGGCGTTTGCTTCCTTTTGAAACATCAACTTGCGGGTAAAAAAGTATTTGAACGTGATCAACTTCGGATCATCGGCGATGGTGGAATTGGGACCCTGCTCAAACGGCAACATGATGTTGACGCCAAAGCTGTTTTCACGCCCGGCACCTTCCTGAGCGGCGCGCATGATTCCATCCGCCCCTCCAGTGATGACCATGAAGCCCTCTCGAACAATGGCCTGGGCAAACTGGTGCGCGAGTTGGTAATTGGGATCGTCGGCGTGGGTCCGTGCCGAGCCGAAAATGCTGACTTTCTGCCGATTCCGATAGTTGTGGAAGACGCCAAATGCATGACGCAATTCCTTGACCGCGCGGTTCACGATTTTCACATCCAGGAGATCTAAGTGTGCATCATGGAGTTTCAACAGACCGGTCAAGAGCTCTCTCATAAGGGCAGCATGCAAATCGTCATCCGGCCGGTCCAGAAGGGCGCTGATTTGATGAAGGATCTCGTCTCGCGATAACACGGGACGAGGTCGAACCTGCGAAGACTTACCGGTTGTATTCATAACCATCCTTTATTGTGAGTGACACCGAAAATTCTACCAATGGATCAGGCGTTGGTCAAAGATTGATAAGATATTGAGTCGTTAGGACAGGTTGGGCGATTGAGGCAGGTTCGTCAGCACCCAGGCTTTGATCCTGGACTGATCGGCGGGAGAGAGATCAATAAATTGGATCTCCACGCCCGGACGTGTGTCCAGGATGGAACGGGTTGTGCTGGGCGGGTGTTCGAGGGTTGTGTTATTCAGCACAGTCCCTCGGATTGTCAGGGGACTCATCGCCTCAGAGAGGCAAAAGCTCAAGATGACTTTGGTGCCAGGCAACAGTAATGCGGGAGACTCCACGGAAGCTCCGGCATGACTGAGTTGTGTGATGGCGACTTGATGCTCAGCTCCCACCCGCTCTCCATCCATGATGCTAATCGTCGCCGAAATGTGTGTCACGCATCGTTTGGGTAAAAGGACCAGGTCACGCGCAGTGAGGACGCCGACCGGCTGATCTTGTTTGGTGACGATGAGGATCGGTGTGCCTGTCGACATCATGAGCGTCGAGGCTTCCTCCATCGCCCGATCATACTCGATGAATTGAACTGGGCGTGTCATGATCGTCCGTACTTCGATGTCATCAGGTTCAAGGCCCTGCGCAACGACTTTCTTCACGATATCGGTCGGCGTCATAAGTCCGAAACGAGACTCCGTATCCTTGACGAGGAGACAGGGCATCCGTTCACGTTCCAGCAACGATGCCGCTTCAGTGACGGATACGTCCCCTGGAATCTGAACCACGCCAGGTGTCATCATATGTGAAACCAGAGTAACCTCGTAATGCGACGCCTTGGGCTGTTGATCGTCTTTGTCTGCCATGTCTCAGCCAAGCCCTTTTTTCTCACGAATCTGCCCTCCTG
Organism: Nitrospira sp.; assembly: GCA_024760545.1. Taxonomy (NCBI): domain Bacteria; kingdom Pseudomonadati; phylum Nitrospirota; class Nitrospiria; order Nitrospirales; family Nitrospiraceae; genus Nitrospira; species Nitrospira sp. The sequence goes on from CP060501.1 coordinate 2,863,799, forward strand.
GCGGCTGGAACGTATGCCAAGTATAGCAGAAGGTTTCTCGGCCCCATGATAGGTTGAAAGCCTTGTCATGCAATGGTTTTACGGCATACACTAGGTGCAGATTTTGACTGCAGCCGAAAGAAAAAACATGGCTCTCACAGAGTTCTGCCATAGAGAATTCCTTCGTCGGCTCGGGGCAATTCCGGTGCATGGGCTAGGGCTTTCCGTTGATATCCATTCCCCCGACCTCACTAGCTTGCGGCGAAGACTGCAAGAACGTCAAGTGTCACCTGTTTATCTTGAAGTATTCCGCACCACCACGAAGGCCTTGGTCTCTGCCAAGAAGGAGATCGGCAACGGCTTGCTGGCCTACCATGGCGAAGGGTTGTGGGTCACTCATCCTGGGGTGACGGAGTCTCAGGCCTTTAGACAAGCCGTCAGCGAAGCGGTTGACCACCTTCAAGTATTGCAGAGTGCGTGGCTCAATCACGAATGTGCAACCAAATTCCTTGCCGGCTATTACTACGGCACCTATGTTCCCCCCCTCTACACTCAAACAAGCGCCGAAGTGGTCGCTGATAATACACGACTGACACAAAGTCTTCTCGATCAACAATGCTGTCTGCCGAATGGCGGCACACCATTGATGTTGCTGGAAATGCCGCCCCTCACATACTTTGTCGCCGGGACCCTATCTATCCCGGAGTTTTTTCGGGTCGTCACCGATCAATCACCATGTGGCCTGGTCTTGGATGTCGGCCATCTCTGGACGGTGTTTCGCTATTCCGGAGCGTATCGAGCGATGTCGCTCACAGAATTTGTCGACACCTTTCTCAGCGAGTTCCCCTTGCACCGTGTTGTGGAGATTCACGTCGCGGGTTTGGCCGTTCACGAATCAAGCGGAACTCTCGCCTCACGACCGTCAGGGTTGGCAAGCGAGGGGACCCTGCCTGCATGGATCGATGCGCATGCGGCGCCCATTCCATGTGTCTTATTCGAGATGCTCGATCAGATTCTGGCGCATCCACGGCTCACCAGCCTGAAGGGGCTTGCCTTGGAGGTGGACACGAAACCGGTAGAATTGATCGTCGATGAATTTGCCGAATTTTCCCGACGTTATGCGCATTTCTTCGAACGGAGGAGCATGATCGAAGAGGGCGCGCTTGAGCGCGACGAATTCTCATTTAAGAACCAGGCAAGGACGGCAACCACTACTCGGTCTCTCGAAGAAGGCTATGATCATTACGCGAATGTGCTGGCAAGGAAGGCTGAACCGTCCGGAGCGGAGTGGGGCCAAGACTTAACCCGCCTCCAAGATTTGGACCTCTATCGGTCCGCGTATCTTCCCCATGAGATCCTCCATTGGGGAGGTGATCTGGAAGACATGTTCGTGGAGTCCTGTCGTCGGCTCAGAGAACGAGGGGTGTCATTCGACGGATTTGTGACATTCTGGTTCCGCGAGCCACGGCCGCTCTGCGAGACCTATGATTTTTTTCTGTTGAAAGTGGAGCGGTTTGTGGAGTTTGTTCAGGAGATGGCGCCTGAGTTGCTGAGCATTGTCGAAAAAGAAGCCGAGGAGCTTCGGCAAGCCTACCGGTTTGCCAACGAGCCCGATCTTTCAGTGCACACGAGCTGCACATGAGCTTTTGGCTGAATCTCCCACGTCCGATCATCGGACTGTCGCCGATGGATGGAGTGACCGATGCCTGCTTCCGTTCCGTGGTCGCGCGTCAGAGCAGGCCGGATGTCATCTTTACCGAATTCACGCACGTGCATGACGTCTGCCGCGGGCCGGAGATCCATCTGGAGACGCTGCTGTATAGCGAGATCGAGCGACCGGTCATCGCGCAGCTATACGGCAAGGATCCGGACCTCTTTTATATGGCCGCGCACGCGGTGTGTGAATTGGGCTTCGACGGGCTGGATATCAACATGGGATGTCCCTCGAAGAGTGTGGCATCTTCCGGTTCAGGCGCGGGGCTCATCCGCACTCCCGAACTGGCTCGCGCCATCATTCAGGCGGCCAAACATGGCATCGACGACTGGGCACGTGGGCAAACGCTCGAACAAGCAGGTTTCAAGTCGGCCCGCGTCGACGCATTTGAACGTCTGAATCGACAACGCAACAGTGGAGCATTGGTCCAACGACGGCGACTGCCGCTTTCCGTCAAGACCAGACTTGGATACGATTCAGTCACGGTCGAAACATGGCTCGAACAGCTTTTGATGGAACAGCCGGTAGTGATCTCGCTTCACGGACGAACCCTCACACAGATGTACCGAGGGGCAGCGGATTGGTCGGCCATTGCACGGGCAGCCGCCTTGGCGAAGGCAACCGGAACGTTGCTGTTGGGGAACGGCGATGTGCAAAGCCCCGAAGACGCGGTGTCACGGGTCCGCGAGACAGGTGTCGATGGAGTGCTGGTTGGGCGCGCCGTGCTGGGTGCGCCATGGTTCTTTCGCTCCAAGGAACAGGTCCGGCAGCGGATTTGTGAATCGAACGGTGCCCCGGGCGCCTCAGAACCCGGGCCGGCAGTCTCACAGGAGGAACGTTTCGCCATTCTGGTGGATCATGCCCATCAGTTCCAAGCGCTCTATGGCCGACAACAATTCTATCGTATGCGCAAACATTTGGGCTGGTATTGCAAAGGCTTTGCGTATGCGGCCGCCCTTCGCGCACGAATGGTGCGGGTGTCTTCCGCCGAAGAATTGGACGAGGTTCTCGTGGACTTTCAGGACCGGGCCCAGGCCGGAATCGGAGCTCCGCAAGCTGAATCTCTCGACGAGTTGAGTCTTCCAGCGTCACGATGCAGCTAGTCCTGGCATCGAATTCCCCGCGCCGCCAAGAACTCCTCGCATTGCTGGGTCTTTCCTTTGAGGTCTGCCCGTCGAGCTTCCACGAGCGACCCATTGCCGGGTGGTCGCCCATTCAACAGGTCAGACATTTCGCTCTTGAAAAAGCACGATCCGTGGCTCGTGGGCAGCCACAGGTTCTTGTGCTCGGCGGTGATACCGTGATCGATCTCGATGGGGAACTCTTGGGGAAACCCGTCGATCTTCAGGACGCACGCGCGATGCTTGGACGTCTGGCCGGCCGTTCACATCGGGTTCATACTGCCGTCGCGGTATGCCACTGTGAACGAGGCATCGAATCGATGGATGTCGTTACGGCGACAGTGGAAATGAAAGCGGACGTCGAGTATGTTTATGAACGATATCTCGCAACGGAGGAATCGTTGGGCAAAGCGGGAGCCTATGCGATTCAAGGACTCGGCGGGGACCTCGTGGAGCGGGTCGACGGCGATTATACGACGGTGGTGGGCTTGCCCTTGAAACTCGTCACCCGGCTTCTTCGGTCGATCGGCTATCCTGTTCCTGTGTGCGTCGATGTTCTGTATGAACGTAAGCCGTATGCGAACTGGAGCCGGTTCGTCGGCTAATTGCAAAGAGGGGGGCCGTTCCCCTACAATGCCCGCCATTCATCTCTTGCCGCGCGCATCGGTACGCCGTCGCGTCTGAACAACAAAGGGAAGGCATGACTCTTCGCAAACATATGACCCTGGTACCGGTTTTCGGGCTGATCGGAGTCTTGGCAGTAGGGAATGGATCGTTGTGGGCGATCGACGTCACTCTGTCCTCAGAAGAGGCCCACAAAGTACTCGAAACCGGTCGACTTCCGATGGAAAAAGCCAATTCGCCCGAGGACGTGAAGAAAGTCCTTCAGCAAGCGTCCGTGGCCACTCGGGTCGGCGCCGATCCGGAGAAAGATCCCTGCGGAGCGAGCGCCGTGCTTCGTACGAAGCGGTATAGATTGGAAGCCTTCGGTCGTCAAGAAGCCGCAGAATCGAAAAAACGAAAAACCGAAGTGCGCATGCCGGAAGAGTTCATCAATAAAGTGATGGACATGCCCAACATGGAGATGGAAGTGCAATTGTGCGGCGATGACGAGTATTTTGCCGAAGGGGCGTTGATCGAGTTGCACCAGGGTTCGAAGCGGATCAAGCCTGTCGACGTTGGCAAGGCAGAACGCGGGCGCAAGAACGAAGGCAACGGTCCGGCCTTCCGGTCCCGGTTCACGGCGCTCTTCGCCTATGAGCAGTTCGACCCCAACGAAACGTCGGTCTTCGTGGTCAATCTGCAAGATGGAAAAGAGATCAGGATTCCCGCCGACCTATCCAAAGTGAAATAAGCCGGTTATCCCCACGCCTTCTTTCCCCGTTTCAACAACATCTTGAACAGTGGTTTCATGTCCTTACGAACGTTTTGGCGGCGGTGCCGCTGACGTTCGACCATGCGTCCTGCAACGAATCCGGCGCGGACGCTGGTCGAGTACTTGAGAAACTGTCGGATGTGAGCTTCCGCCTGAATCGCGTCCTGGTGCGTACCCAACAGATCTTGGACCGCCCGAGCGGACTTGATAAAACGGGTTGCGGGTTTGCCCACCGAGCTGCGAGCGAGCTCCGACGCGTAGCGTGCGCGTTTGGTCTTGATGCGGATATTGTGAAGTACGGCATCAGACGGAGAATGACGGAGACGCCTGATCACCTTGCGCAGTTTCTTGAATGCCCGCTTGGCCAGTTGCTGGACAGTCAGGGGAGATTCTACCACCGAAGGATCCTGCGCAGCTTGTTGAAGCCGCCGGATGAGTTCGAGATATCGGGCGCTCGTGAGTTCGCTGAGGATCATCTGCTGAACGGCATCCCGTTGAGTGCGAAGGTGAGAGATGAATTGCGCCAGCAGCTTGCGATCCCGCGCTTCGAACCCGGCGGATTCATCCGTAAAATACGAAATCTGTACATCGAGATCCCGGGCCGGCCCCAGCAGCTCACTGAGCCAATCGAGCTCCTGTTGCAATGATGTCACCCATGCCGGAAGGAGGATCGGCCGAGCCGTGCGGAGCACCGCGCGCAGGCGTCTGGTCGCCACACGCATCTGATGCAGACTTTCGCTCTCGGTTCCGAGCCTCGTCCCGGGATCATGAGCGATGAGCCACTGGACGTGCTGAGCGAGCGCCCACTTCAGGTGCTCGATCACCGGCGCCTCCGGCCCAGGCGGGTTCGGAAGAGTGGGGGTTGGGAGCGAGAGGGCCCGAAAGAATTTAGGCCGCCCGTCGTGATCGGAAGCACCGGCTTCGCGCATCCGCTGTTCGAGTGAACGAAGCGAAGTTTCATCGCCTTGGCGCTGTTCGATTTCGAGCTCACGAAAACGCTGGATGGTACGGCCGTTCTTGACCACCGACACCGTGTCGAGGGCGAGCTCGGCGATCGGAACTCGGTCATGGCGTACCAGAAGGCCGGTTCGCCAGACTCGCAGTGTGACTATCGGCACCACGTTCCGATGCCCAAGATGGAGTATCAACAGGCTGCGTAGTGAGGCGGGGGGCTTGGCTTGATCACCGGCCGTTTCCACTTCCTGCCGATCGTCGCCCAGCGGCACTTTAAGCTGCCACGCCTGTTTGCCCCGTTCGATTCGATAGCGAAGGGTAATTTGCGCATGGGCCAAGTCATAGGCGGTAGTGTCGTAATAGGTGGAGATCAGCTGCCGCCGAGGGAGCAGAGTGCCGGGAAGCCGAGGGAGTCGGAAGTCTGGATCAACGGACAGCTTGAGCTCACGCTCAGGCTGTGAGGAGATCTGGGAAGAGTGGTGCTCAGAAGCCGAACGTTTGTCCGATCGAGTCATTGCAAGACCTGTGTGTCAGATGGGTGTGTGTAAGTGTGAACGCTCGAGATGGGAGATGCAAGTCACGGTGGGTCTTCAGCGAAGACCAAGGTAGGTCGCACGAGCGGCTAGTGAGTTGGAAGGGAGAGGCGAAACTGCCTCGGGGATTAGAAGTCGTCGACCGAAACAGGTCGGAGAAAATCGCGCACGGATACAAGGCCCACAAGGGCTCCTCCTTTTGTCACTCCCAGATGGAGAGTGCGATGCTTGTCCATGAGGTCGGCTGCCTCCGTCAACGGTCGCCGCTCCTCAATGCCGGGAACCGGACTACTCATGATCTCTTCCACCGGCACGAAGTACGCCGCTTTCTCGGCCCCCACGAATTTCTTGACGACATCCGATTCCGTCACAATGCCGATGATCTTCGCTTGACGAGCCACCAGGACGCTTTCGACATTACAAGCTTTCATCACCTTTACGGCTTCCACGACCGATGTGCCTGTTTCGACCGTCACGAGCTCTTTTCTCATCAAATTACCAACTGTAACCATCTGATCCTCCTTTTTGTTATTTTAGTAGTGGTTCCAGGTTACCAATGACCTGTTGCATATGCGTTAGGCAGGCATTACACGGCGGTAAAATTTGGAGGACTCAACAAAGGACGGTTCACCCGGTCTCGGGGATTCAGTCATGACGCAGTGATGTATATAGAGCCGAAACAAGTCGGCTGAAAAACCGAGTGGCGGGGTGAGTGCGCTGCGAGATTTCAACTGAGAGGGTCGCCGTGCCCCCCACTTTCTGTTCGACTGATGAGGTCGATATTTTCTCGGACGAGAGCCGGTGGGATCCTCGCGCCCCGTTCCGGCTCTCGTCAGCCCACTTCGCGTTCACGATTGAGTCTCCTTCTACTGAGAATCGATAAGGCAGTTGACTTATTCGCCTTCTGCAGAGAACGCTTTATACATGACTCCCAACACGGCACCCAGCAACAACGCTTCGATAATCAGTGTTCCCATTTCTTTCACCTCCTTTCCCGTCTTGACGGTTCCACACCAGTCTGTCGTCGAGTGCGATCTTTGCCGCTCAATACGGAACAAGCTTATCGAGAGATTGTTTCTGACTGGTTAAGGCCATGCTAAGTCGGTGTGAAGCGCGGTTAAGTCTTAGTTAGGAATGCGTTTTCAGGTGATGAACAAGCGCGGAGCGTCAGAAGGGGGGAAGAATGGGATGGAGTTTCGCTGATGGCGGTTCAAGTCAACCGGGAGTAGAGGAGATGGACGGCGAGCCTCGTTATTCGAATTCCTCCCATCCACTCAATCGGCTGCCGAGCACCAGGGTTCGTCGCGTGGTGGAAACGAGGATAAGACCTTGGTCGTTATCCACTCCCAGGATTTGTTCGTGTACGTCCAATGGTTTCGATGCAAAACCACCGAGCAATGGGGTGAATCCCACCAATCGTTCATTGGTAATGAAGACGGCTCCATAGTCGTTGCTATGGAAGCGACGGATCTTTTCACGCATGGCCAACGGCTCTTCAAGCCATAGGCCGTTGACTCCGCGAAATCCATATACATGACGATCCGTTCTCACGATGCTGAAGGTCGGGAGGATCTTCCGCTCGAGGACCTTTTCGTTGAGATCCAGTTCTTTTTTGCTCCAGGTCAGGGCACGGCTTGAAAACCCTAGGAGGCGGCGAGAGGTCACCACAATGCCATTGATCCCGTTCGCGTCCGAAGCGATCACGACCTCCTGCGCATCTAAAGGTATCTCCCTCCGGCCGCTCAAGAGACTGGTTGCTACGGCAAGGCCGGACTCTACTCGCACGGTGACGTCAGACTGAAGTTCAGCCCGCGTGACGTCTTGAGCAAAGACCCAGAACAGAGCACAAGAGACAGCTAATGGCATGCGGCCCAGCCGGGAAGAGTGTTCGGCTACGTGCATAGTGGATTGGATGGATTCCCCATGTTCCTTGTCCACCAGTCGCACGCTTCATTACTGGAGGACAAACTCCAGCTAAGTGCTTAGCGCCCACCACTCATTGGAACGAACGACAGACCGATGGAGAGCGCGATCAAGACGATGATGATCCACTCAAGGACCTCCATCCGCCTGGTGCCGGCTCGATCCGACATCTTGCCGTAGATACTTTCCAGCGTCTGCAGTTTGCGGAGGATGCTCGCGTCCCAGGCTTCCAAATGGAACCGTTGGGAGACGAGCCGATACACGCGCGCGAGGTACTGATCGCCCAATAACTTCAAGGTGTTGGTGACACGTTCGAAGAGCAGGGCGTTATCGACCTGCAGCTGCGCAATGTGCATCGTGTCTTTTTCATGGGAGCCGGGCAGCGACAGGAGGCGCGGCTTGCGAGATAAGGCCTCGTAGGCCTCGTCCAGCGCTCGGTCGAGTTGTTCGTCGAGGATTCGCATCTCCAGCAATTCGACGTTGGCGAATTCCAGCACAGCGCGCACGTCGTCCATGTCTTTGCCGAACAACACTGCCGAGTGCCAGTCGATGATTGCGGCGTCCTCTCGCCCGAACGAGATCCGGCAGGAGACGGCGTCGGCCACTTCCTGGTCTGAAAACGGGGTCCGTTCGGCGCGCAGGAGATGGGCCAAATCGGGTTCGTTACTCGACCACAGCGGAGGTTTCTCCGGCACTGAGGATTCAATTAAAAAGATGATGTAATCTTCCACATCCTTTGCAATGGATGGCCGCTCGATTGCAGAACCGAGCGCGTGGACCAATTGCTCCACGCGGCTGCGCGATTCAGTCAGCAACCGGTCGTTCTCATAGAGCGACTCGCTCAGATCCAATAACCGATCAAACGGTCCTTCAAGGGGAAAACGATAGGTAATGGTGACGGCTCCAAAATCGTACACCATGACTTCGACCGTCGGGCTGGCCTGATACTGGCTGACATCGAAAACACTCCCTTCCTGAACCAGCCGCAGCGGAGCCGGCCGATACTCGAAGTACTGAGGGGCTCTGGTCTTATGACGAAGACGCCCGCGTTCGGCTCCGGCGATGATATGCCGTTCCGCATCAGTCAGGTCGATGGAGTGCCCCACATCATAGGCAAAGAGGGCGAAGCAGACCCCTTTCGTGATGGTCAGGTTTTGCAACATAGGACTGATCCTATGACGGCCGCATCCAGCTCCCTGCTTGTTCGAGCATCCGCTGTTGGGAATCGAACGGAGGTTCTCCGGGGCTCGGAGCCACCCGCTCATAGGTGCCGTCCCGGGTCATTCGGCGGAGCTGGACCGTGTCTCGTAGATGCGGAAGCAGAATGTCGTCGCGGATCGCCTGTCGGAGGTCGGGTGATTCCACGGGAAAGACCACTTCAATTCGGCCGTCAAGGTTTCGAGGCATGAGGTCGGCGCTCCCGAGCCACAGCTCCTCTTCTTGGCCTGATCGGAAGTAAAAGATGCGGCTGTGCTCGAGAAACCGTCCGACGAGCGAGGTCACCGCGATCCGCTCGCTGACACCCGGGACTCCCGGACGAAGGCTGCATATTCCCCGTACCTGCAAGTCGATCTGCACTCCTGCCTGAGAGGCCCGATACAGCGCCTGGATGCAGGTGGGGTCCGTCAGCGCGTTCAGCTTCAGCGCGATGTACCCTTGGCTGCCGTCATGGTGCCGGGCCGACACGCGGTCGATCCGTTGGACGATCCCTTCTCTGACTCCGTCCGGCGCTACCATCAGGCGGTGATAGTGAATCGAACCGGCGTATCCGGTCAGCGCATTGAACAGCGTGACGACATCAGACGTAATGGCCGGATTGCGGGTCAAGAGCGCCAGGTCGGTATAGACCCGGGCCGTTGCGGGATTGTAGTTCCCGGTGCTGAGATGGGTATAACGGGCGAGGCGGTCTCCTTCTCGTCTTATGATGAGACACATTTTTGCGTGGGTCTTAAAGCCGACCAGTCCATAGACCACGTGAACACCGGCCCGTTCCATTTCCTGAGCCCACTGGATATTGTGTTCTTCGTCGAAGCGAGCCTTCAGTTCCACGAGAGCCGTGACTTCTTTGCCGTTTTCGCGGGCTTGCATCAAGGCCTCCACAACAGGCGACTGGCGCCCCACGCGGTACAGTGTCTGTTTGATCGCCACGACATCCGGATCGGTGGCCGCGAGGCGCAGCCACTCAACGATGGGCATGAAGCTGTCGTACGGGTGGTACACCAGTACGTCTCGGTCTCGAATCGAGGCGAACATATCCGGCTTGGTCAGGATTGGGGTCGGCTTGTGGGCTGCCGGAGGATCTTTCAGATCGGGTCGGTCGAGTTGCGTCAATTCGATCAAATCGGCCATGCCGAGCGGACCGGGAACTGCCTGGATCTGATCCGAGGCCAGTTCAAGGTTGTGCGCGAGCATCTCACGTATCCGGTCCGGCATCTTTCCACTGACTTCCAGGCGGACGGCCGTTCCGAAATGCCGCAGGCGAAGGCTTTCTTGGATCGCCTCAAGCAGATCGGCGGCTTCATCCTCTTCGATGTCGGGGTCCGCATCGCGCGTGACCCGGAAGGGATAGGCCGCGATCACCGCGCAGCCGGGAAACAACAGGTCCAAATTCGCGGCGATGACGTCCTCGATCCACACAAACCCACTGGGCGCCGGCTCAGGACCGGCCCCTGTCGAGAACTCCGGGACGTTGAGCAAGCGCGGGAACAGAGGTGGAACTTTCAGTCGTGCAAACCGTTCCTGACCGTCGGTGTGACGGATGACGATCGCAAGGTTCATAGAGAGGTTGGAAATATGGGGAAACGGATGAGCGGCATCGAAGGCGAGAGGGGTCAGAACGGGAAGAACCGCGGTTGTAAAGTAGTCACGAAGGTGCTTCGTCGCATCCGCCCCGAGATCTGAATGGCTGACAAGGTGAACTCCGGCCTCCCGAAGTTTCGGCAAGAGATCCCCTTCCCAGCAGTTCAGGTGTCTCGTCAACAAGAGATCAAGCTCCCGTTTGATCGATTCAAGTTGCTGTTTCGGTGTCAGTCCATCGGGCGGGGCGTCGACCGCTCCGGTGTGCAATTGCCAATAGAGACCGGACATCCGGATCATGAAAAACTCGTCCAGATTTCGGCTGAAGATGGAGAGGAATTTTACCCGCTCCAGAAGAGGATGCCGGGTATCCAGGGCTTCTTCTAAGACCCGTTCGTTGAAACGTAGCCAACTCAATTCACGATTGATATAGAGAGAGGAGTCTGCGAGGTCCATGTGCCTGTTCCAACCTAAAGCCGACCGTCCGCCGAAGCAGCTGTGATCTCGCTGCCTAGATTGAGGATAGTCGCCTCGGTGGCAATGACTCAAGAGCGGTCGAGTAAATTCTTTGTTAACAGAAGGCGCTGTGTGAGTCCTGTCCGGAACCCTCCACTCCACAATATCGAGTTCCACTTATCCTCAGGCTTGCAGAACCTGTATGACAAGCAGTCGCGAGCATACCACTCCTCAAAGACTCGTCATCGAGCGAAGAGCTAGGGAGGGATCGAGTGAACAGCATGGCTGCGAGAGCTGTATGGCTCAGGGGTGAGTCCAGAACCTAACCTCAAGGACTCGGTTCATTCAAACGGATGGTGTAGAGATAGTGATATAAACCTTTGCGTGCCATCAGTTGCGCATGGGTCCCTTCCTCAACCAGTTTGCCCTTGTCCAACACTAATATGCGGTCGGCGCGCTGAATGGTCGACAGTCTGTGGGCGACCACGAAGGTCGTGCGACCTTCCATGAGATGCTGGAGTGCTTCTTGGACCAACCGTTCAGATTCCGTATCGAGCGATGAAGTGGCTTCGTCCAGTAACAAAATGCGAGGATTTTTCAGGATGGCCCGCGCGATCGCGATTCGTTGACGTTGGCCGCCTGAAAGGTTGACCCCCTTTTCACCGACCACGGTTTGGTACCCATCGGGCAGGGCGGTAATGAAATCATGCGCGTGCGCGGCTTTACTGGCTTCCCAGACCGTGGCGTCACTCGCCGTCATATCACCGTAGCGAATGTTGTCGAGGATCGTTCCACCAAAGAGGATGGTTTCCTGAGGGACCAGTGCGATCTGCCGGTACCAACTCTCGAGGGTCACATCCCGCAGATCTCTGCCGTCAATGGTGATCCGACCTTCCGCCGGATCGTAGAAACGATGGAGCAGGTTGATCACGGTGGTCTTGCCCGCGCCGGTCGGGCCTACCAAGGCGACGAGTTCGCCGGACTTAGCTTCAAATGAAAGGTTGGACAAGACGGGATGGCGAGGATCGTAGCTGAATGTGACGCCGTCCACTCGCACATGGCCGGCGATTGTCACGAGTGGTTGAGCGTCTGGTCGATCATAAATGTCCGGCTGAGCATCCAAAATTTCAAAAACCCGTTGCATCGCTCCCTGAGCCTCTTTGACCTGCGCAAACACGCGGGCGCCCGAGCTGAATGGACCGATCAAGATACCGGCGAATAGGACGAAGGCGAACAGATCGCCCGGAGTGACCACCCCGTCGATGACCTGTCGGCCCCCATACCACAGAACCGCCGCCGCCGATGAAAATGTCAGGAGGCTGATCACCGGGATAAAAACGGCCATGATACCTGCTCGGCGGAGTGTGAGACCGAGTGTTTGATCAACCTGTTCGGCAAAGCGAGTCTTTTCCCGTTGTGTCTGGACGAACGATTTGACGATACGAATGCCGGAGAGTACTTCTTCGACCAGCGTGCTGACCGAGGCGGTGTGATCTTGAATCGAGGTCGAAAGAGATTTCAGCTTGCGACCAAAGACCTTGGCGACCAGAACCAGTGCGGGGAGGAGGATCAAGATCAAGAGGCACAGACGCCAATTCATCATGAGGAGGAAGGTAATGCCGCCGACGAAGGTCACGAGTTGTTTGACGCCGTCGATGGGAGTTTCCGTGACGATGGACTGAATGACCGTCACGTCGTTCATCAATCGGGAGAGCAATTCTCCGGTACGCCGCCGCGCAAAAAAGCTGATAGTCAGCGTTTGTAAGTGGCTGAATAGATGCTTGCGAAAATCGGCGACGACGTGCTGCGAAACCCATGCGGACAGGTAACTATGGCCCATCGAGCACATTCCCTGGAGAAGGACCAAGCCCAAGAAAAGGCCGATCGACTGCGTCATCTTGTCGGCGTCTCGCTGAACGGTGATGAGATCCCAGAGAATGCCCGCAAGCCGAACCAAGGAGAGATTGATGAGTGCCACCCCCGATACCAGCAGCCCTGCCAGGATCAAACGCGGCAAGTAGGGTCGAACAACAGGCAAAAATCGCTTGAAGATCAACATCGCTGGTCAGAAGGCATGATCTGCAACGAAATTGTATTCTCGCCCACGGCGACGTTGAACGCTATCGAAGTGACAGGAGGTGAGACGGAAGGCCTAAAGTTGCGCGATCGACTCAATGAGATTCTTGTTGATCGCCACGAAATCCGACCGATCCTTATCGTTGATGACGACGTCGGTTAGGCTGATGAAGAGACGTGCTTCTTCGTTGATCGCGTCGGAGACACGATTCCGCATGGGAGGGACCAAGAAGTCTCCCACGTAGGTGCAATTGACCGTCCGTACGCGGATGCGGACTTTCTTGCCCTCGGCCACGGTCCCTTCCTCCCGCCATGCAGGCTGAGCTTAGCTTTTTCGGCGCAGAAATTTCTGACGTTGGCGCAGCTTTTTGTACTTATGCTTGCGCATCTTCTTTCGGCGTTTTTTCAACACGCTGGACATGCTGTGTGTCTCCTTAGGGTGGCCGAGTCTAAAAGCTTTCCGCTCAAAATGCAAGCTCACAGCGCCTTTCGCCCCTATGGTATACTGGCCCTTCATGCGTACCTGGAGATCCTATTCATCGGCGTCCTTGTTTCTCGGGTGGCTCATCCTCCTGGCGATGGCGGTAGGTGGATGCCCGTCAAAAACCATTCAGTACCCTGCGGAGCACGAGCGGCTCCTTCGCATCGATCAGGCCGTGGACTCCCTGCGGAGCGCCTATCAACGAAAAGATCGGCCCGGGTTTCAAGCCGTGATGTTGCCGTCGGATCAGATGGAAGACCTTCAGCGCCAGGCGGAGATGGACTTCGAGGCGTTTCACTCCATCGCGCTTGAGTTCATGATCGAACGGGTCGTCATCGAAAAGGACGACATCGACGTCTTTGTCCATTGGCAAGGGACGTGGATGAAAGATGCCAACGACACCGGTGTACGGCAGCGCGGCCACGCGCGATTACAGTGGGTCGGGACACAGTCGATTCTCTTGCGCCGGGTAGAGGGAGATCTACCGTTCGGGATGAAGACGAAACAGATGCTTTCGTCCGAGCCTCTCTCGCCGCAGAACGTTCCGCGATAACGATGCCTCCGAACGCCCAGGAAGCGGATTTTCTCGTGATCGGAAGTGGAGTCGCCGGGCTCCGCGCCGCATTGGAGCTCTGCCGCGTGGGTCGGGTGATCATGCTCACCAAAGGCCATCCTCTTCAGAGCAATTCAATCTTTGCACAAGGCGGTGTTGCCGTCGCGCTGAGTGAAGAAGACGATGTCGCCATCCATTTGACGGATACAGTGAAAGCGGGACATGGGTTGTGTCGTCGTGAAGCGGTGCGCGTTCTGGTCGAGGAAGGACCGGATCGAATTCAAGAGCTTATCCGGTGGGGAGCGAAGTTCGACAAGACCGGGGGGAAATTTGCCTTTGCTCGAGAAGCGGCCCACAGCCGCAGCCGAATCCTCCGGGCTCGAGGCGATGCCACGGGAAACGAGATGGTCCGTGTCTTGATGGCGCAGGCCGCCAGACACAGGCGAATTATCCGATTGGATTACCACTTCACCGTCGATCTTGTGGTCGAGGAAGGCCGATGCTGTGGAGCGGTCGTGCTCGATGAAAATTCAGGACAGCAATTCACGATTCCCGCAAAAGCGGTCGTCCTGTCGACCGGTGGAGCCGGGCAGATTTTTGCTCGGACCACGAATCCGCCCAATGCGACCGGCGACGGGATGGCTATGGCATTTCGTGCGGGAGCGGAACTACAGGATATGGAATTCGTCCAGTTTCACCCAACGTCGTTGTATCTACCGTCGAGCCCGCCGTTCTTGTTGTCTGAGGCCATGCGGGGAGAGGGAGGCCAGTTGCGCAATAATAAGGGAGAGATGTTCATGCAACGGTATCATCCGCTCGGCGTCTTGGCTCCGAGGGATATCGTGGCGCGGGCCATTTGGGCGGAGATGGCGGCGACGCGCGCGCGACATGTCTACCTTGATGTGACTCACCTGGGGGCAGATTTCGTGAAACGACGCTTTCCGACGATCTATGCGACCTGTCTTCGCCATGATATCGATATCACGGAAGAATGGATCCCGGTTTCTCCAAGTGCCCATTACATGATGGGTGGGGTGGCGACCGACATCAATGGGGCCACGACGCTGCCGGGACTGTTCGCAGCCGGCGAGGTGGCATGCAGTGGCGTGCATGGCGCCAACCGGCTGGCCAGCAATTCTCTATTGGAGGGGCTTGTGTTTGGGATGCGGGCCGGTGTTGCCGCTGTCGCGTGGGCGGCTCGCTGTTCGATGCCGACGATGACTGCTCACCCCGAGCGCTTGAATCGCGGCCACGTTGACCGATTGGAGGACGCGGAAAAGGTACGAAGTTCGTTGCGCCGAACGATGTGGGGGCAGGTGGGGCTGGTCCGTTCTCGGGAGTCGTTGATTCGGGCCACGGCTCAGCTTGCCCGATGGGAGCGCATGGTGTCCCGAACCTTTGCGACGCGGGCGGACTTGGAGGTCAAGAACATGGTGCAGGTGGCGCACTGTGTGGCGGAAGCGGCGTTATGGAGAGAGAACAGCGTCGGCGCCCATTATCGCTCCGATTTTCCTGAAGCTCGCCGCCCGGGGTGGAAGCTGCATAGCCGATTGCGTGTGATCGAACGCGCTACTGATCAGGCGGAGTCGAGGAAACAGGGGCAGATAGTGGCACTGCGTATCCCGAAGAGGGGATGACGTGTCCGGCTGAAGCAAGGTCACGTGCAAGAAAGGTTCGGTAGTACCGCAACACCTTGCGAACATATTGACGGGTTTCGTCGATCGGCGGAAGAGTTCGGTAACGGTCTACCACATGTTCCCCCGCATTATACGCGGCAAGTGCCAGAGGGAGATTCCCGCGGAATCGATCAAGCAGTTGTCGCAAATACTTGGTTCCTCCACCGATATTATCTTCCGGATCGTAGAGATCCCGCACATCCAACCTCAACGCAGTCTGCGGCATCAATTGCATTAATCCGATGGCGCCTGCCCGGGATACCGCCTGGGGATCAAAATCAGATTCGGCCTTGATGACGGCACGGATCAGGGCTGGGTGCAGCTGATGTTGCTGTGAGAATCGGCTGATCATCGGTTCCAACTGTTGTTCCGAGATGATGGGGTGCAGCCGATTCGGTTGGAGGTCGACCCGCCGGTACCGAGCATCCGATGGAACATTGGTGAGAGATATGGTCCCCTTGGCATCGATATATTGGTAAATTTCAGAGTGGACACTGGGGGTCGCCATCATCAGGAGAAAGCCGCTGCAGAGAATGCTGGAGGCCGCCATGCGGGGCCACCTGTGGATTGAGTCAGTTTGGCGTCTGAGTATTGGCATCGTCAAACGATAGCAGCCTGGAACAGACAGTCAAGGAAATGCAGTTCTTATGCCTTTGTGGGGATCTGGAAGATGCTGGAAAAACAGGAGGATCAGAAAATCATGTCGAGCCGGCTGGTTCCAAAAAGCGCTCTCGTGCGGCAATGAATTGCTCTCTGAGTTTTCGGGTCATCCGACCCGGTGTTCCGCCTCCAACCGGTGTGTGCCCTACCCGGGTCACCGGCATAATTTCCATGCTGGTGTTCGTTAAAAAACACTCGTCGGCCCGGTGCAACTGATCGGCAGGATAGTGTCCTTCTTCGACGGGGATTTGGAGTTCCCCGGCCAGCTGAATCACGATCCCTCTAGTGATGCCGTCAAGCAGGCCGCACTCCAACGCGGGTGTTCGCAATATGCCGTTCGTCACAAAGAACAGATTGCTGATCGTGCACTCGGTCAGATGTTCCTCCCAATTGAGCAGGATACTATCGAATGCGCCGACGGCAATGGCCTCGCGTTTTGCCAGAATATTGTTCAAGAAATTGATGGCCTTGATCTGCGGCGACAATGCACTCGGCAGGTTCCGCTTCGTGGCAGCGATGATGACATGGACACCCGCCCCATAGAGATGGGACGCCGGAGACACCAGAGGCTTGGCCATCACGACAACAGTCGGTGATGGGCACAGAGACGGGTCTAAACCAATGTCTCCCGCTCCTCTCGAAACGGTGATCCTCAGATAGGCATCGCGCTGGTCAGTTCCAATGTCGTTGCGTGCCATCGCCTCATGCAGAATATCGGCCCACTCCTTCAGGGGAATCGGGATCGTCAACCCGATTGCTTCAGCGGATCGGAACAACCGTGACAGATGTTGATCCCGCATGAAGAGGCGGGGGCCGTACGAACGAAGCGTCTCATAGACCCCGTCTCCATAGAGAAATCCATGGTCGAACACGGAGATCACGGCGTCTTCGCCTCTCACAAACTTGTTATTCAAATAGATCCACATCGGGTCATGAAAAGGCACTGAAAAAGGCCTGAGCCTTATGGATGGTTTCCTCGTACTCATGGGCCGGGTCGGAATCAGCCACAATCCCCGCTCCAACTTGCAGATAGCCTTTCCCCTGCTGCATGACCAGCGTTCGGATGAGGATATTGAAATCAAGGTCACCGCTCCAGCTGAGGTAGCCCATCGATCCGGTATATGGACCGCGGCGGACCGGTTCCAATTCTTCGATGATCTCCATGCAGCGAATCTTGGGGACGCCGGTAATCGTTCCCCCCGGGAACATGGCCTTCAACAGGTCGAACCCAGTTGCGTGATCCTTCAAGGTGCCGCCTACATGTGAGACCAGGTGGTTGACATGAGAATACTGCTCCAAGGTCATCAGTTCGTCCACGTGGACGCTTCCAAAACGGCAAACCCGGCCGAGGTCATTTCGCTCAAGGTCCACCAGCATGACATGTTCCGCGCGTTCCTTTTCATTGGCTCGCAGCTCGCCAACAAGTCGGTGATCGTCGGTCACATTGTTCCCACGGGGTCTGGTGCCCGCGATCGGCCTGGTGTCGGCTTGACGACCGTCGAGGCGAACGAGGCGTTCTGGTGATGAACTGATGAGGCGAACCGCATCGAACCGGAGCAATCCTGAGAAAGGAGAAGGGTTCAACGTCCGGAGGCGACCATAGGCCGACAAATCGGCTTGAATTGCTCCCTGAGAGAGCGTCTCACAGCTCACGGTGAAACGGTGTGAGAGGTTGGCCTGGTATATGTCTCCCGCTGCAATGTACTCCTGGCAGCGGCGGACATTTGTCATATAAGCCGACTGATGCTGCTCAGGTGTGAATGTGAGGTTGCCGAGGTTGCCCTCATACGCCTCGACACGGTTGAGTCCGGTTAACTGGGCTTCGAAAGCCGCGAGGCGATCGTTCCCTTCACGAAGAAGCTTTTCCCGAGGCTCGCCTAAAAATCGTTCAAGCGGTGGGCAGAACATCAGCATCAGATGGCCGAGTTCATGGTCCACGGCTGCGACTAGATCGAAAAATGCGAATTCCAGATCCGGACAGGCAAGGTCATCGAAGGCCAACGAGGGCAACTTCTCGAACTGGCGGGCAAGATCATAGCTCAAGTAACCGACTGCTCCGCCGAAAAACGGCGGAGCTTCGGAAGGACGAACAATCTGCTGGCTCTGCATCAGATGGGCCAAACGTTCAAAAGGGCCCAGCCCCGTTTTCATGTGGCCTTGGGTCGATCGTTCCACGAACTGTTCAGCTGTTCCGGACAACCTGAGATAGGGATCGCTGGCGAAGTAGGAATATCGCCCCATCGTCCCGCTACCGTTGCCACTCTCAAACAGAAAGGACGGGTGACGAGTCGAGGCGGTTTTGGCGTACAGCTCAAAGGAGCTAGCCGAGGGACAAGGGCGCGTCACGATGAGAGGCGAAGGAGGTCCTTGCAAAAATGAGCTCGACGATGGTGCGATCCGCCGCATGTTCAATGACTTCCTTGTACAAGGAGCGTGAGCCCACTATACCGCAGAGATTTCTGGTGGGATAGGGCTCTAACGGCTTGACATTCCTCACGGAGTTTTGCTTAAATTGCTCGCCCATCAACGGCAGAGTTCTGCTCACGTGCTCTCGCCTCCCATGGGTCTCGGATGGCCCCTTCACAAGATCCCTTATACGCGGGGCTCGGCCAAGCGGTCCGGATCGCAACAGATCTGCTCGCTGCGCTGATTGTCGGGGGAGCGCTGGGGTGGGTCTGCGACACATACCTCTTTGATTCTACCCCCTGGGGGATGATTGGAGGTCTTGTGTTAGGCCTCGCGACAGGAATGAGGAATGCGTATCGGTCGGCCCAACGGTGGAAGACGTAACGCCGATCGATAAAGAAAACACAAGAGTATCATGGAAGAAAGCCCGCTCCATCAATTCGAACTTCAGAACTGGATTCCGATTTCGCTAGCCGGATTGGACATTTCCATCAATAAGGCCGTCGTCTTCATGTGGATCGTCGTTGCGGTGACGGCGATGTTGATGGTGATGGCAGGATCGGCCCGCAGGCTGGTGCCCGGAAAGTTGCAGAGCATGGCGGAAATGATGGCGGATTTCATTCGCAGCATGATTTTGGATACGATGGGCAAAGAGGGGATGCGATTTTTCCCTCTCATCGCCACGCTGTTCCTGTTTATTCTCTTCAGTAATCTCATCGGGTTGATCCCAGGCAGTTACACGGTCACGAGTCAGGTAGTCGTGACGGCTGTCTTTTCCTGCGTGGTCTACGGGCTCAGCTTGGTCATAGGATTTTATTTACATGGAGTGAAGTTCCTCGGCATCCTTGTTCCGCCAGGCACGCCCGGCTGGCTGGTGCCCTTGATGATTCCGATCGAAATAATCAGTCAATTGGCACGGCCTGTTTCGCTGGCTGTCCGGCTCTTTGCGAATATGACGGCAGGCCACGTCATGCTTGCGGTTCTGTTCGGCCTGACGATCGGTGGCGGGTTGCTGATCGGGTGGTTGCCCTTTACGTTTACGGTGGCAATCTATGTATTGGAATGTGGTATCGCGTTCATTCAAGCCTATATTTTTACGATATTGACTTGTGTCTACTTGGGGGACGCATTTCATTTGCACGGACATGATGAGCACGCGCATTAGCGCGTGCGCGTTTAGACAAGGGAGGAGTAAGCCATAATGGATTCAGCAGCAGCAGGGTTGATCGGTATGGGATGTGCGGCGGCAGGGTTTGCCGGGGCCGGTGTGGGAATCGGCTACATCTTCGGGAAGATGATCGAAGTGGTGGCCCGTCAGCCCGAAGCAGAAGCTCGCGTCACGAAGTATATGTGGATCGGATTCGCGTTGGTGGAAGCCATTGCCTTGTATGGCTTGGTCATTGCCTTCATCATCATGGGCTTCCGCAAATAACAGTGCCGAGCGGTGAGTGCCCGGTGCTGAATAGCACTCGGCGCTCAGGACTCAGCACACAGCACTTAGGTTAAATTATGCCTCAGTTTGAATCGCATTTTTTCTCTTCCCTGATCTTCTGGGAAATCGTGTCGTTCGCGATTTTGTTTTTTGTGCTCTACAAGTATGCCTTCCCGGGCATCCTGAGCGTTCTTGAAGAGCGCGAAAAGAAAATCAAGGACAGCTTGGATCAAGCCGAGCTTCATCGAACGGAAGCCGAGCGCCGGTTGAAGGAATATGAAGCCAAACTCAGCGCAGCGGGGAAAGAGGCGGAAGCCATCCTTGCCACCGCGAAGGAACGGGCACAACGGCTCCTCGATGAAAACGAGCAACGGTTAACGGCGGATGCGGAACGAATCAAAGGGGAAGCTACGCGTGAGATCGAGCAGGAACGGCGCAAGGCGCTTCAAGACATTCGGACCCAAACGACCGAGCTTGCGTTGATGGTAGCCGAGAAAGTGGTGCAGCGGAGCTTGACTGAGGCTGATCAGAAAAAGTTCGCAGACGAAGCGCTCGACGCTCTTTCCAAATCCTATGGGCGATAACGTATTGTAACGTGCGGGTGGAGTCAGCTCAGCGTGACTCCACCCGCCCGATACCCTTCCAAATCCACGGTCACGAATTTAAACCCCAATTCCTTCAATTGTGCGCTGATTCTGGCGCATCGGGCTGCTTCCATGAACCAAGGCAGTTCGTCTTTCGCTACTTCAATCCTGGCTATTTCCCCGTGGTTTCGCACTCGAAAATGACGGAATCCCTCGTGTTGGAGCACGGCTTCGGCTCTTTCGACTCGGCTTAATTTTTCGCTGGTAATCACGATCCCTCGCGGGATTCTTGACGAAAGACAGGCTGCGGCCGGTTTATCCCAATTTGAAAGCCCAAGTTCTTTGGCCAGGATGCGGATGTCGGACTTCGAGAGTTCAGCTTCGACGAGCGGGCTGCGAACTCCCCATTGGCGAGCGGCGTTGATGCCGGGACGGTCGTCACCGAGATCATCAAGGTTGGTTCCGTCCACGACATACGCAGCTGCCTTGGATTCACGGAGATTCCCAAGAAGCCGGTACAAATCGGTCTTACAGTGAAAACACCGATTTGCGTCATTCTTGACGAAGTCGTCGATGGCCAGCTGATCGGTTTGGACCGTTTCATAACGTGCACCGATTTCCTGGGCGACCCGCTCGGCAGTTTCCAACTCGATCGAGGGGAACGTCGGAGAGACGGCCGTGATACCGACCGCCTTTTCATGGAGTTGCTCGTGAGCGACCTTCAGGACGAAGGTGCTGTCGATTCCACCGGAATACGCGACCACTACCGAGCCCATCTCTGTCAGGAGGGTTCGGAGCCGATCGAGTTTGTGCTGGAGAACAGCCGATTGCATGGAGTGCTCTTCAGGCTGTCTAGTGGCGGACCTTCGCCTTGGTGATGTTGCCGACGACAACAAGCGCGTAGTGTTGAGGATCCAGGTACTGTTTCGCGACGCGCAGCACATCTTCCTTTGTCACCCGTTCGATCCACTTTGTGTACTGACTGAAATAGTCGAACCCCAGCCCAAAAAACTCTACCTGCGCCAAGACCTGCGCCAACTTGGCAGTGGAATCCAGCCGCAACGGGAAGCTGCCCATCAAGAAGGATTTGGCCTCAGCCAATTCCTGATCACTGACCGAGGCCTCCCGAATAGCCTTCATTTCAGCTAAGACACCGCTGATAGCCTGGTTCGTGGTCTCGGTTCGAGTCTGAAGATTGATCCAGAAAGAGCCTGGCATCGCCCGGGCGTCGTAATGGCTCATAATGCCGTACGCGAGCCCCTGCTTGTCCCGAATGGAATCCATGAGACGCGAGGAAAATCCACCGGCACCCAGGATATGATTCATCACGGTCACGGCGTAAAAGTCCGGGTTGGTTCGACTGATTCCGGGGTGACCCAGCACTATCGTGGATTGCGTCAAATCCTTCTCAATGAGCTGCACGGCCTTCTTGTCGATGGCGGCCGGCTTCCTGACCGACCTGGTCGGCCCGGGACCTTTCTTCCAGGATCCGAAATGCGTCTGAACGAGTGCGGTCGCTTGTTCGACCGTCACGTCACCGACGATCGTGAGGATGACTTGGTTGGGGAGGTACTCCTTAGCGTAAAAGCTTTGGACATCCGCTAACGTGATCTTGTTCAGTGTCTCCTCGGTCCCGTTCACCGGCCAACGATAGGGATGATTCTGGAAGACCAACTGATTGAACGCCTTAATGGCGACGTGCCCGGGATCGTCATTGTCGCTGACAATTTCCCCAAGGATTTGTGAGCGAACCCGTTCAAATTCCTGCTTGGGAAATGCCGGATGCTGAAGGATGTCGGCAAGGAGGATGAAGCCGAGGTCGATGTCCTTTTTGAGGGTGCGTGCCGATGCCGTCGTGAAATCTTCGCCCGCTTGGGCTCCCAGCGAGCCGCCGACAAAATCAATCTGCTCAGCCAGCTGTTTAGAAGATCTCGTTCCTGTCCCTTCGTCCAAGAGGCTGGCGACTAAATTCGCCACACCTGCTTTGTCCGGTGGATCTTGCGCGGAGCCGGCCTTGATGAGGGCATGAATTTCAACGATCGGGAGAAAATGCTGTTCCAACACCAACACGGTCATCCCGTTCGGGGTGACGAATCTCGTCGGCGAAATGTCCGCCGCAAACCCTGTCGTCGTGACGCAGGTCAACAACGCAGCACACAAGACCCATCCCAACGCACCTCTTCCAGCGCATCCTCGGACAGATGGCGGATCGGGAGAGCAGCGCTTGTTGGTTCTCGGTTCGTTACCCATAGTCGACTAAGACTTTCCTTCGTTGACCGCTGTGGGATTCGATTCGGGGGGCTTGGACGGCGTGGGAACGAGAATGCCGACGGTCCGATTGTCCTGGGTGAGGTATTGCTTGGCGACGCGCTGGATATCCTTTGCGCTGACGGCGCGAATGCGCTCCACGAATTGATCGACCCGCCGCCACCCGGCACCGACGGACTCCGCTTGCCCCATCAACATGGCATGGCGGAAATTCGAATCCTGCTCGAAGACGCGCGACGCTTCCACCTGGTTCTTGGCCCGCTGAAGCTCCAGATCAGACGGCGGCTCATTCTGAAGCCGCACGATCTCGCGCTGCAAGGCTTCTTCGACCGCCTCAACTTTCGCGCCGGGGTTCACCAATGAGTAGAAATAGAACAGGCCGGGATCTGTCTGCAGCAAGCTGTATTCAGCCCCGACCGCCAATGAGTTTTTCTGCTCATACACCAAGCTCTGGTACAGACGGGAGCTTTTCCCATGCGAAAGGATCGATTCGAGGATGTCGAGGGCATAGGAGTCCTCGCTCGAATAGTTGGGCACACGAAACCCCATCATGACAAACGGCACCTGCGCTTCCCGTTTGAGGATGAAACGGCGCTCACCTCGTTGATCCGGCTCCTGCGGCAGGGCTTGCTTGGGCGAGGGACCTCTGGGGATCGGTTCAAAGAGATGCTTGATCGTCGGAAGCAAGGCGTCGGCCTTGATATCGCCCACGACGATCAGGGTTGCGTTGTTGGGAGAGTAAAACGTGTCGTAGTGGCGCTGTAAGTCTTCCAGAGACATCGCGTCGATATCGGCGAACCAGCCGATCACAGGCCAATGATAGGGGTGGCTGAGGAAGGCTTGGGCAAACAGGGCCTCAACCAGCGCCCCCTGCGGGTCGTCCTCGGACCTGAGCCGGCGCTCTTCCTTGACGACTTCACGCTCGGTTTGGAATTCGCCGTTGTCGAGAAGGAGGCCCTGCATCCGATCGGCCTCCAGTTCCAAGGCCAACCCGACACGATCAGCAGCCACATTCTCGAAGTAGGCGGTGAAGTCTTGGCTGGTAAACGCGTTGTCGATTCCGCCGTTTTTCCGGACGATACGGGAAAATGATCCTTTGGGATACTTCGCCGTGCCCTTGAACATCATGTGCTCGAGCATGTGGGAGAGTCCGGCCCGACCCATGACTTCATTACGGGAGCCGACCCTATACCACACTTGCACCGTGGCCACCGGAGCCTTGGGGACCTCAATCAGCAGCACTTTCATGCCGTTTGAGAGCTGATATTCGTTTGGTTCAGCTCCCATCGACAAGGAGGTCGAGCCAAAGACGAGCAGTGCCCCAAGAATGCGGGTAAACCAATAGCGTTTGGAAGATTGTCTGATCATGATGTTCGTCGAAAAAACCATGCTAGCAACGAGTTTCAATGGGTGTCAAGGTTAGGGGGGTTCGGTTGCCGGAGAGATCTCCGAGTTGTCCGCAGGCGCCGAATACGTCACGTCCTCGGCTCTTGCGAACGAACGCATCGAGGCCGGCCTCGCGGAGGGCGGATTGAAAACGAAGGATGTCTTGTTCCGATGGGCGATGAAAACGACTACCTGGAAATTCATTGAACGGGATCAGATTGACCTTGCACCGTATGGATCTTAGCAACTGTACCAGGCGGCGGGCATCAGCCGAGTGATCATTTACGCCTGCCAGAAGAACATACTCGAACGTCAGGCGCTGATGGGAAGCGAGCGGATAGCGACGACACGCAGCCAAGAGTGCCCTCAGCGAGGCGATCTCGCTCGCGGCAGGCATCAGTTCTCGCCGCTGTTCTTCAGTCGTGGCATTAAGCGAGACGGCGAGATTCACACCGAGCGCCGCAACCTCCGTGAGGCGGGACGCCAGTCCCGCCGTTGAAACCGTGATACGTCTGCGCGACCATCCAAGGCCCCACGGTTTGTTGGTCAGACCGGTGACCGCGGCCTTGAGCGTTTCCAGATTAGCCAGAGGTTCTCCCATTCCCATGAAGACGAGATTCGTGATGCGTTCATTGGAAGCCAGCACATCTTGGGCGCTCAGGATTTGGTCGATGATTTCGTGAAGCTTGAGGTTTCGTTTCAGCCCCATTCTTCCGGTCAGACAGAAACCGCAGTCCAACATACAGCCGACCTGCGTCGACACACACAGTGTCAGCCGTTCTTCATCCGGGATCAGGACGGCTTCGATCGTCATTCCATCATCGAGCGCCAACAGCAATTTCCGCGTTCCATCCTGGGACCGCATGACTGTGACTTGAGCCGAGCGACCAATGGCGGCAGATCGAGACAACATCAACCGATCAGGCATAGGGAGGTCGGTCATATCGGTGACAACCCGTACCCGACGCTGATAGAGCCAGCGCAAGATTTGTTTGGCACGATACGCCGGCCAGCGCTGTCCGCAGACAAACTTCTCCATCTGGGATTCGGTGAAACCCAAAAGATTTGTCGCTGTATTCGAATGGGCCATCGGCACGTCGGGCATAGCGTCCTCGATGACAGGAGCCTACCACAGCGGGAGCTGAGCCGCATACGGCCTCACGCATCACTGGGCTCGAAACTTCTTCCATTGTCGGCGGCCCTGTATATAATGAACGCGGGTGAATGTCGGTGAGTCTTCATGAGAACCTATACTAAGGCTCATTCCATCGTCGGCGTCGGCTTGGTGCTGGCTGCAGGGCTGGCAATTGCGCTCAGCGGTTTGTTCTCACGCGACGCGCATACCGCGCAGGTCGCCACACCGGAACAATCAAATACCGATACCTGTCTCTCGGCAGAGGACTGTTTTCTGGCTGCGGTCTGGCCGAAGGAACGACTCGGCAATAGCTTGACGAAAGATCAAGTTGTGGCCCTGAGGTTGGAACGTCTCCGAAAGGTGATGGAGGGATTTCCTGCTTCGCAGTGGGCTAAACGCGCCGGGTTGCTGTCCGGTGTCATTCTGATAGAACGAAACCCTGCAAGCGCACTTTCTTACCTTCGGGCAGCCCAACGGGATTTTCCGGTGCTCGACGATTACATTCGATTCTGGATCGGCGAAGCCTTGCTGCATGCGGGCGATGCCAAGGAAGCGGCCGATATGTTTGAAGGCGTACCGCAAGCGGTTCCCGATTCCAACCTGCTCAACCAAGTCGCGCTTCGTGCCGGGGAAGCGTGGTACCAAGCTTCCAACTGTTCTGCAGCCGTGGCCTGGCTTGTGAAAGCAGTCAATGGGAATGACAAGGATCCACAGATCGCTCAGGCGTGGTTACGGTTGGCCACTTGTTATCTTCGAGAAAATCAACTGACCGAGGGGCGGGAAACGCTGAAGCAACTCTGGGTGAAGTTCCCGCAGACTAAGGAGGCCAAGGAAGCCGAAACTCTGCTCGGGACCAATATCGGGGGGGAGTCTTGGACAGCTCCGGCCGACACGCATTATGCGCGGGCGCAGGCATTCTTAGCACAGTCGCTCCATGTGGAGGCGATCGATGAGTTGAAAAAGTTCATCGCGCGGGAACCCTCCTCTCCGAATCGCTGGGACGCCAAACTCAAATTGGGTATCGCCCAGGTTCGGCTCAAGCTGTACGATCAGGCGCGCGACACGTTTTATGCGCTGACCGAGGAGCAAGGCCCTCGGGCTGACGAAGCCACCGTATGGTTGGGGAGGGTCTATCTACGGCTGGGACTGGGAGACAAGCTGTTGGAACTTTCCCGCACGCTGTCGAAGCGAACGCTGACTCCGGAACAGAAAGGGCAGATCAACATATTTGCGGGGATCTGGCTGGAGGACCAAGCACGGTTCGATGAATCGATTGCAAAGTATCGACTCGTTGCTAAGTCGGGAGACCCGATGTCGCAACGGACGGAAGCACAATGGCGGGAAGGGTGGGTGCTCTACCGAACGGACCGCCATCGTGACGCGATCCGTGTATGGCAGCAGATCGTCGATCAGAAGGACAGCGACTTTGAGCCGCAGGCGCTTTACTGGATTGCCCGGTCCTACGGCCGTGTCGAGGATGCGAAGTCAAAGGAAGTGTTCGCGCAGCTTTGTCAGCGGTTTCCCTTCACGTACTATTGCCAGTTGGCGCGTGAACAAACGGGCATCTCGACCGCCGGTAGGACGGAACCGGAGCCCTCCCCCATCTCAGCTGCATCCACCCAGCCCGCATCGGAGATACCTTCAGCGTCGGTTCAAGATACTCAGCCAAATAGTCGGGCACAAATCGAGCTGCAGTCATCATACCGGCGGGCGGTCGAACTCAGGACACTTGGTCTCGATCAAGATGCCGCGAGAGAGCTTGCCGCGTTGACGGATCGATATAGTCGTGATCCCGAGGTATTGGCCGCCTTATCGATGATGTTGAACGAGGTCGGCGCGTACCATCATGCTTTGCGTCTGGTACGATCCCGGTTCCGAGAAAAGTTGGAGCGAACCGGCGGAGTGATTGCCGACGGTCTCTGGAATGCGGCCTATCCAACCGGATTGCTCCCTACAATCAAAATGTTGGGAGCGAATGGGGTTGACCCGCTTCTTGTTGCGGCGATCATTCGAGAGGAAAGTCAGTATGATTGGAGAGCTGTGTCTCGTGTCGGCGCCATCGGATTGATGCAAGTCATGCCGGCCACCGCCAATGCGGTGGCTCAACAGCATCGCCTTCCGAGCCTGTCGAGAGAAGATCTATTCGATCAAGAGATCAACATCCGGATCGGAGTCCGGTATGTGGAGCAACTGCTCACGCAGTTTTCCGGCAATCTCGTACAAACGATCGCTGCGTACAATGCTGGCCCGATCGTCGTGGGAAATTGGGCGGCGACCTATCGCGGGCGGAGCGAGGATGAGTTTGTTGAGTTGATCCAGTATCAAGAGACCCGGCAGTACGTCAAACGGGTGCTTCGCAGCTACAAGGAGTATCTGCGTCTAGCCGGGATTCAAAGATCCATTTCTTGACAAGATATTGTGAAGTTTTTATAGTGTACCACAATTCATAGGGCCTAAACAAAGAGGAGTTGCAATGTCGTTGGATCGACTTGATGCCCTGGAAACTCGGATTCGTGACTTGGTGAAGCTGGTTCAAGAGCTCAAACGAAAGAATGCGCTATTGGAAGATGAAGTCAAGACGGCTCGCCAGCGGTTGGTCGCTCAGGATGATGTGAATCAACGATGGGAAAAAGAGCGGATCGATATCAAGGCGCGAATTGAAAAAGTCATGAGTGAGATCGAGTTGCTTGAATGTGTCGAGGAGCCCAAGGAGGTGACCATTGACTAAGACTATTGATGTCGAAATTTATGGTCAACGGTACGCAATCACGGGTGATGGCGATGATGCCTATATCCGACGGCTGGCACACTTTGTCGACGATCATATGAAACATTTGGCCGAAGGGATGAAAACGACGACCCCAACGAAACTCGCGGTGCTGACAGCCATCAATCTTGCCCATCAGCTTTTTGAATCTGAGAAGAAACGAACCCAAGGGGAAGCCGATGTCGAACGACGGATGGTCACGTTGATGGAGTCCATTGATGAGCAGATGCCGACATCTCTCTTTCGATAGGAATTCACCTTGCTTTCCGAGAGTCCCTTTGTTATCGTATAGATAGGTGGGTGTATTGATGGGTAGGAAAAGGATGATATCGTAGAATCGTTGATTATTGGAAATGAGCGTAGTGAGTATAAGAGAGAACATTTTACTGATGGGGTACGAAGAGTTAGTACGGTGGATGCTCATGGTAGTGGGGGTGTTTGGTCAGGGGCTCTTATGTGCTGCGCGTCGACCAATTGCCCAAAGTAAGGATATCCGGCAGCTGCAAGCCGGGCGAAGTGAGTACCTACCGTCCATGCCTGTTTCAGTAACTGGCCCTCCTCAACGACTGAGAGCTGAACACCGACAGCCGTGGAGGAGCGGACAGAGAAGTGTGTTGGGTATGGCATCGTGCCCTGACAATCTCTTATGTTTCCAGACGCAACGGTTCGCAGTCTCCTAAGTCCCTTCCATCCTCACCCCACATTGTGACTCGTGCCCACTTATGCTCGATCTGTTCGTGTGTGTTATGCCGGGTTGAGTAGATTTCGCCTGGCGCTTCCAAGAAGGGGGTGACTCCCATTTCAACCTCAATTGTCGTTTACGTCATACTCTCAGGAATCATCGGCGCGTTGATTGGTGCAGGGATATTTGAGCTTCTGCGGCGCCGCATGACAGGGGCCAAACAAGCTGAGGCGGAAGAGTTGGCCAAGCAGGTTGTGCAGAATGCGCAACGCGAGGCGGAGACTGTGCTCAAGGAAGCCAAATTTGAGGCTAAGGACCTCGTGTTTCAAGCGAAGTCCGAATTCGAGCAAGAGCAGAAGGCAAAGCTTGGTGAGCTCTCGGCGATGGAAAAACGTGTCATTCAACGAGAGGAAGGGTTCGATAGAAAGCTCGCCGCCTTGGAAAAGCGCGAAAATGATGCGCGCAAGCGCGAAGCGGATTTTACGAAACGAGAAGAGGGGCTCGTGGCCAAGGAGTCTTCCTGTGCCAAGGCTGAACGCGAGCATCGCGACGCGTTGGAACGGGTGGCCGGCATGACGGCGGAAGAGGCTAAAAAACAATTGATTGTCGAGATGGAGTCGCAGGCGAAGCTGGATGCCGTCGGGATTGCTAAACGAACGATCGAAGAAGCCCGTGAGAATTCCGAACGGGAAGCCCGGGAGATCATTACCACGTCGATTCAGCGTGTCGTGCGCGACTATGTGTCGGAGTCCACGATCTCGGTGGTTCCCATTCCGAATGATGCCATGAAAGGTCGGATCATCGGTCGGGAAGGGCGGAATATCCGTGCGCTTGAGGCGGCGACGGGCATTGATCTGATCATCGATGAAACCCCTGAGGCGGTGATCATTTCAGGGTTTGATCCATTGCGGCGCGAGATTGCGAAAGTGTCGCTGGAACGGCTGATGCACGATGGACGGATACATCCCACGCGAATCGAGGAGATCGTCGACAAGGTCAAGGTCGACATCGACAAGCTGATGTACGAGGAGGCGGAGAAGATCATCTTTGAGCTGGGGCTCTCTGATTTTCATCCGGAGTTGATCAAAGTACTGGGGCGTCTGAAGTATCGAACGAGCTACGGACAAAATAACCTCTATCATGCCCGCGAAGCCTCTTACATTTGCGGGATCATGGCGTCGGAGTTGGGCCTCGATGTCAGGTTGGCTCGCCGTGGAGCCTTGCTTCATGATATCGGCAAGGCGGTCAGCCATGAAGAAGAGGGACCGCATGCCATGTTGGGGGCCGAGATCGCCAAGAAATACGGAGAATCCCCCCAGATCGTCAATGCGATCGCTGCGCATCACGAGCAGGTGGATCCGATCTGTCCGGAAAGCGTGCTCGTGGCGGCTGCAGAGGCCTTGTCGGCGGCTCGCCCCGGGGCCAGACGGGAGGCCCTCGAATCCTACGTGAAGCGTTTGGAAAAACTGGAATCACTTGCAACCGGCCACAAGGGAGTGCAGAAAGCCTACGCGATCCAAGCCGGGCGCGAAATTCGCGTGATCGTGCGACAGGAAGACATCACCGATGCCGAGTCATTTCAACTGTCCCGTGAACTCGCGAAGAAGATCGAACAGGAGTTGACCTATCCTGGGCAGATTAAAGTCACCGTGATTCGAGAAAGCCGATACGTGGAATACGCCAAATGAAGGTTCTATGTATCGGAGACATTATGGGAGAGCCGGGCCGCCGGTCTGTCGCCCGGGTGGTGCCCCGCCTGATTGCGCAGCGCCAGATTGATGCGGTCATCGCTAACGGTGAGAATGTTGCGGGGGGGTTCGGGATCACGCCGGATCTGGCCGAGGAACTCTTTGAAATGGGCATTTCGGTCATCACGACCGGAAACCACGCCTGGGATAAGAAAGAAGCGGTCGATTACTTCTCTCGCGAACCCCGCGTCTTGCGTCCCGCCAACTATCCGGCGGGAGTCCCGGGAAACGGTCACGTCGTCATTGAAACTGCCGGCGGGGAGCGGCTGGCGGTGCTGCAGCTGATGGGCCGGGTCTACATGCCGACGATCGATTGCCCATTTCAGGTGGCGAAACGTGAGCTCTCGCGGTTGAAGCGAGAGACATCGGCGATTATCGTCGATATGCATGCGGAAGCCACGTCTGAAAAAATGGCCATGGGGCATTATTTGGATGGAGAGGTCGCGGCGGTCGTCGGCACGCATACGCACGTGCAAACGGCCGATGAGCAAATCCTCCCGAAGGGCACCGCATATATGACGGACATCGGAATGACGGGGCCGCTCCATTCGGTGATCGGAGTGAAGAAAGAATTGGCGATCGATAAGTTTTTAACCGGCATGCCGAGACGTTTTGAAGTGGCCTCTGGACCGTCGGTGTTTTGCGCGGTGTTGCTCGAGCTCGATCCCCGCTTGGGCAAGGCGATCGCGTTTGAACGAATTCGCCTCATCGATTAGGTTGGAACACTGAAATAGGCTGGGGCCTGCATGTCTGCGGTGGCTCAGCTGTGATCATTGAGTACCTCGCGAGTGTCATAAGGAGAGGACTCACGAACACATACTCTCGCTCATCTCTATCATCTCCCGATGTCTCCTCGAGGCAGGTCCTCACCGTTTCGGAACTGAACGCCATGGTTCGGGCTTCCCTCGAAACTGACTTTCCCGAGGTGTGGCTCGAAGGGGAAATCTCGAATCTTCGCGCGCCGGGTTCCGGGCATGTGTACTGTACACTGAAGGATCAATCGAGTCAGGTTCGAGTAGTGCTCTTTCGTTCGGTCGCGATTCGTCTGCGGTTCGATTTGGAGGATGGATTGCATGTCGTTGTGCGGGGGCGGCTCTCTGTCTACGAGCCGCGCGGTGAGTACCAGGTCATTCTGGATCATCTTGAGCCCAAAGGGCGTGGCGCTCTCCAACTGGCGTTTGAGCAGCTGAAGCATCGTCTCGAGTCGGAGGGGCTCTTCGATGGGAAGCGCAAACGAGCATTACCGGTATTTCCTTGGACGGTCGGAATCGTGACCTCATTGACCGGAGCGGCGGTTCGAGACTTGATCACCGTGTTGCACCGTCGATGTCCCATCTTGAGGATTGTCATCGCGCCTGTGCAGGTACAGGGGGCCGGATCGGCTGAGCAAATCGCCTCAGCCATTCATGCGTTGAACAAACTGGGCTTTATCGATGTGATGATTGTGGGGCGAGGCGGTGGTTCGATGGAGGATCTGTGGAGCTTCAACGAAGAAGTCGTCGTACGAGCCATCGCTACGTCGCGGATTCCGATCGTGTCGGCGGTTGGTCATGAGACGGACGTCACACTGGCAGATTTTGCGGCAGACGTACGGGCGCCGACGCCATCGGCTGCGGCTGAAACGGTTGCTCCCGTGTTAGCTGAGGTCGTAGCCTGCCTAAGCAGGCTCACCACCCAATGTCGGCAGGCTATAAGCTCGCAGTGCCTGGAACACAATCAGCGCCTTGACCTTCTGCTCGCCCATCTGGTGAATATCCGGTTCAGAATTCTCAAGGAAGCCCAACGTGTGGATGGTGCGGTGGCGGGCATGCGAGAAGCCGTGCGCGCCCAGCTGAAGGAAGCGATGGCGAGCGCGCAAGCATGGACCCACGTGCTGATGTCGAAGAGCCCTGCCATCCAAGTGCGCCGGGATATGGTGATCATTCCACAACTACGATCGCGGTTGATGGGGGCGGTGAGCCATGGCCTGAAATGGAGGGCGCAGCAGGTCCATGCCTATCTCGGCAGATTGAACGGTTCGAGTCCGCTTGCCATCCTAGATCGAGGCTATGGAATCCTCGAGACGGCGCAGGGGCGCCGGGTCATTCGGGATGCCCGGCAAGTCTCTGTTGGAGAAGAGATCCTGGCACGTTTGGCAAGGGGCCGGCTACGCTGTACCGTCGAGGAAGTGACGCCGGACCCGTCGGTTTAAAAGCGAACCAAGACCTCGTTATAATGGCCCTCGTTGCTGCGTAAAGGAGAGCATTGTGGCTGGAGTGAAATTTGAACAAGCGATGGCCAGACTGGAAGCCATCGTGGGTGAATTAGAGAAGGGAGATCTGCCGCTGGATGAATCGCTGAGGATTTTTGAGGAAGGCATCCGGCTGTCCAAGAATTGTCTGAAAGTATTGGAAGACGCCGAACGGAAAGTAGAGGTTCTCGTTCAGGACAAGAATGGAAAGAAGCAGTTGCGCGCCTTCACGTCCGATGACATCGACCTACAGAGTTCCGCAGAGGATTCATAACCGGTCGATCGTCTGATCACCGTTTGGTTCTCATTCGCTCCCCTTTTCAATTCGATGGGTACGAAAGCACGACTCGAGAAAGATCGTTGTGACCATGTGCTGGCGGCCCAGGGATTGGTGCAGAGCCGGGATGCCGCAGCCCGCATCATTCTTGCCGGAAAAGTCAAAAGCAACGGCGTGATCGTCGATAAGCCGTCCAGAATGATTCCTGTCGATGCGTCCATTGAGATTACCGGAGAGAGTACGCCGTTTGTCAGCCGAGGCGGTGAAAAACTGACGGCAGCGCTGGATTCCTATTCGATCGTCCCTCAGGGCATGATCTGTCTCGATGTCGGATGCTCGACCGGCGGGTTCACCGACTGCTTGCTGAAGAGAGGGGCTGCAAGGGTGTATGCCGTTGATGTCGGCTATGGTCAGTTCGATTGGCGACTTCGGCATGACCCGCGCGTCGTGTTGATTGAGCGAACCAACATTCGCTACATCGCGCGCTCTGCCATACCGGAACCGGTTGACCTAGTCGTCGTGGATGTTTCCTTTATCTCTCTGACGAAAGTCCTTCCGCCCATCACTCAATTTCTGCGATCGCAAGCCAGAATCATCGCCTTGATCAAACCGCAGTTTGAAGTGGGGAAGGGCCAGGTGGGTCGAGGCGGCGTCGTACGCGATGAGACCCAGCGAACGGAGGCCGCCCAGAGAGTCGTACGGTTCGCGATGGAAATGGGATTACGGCCGGTGGGGACTATGGCGTCTCCGATCAAGGGGAAAAAGGGAAACCAGGAAATATTAGCAATCTTTGAGTACAACGCCCCGTTTCATGGTATGTAAGGTGTGTCGCAATTGCCGAGACAGATCAATCAGGAGGG
The DNA here is from genome assembly GCA_024760545.1 of Nitrospira sp. Taxonomy (NCBI): domain Bacteria; kingdom Pseudomonadati; phylum Nitrospirota; class Nitrospiria; order Nitrospirales; family Nitrospiraceae; genus Nitrospira; species Nitrospira sp. The sequence continues at coordinate 2,897,871 of CP060501.1, forward strand.
CCAATGAAAGTACTCGTGACGGGCGGCGCAGGGTTTATCGGGTCTCATGTGGTGGATCGACTGGTCGAAGAGGGACATCAAGTCGTCATCGTCGACAATTTGTCCACCGGAAAACGCAAGAACGTCAACCGCGCGGCGAGTCTGTATAAGACCGACATTACCAGCGGGCGTCTTGAACGGGTCTTTCGCAATGAACGGCCCAACATTGTTCTGCATCTCGCCGCCCAGATCAGTGTGCGCAACTCGGTGGCCGATCCGGTGTTTGATGCGCAGGTCAATGTCCTGGGAACCATGAACGTGTTGCAGCAAGCCGTTCGGTACGGATGCCGAAAGGTCGTGTTCTCCTCGTCCGGCGGTGCGATTTATGGTGAACAGGAAACATTCCCAGCCTCTGAGTCCCACGTGAATAACCCGCTGTCACCCTATGGGATCAGCAAACTGTGCGGTGAGCATTATCTGTCCTACTTTCAACGCACAAGCGGCATTCCAGTGGTCAGTTTACGGTACGCCAATGTGTATGGACCGCGGCAGGATCCCGAGGGAGAAGCCGGCGTCGTTGCGATCTTCATTCAGAAGATGTTGAACAATGAGCAACCCATCATTAATGGAAATGGCCGTCAAACGCGAGACTTCGTGTTCGTCGATGATATCGCTGAAGCGAACCTGGCCGCCATGGGTCAGGACGCGCATGGGGTCTACAATGTCGGCACAGGGACCGAGACATCCGTGAACGAGCTGTTCCGCGTGCTTGCCGATCTCACCGGTTCCGGTGCCAAGGAAGTCCATGGGCCGGCCAAGCCGGGTGAGCAGCTGCGAAGCGTGATCGATCCATCCAGGATCAAACAGGAATTAGGATGGGAGGTCAAAGTGGATCTCGCCGACGGGCTCAAGCAGACAGTCGAATTCTTCCTGGGGAAAAAGTAGGCGGCGCTTCTGCCACCCATCACCTCTGTCTCGGGAGAGTAACGAGGCCGTCGGGTGCTGACTTTAACTGTGCCAAGATCCGGCTGAATCAGTATCGAGGAACGGACCCATCGACTTGAACAGACCAGGCATCGATCCCACCGACCAAGTTCTTGACGTTGGAAAATCCCTGCTGAAGAAGAAATCCTGTCGCGTCGCCGCTCCTCATCCCGTGGTGGCAGTACGCGATAATTTCGGCATTCTTGTCCAATTTTGACATTGAGTTGGGCAAGGTCCCAAGTGGAATCAGGATGGAATTGTCCAGCTTGGCGAGCTGATTCTCCCAAGGCTCTCGGACATCCAAGAGTATCAGCTTATCTCCATTATCGATTCGGGCCTTCAATTCCTGGGGGGTAATGGCAAAGTTCATGTCACGTCCTCCTCATGGCTGGAGCGAATCATAAGCGACCGGAGAAAAGGCTGTCAAATGCGGCTTGTCACTCAGGCATGCCGGATGTCCTGCGTGTCGCAACTTCCGTAACTCAGGCCGTTTCGAACTGCCATCGCCCTCGTCGATCGGGAAGCGTGAGCGCCTGATCGAGATGGTCGATGAAGTCTGCCCGTGGAATCTCTTCCGCGCCGAACCGCATGACATGAGGCGAAGATTGCTGGCAGTCGATGAGCTGAAAATCCCAGTCCCGGAGCTGTTGTACGAGCCTAACCAGCGCCACCTTTGACGCATCGTCGACGATGGTGAACATCGACTCGGCAAAGAATGCGCCACCGAGCGCCACACCGTAGAGGCCGCCGACCAAACATTCACCGTGCCATGTTTCAACGGAATGGGCAAAGCCGAGTTCGTGCAGCTGCGTGTAGGCGTCCAGCATGTCACTGGTGATCCACGTCCCGCCACCGGGATATTGAGGGCGCGGTCCCGCGCACTGTTCCATGACCTTCCGAAAGCTGGTATCGAGGGTGACCGTAAAGACGCTCCGACGAAGGCTTCGGTTGAGACTGCGTGGGACATGAAGATGTGTGGGGAATAACACGGCGCGGGGGTCCGGCGACCACCACAGAATCGGTTCGTCTTGGTTGTACCAGGGGAAAATACCCTGCCGGTACGCTTCGAGGAGCCGGTCAGGGCGGAGATCACCCCCCACGGCCAGCAGGCCTTCTGGGGATGCCTGATTGACCGGCGGAAAACGAAGATCGTGCTGTTTCAAACGGAACATCGTCACGTACGATACGTGAAGCGACGCAAGACGACGCTGTCCGAAGCAAGATGAATTGGGCAATCACTCTTGGGGTTTCTCGGCCGCCGCCAGGATGGGCCGGAACATCGGATCCGCATCGAGCACCGCCTTTAGTAATTCGCTGTGGAGAAAATAGCGCCAGACCTCATCGTCTTTGTCCGGTATTTCGTCAAACCAATGCTTGGCCTCGGTCAGGTGCCGTAACATTTGTCCCTTGTCCCCATAGTCCGGCATAAAAATCATGCTGTAGGCCATCGTGTATTCCGAGAGAAACTTATCGATCGGCAACTCGGCGATGGCCGACGCCGCACGAGCGTCTTCGTATGCCCGGACACTGTTGGGATCGTGCAACACCCGATTCCAAGCCACTTTGTTGATACGGGACCAAGCCAGCTGAACAAGCGCCTCGGCTTTGGGTGTTTTTCGGTCAGCCGGAATATCGTTGACCAAGGATTCGAACGTGTCGATCATCGGACCTTGATCGTTGTTCCACCGATACGCCATCCCGAGCCGGAAGCGGTTATCCAACTGTTCAGGATGGGTTCGAGCGAGGGTTTCCAACGCGGGCAACAGCCGGTAGAGAAAGTCTGCCGGGGTCGGTTGCGAGAATCCACCCATCTCCATTGCGTTCGAGAGATCCAGGCGGCCGGCGGCTGCATAGATATTCCAATAAAACTCGCCGACGGTCAGGGAGAGCGCCGGATCCTTGACGGTCAGTTTGTGATTCTGGGCGGCTTCGCGAAGCAAGACGGCATAGAGATTTTTGGTCAGGACCATCAGGGCGTCCACCTGATTCGGGTCGATGATCAGGATGCGATTGAGCATGGCGACTCGATCGCGCAATTCGGGAAACGTTGCAGCGCGAGCTGCCGCTGCCGTCAGCGTTCCAGGCTGATCGTCGGGGCCCCACCAGGTAATGGACTCGGGAAGGGGACGGCTCAGTTCGGTCGTGAACGGGATCTTTTCGGCAACCATGCCTGGCGCTTCGGGCCTGGAGTCCAGGGGAAGATGGGAGACAGCGGTGTCTTGCGGGAAACCGTGTTTTCTGAGTCCAGTGAAGACCACCCATCGAGTCGTGATGGATTTCACTGCGCGTCGCTCCCGTTTGATCGTATTCGTCCAGTGGACGATGCCCGGTCCGTACGTAACCGGCGATGCCAGTGGGTCGTGATAGTGGACGGTTAGATCAACCACAGTGGTCGGGACGCTGATGACTTTTCCATTCGGCTTCAGTCGGAAGGATCCATTCGGGATCGAGCGGCTGTTTGTCACAGTAAGATGAAGACCCGTTCCGGGAGGTGAGACCCCAAGAGCATCCATCACAAAGGCAGAGGCTTGAGTACGGGGCAACTCGTCTCCATAAAACGCCAGAGGGCCCGTGCTTGGCCAGAGGACGTTCAATCCAACATCAGACCGTTTCAAGATCGGTGCATGGCCGGCAGTCAGTGCCTGCCAACAACCGTCGTGCGAGGGATCGGCTACAGGGGAGTTCTTGGGGCCGGCCGACGGAACCGTCACGAATTTATACTGGCACGCGAAGTCCAGTTGTCCGGCCGTGATCCTGTCGCCTTTGGCGATGGCCTCGGTATAACGAAGGGCCGTGTCTATGGCGGCCTTGTGGGTGGTTCTGTGCTCCTTCGCCATTGGAGGAAGATTGGATACCGCAGCGGCAAGGTCCGGCGCAGTTGCAGCGAAAACCGTGAGCAGTCCCGAGAGGATCAAGATTCCATAGAGTGTGCGCATATTCATGACGAAAAAGAAAATGAGGTGTTATAGGTTACCGTGTTTGGGCGGTTTGAAGGATCTTTCGGCGCATGAACGCCCGTTCGGCCGTTGATAAAGTTGGGACCTGGCTCCGGCGACAGAGCGACACGATCTGACGCAACGACGCGACAAAGGTCTCACAATTCGAACAGGCCCCCAGATGCCGGCGAATTTCCCGGCAAATACTCCCGGAAAGTTCGTCATCGATATAGGCGGACAGCTTGCGAAGGATATTCAAGCACCGGCTTTTCCCGTGATCGTGCCGGTGCCGAGTCGCTGCGGAATGTTGTTGCCTCCCATACGCGCTACGTTTGGCCATAGAGAGCGTGTCCTCCACAAGCTAAGTCAGTCGTGTTCATGGTCGGTGAACGCCTCATCAAGACCCCGCGCGCTGAGTTGACGGCGCACAAACAGTCGCGCTCGGTGCAGGCGTGATTTGACCGCGCGTTCATTCAAGCCCATGATGGTCCCTACTTCTTTTGCGCTCAGCCCTTCCATATCACGAAGCACCAAGACCATTTTGTACTTCTTCGGCAACTGGCTGATCGCGGCATTAAGGGCCTGCCGTAATTGCTTATTCTGGAGCGCTTCTTCGGGACTGAACCCATCGATCGGGATCTGCAGGCGAAACTCTCCATCGGATGTGGGGATGAATTCCTCGAGCGACAGCTCCCGTTCCGGGGCCCCTTTTCGTTTTCGCCGCATGCGCAAGCACGCCCGTGAGGCGATGGTATACAGCCATGTCGAAATCTGCGCCTCACCACGGAATCTGTCGAAGCCTCGATAGGCATTTAAAAACGTCTCCTGCACCAAATCCTTTGCGGCTTCCGGTTCGCCGCACAGTCGGTGAGCGAAGCGATATATCAGGTCTACATGATCTCTGTATAGAGTATCAAAAGTCTTTGCATTTCGGGAAGGAAGCGAGGCCGGCGGACGGCGAGTGGTGGAAGATGCGCCCATAAGCAGCGCAGTCTACGGGGGGATGGAAAAGAGAGTCAAGACGAAGACGGGAAACTGAAGAACTACTTCAGTCGGTGAAATTCTACGACGCTGCCATGTGCGTCGAGCTCCACCGTGATGGGGGTCCCTTCCCTTAGCCCGTCCAGTGCGGTCTTTCCTGGATCGGTGGGGAAGGTCTGTTCTCCGCTCGGAGTCCAGAGTCTGATGCTGGTTCGATCTGGAGCGGCAAATTCCAACGGACCGGTTACAAAACGACGGACCGGAGCAGGATCACTGGGCGCGGAGAGATCCGTCACGACGTGATGGTCATGCATATGCAACGTCATGGTCTGTCCGACCTTGGGATTCTTGATGCCGATGTTGGCGTTGACATTGATGATGCCGATGGGAGTTCGGAAGAAAATGAAGTTGGATTTCAGTTTTGAGACGGTGCCGGTCAGCAACACGTGTGCACCGGATCCGCTTGCACCGATCTGGCCAATCTGAAGGTCGAATTGAAGGTCATGGACGCCGATGACGGTGTTTGTCTCATCAACTTCAACCGTTACGGGATCGCCCTCTTTACGGGTCGCGAACGCCCGCTCGTGGCTGCCCATGTGGAATGCCTTTTCGCCGTCAGGCGTCCACCACAGCAATCTCTTTTCATCCTCATCGCTTCGTTTAAACGGTCCGCTAAGATAGCGGTGAACAAGCATCCCATCGGTTCGCTTCACGATATCGATCGCAAAATGGTTTTCATGGACCCAAAAGGAGACTTCCTGCGAGGCCGGGAGGGTTTTGAGGGTGGTCTTCGAACTGAGTGAAAGCAGCCCAATCGGTGTCCTTAGAAAGACAATGCCCGGCTTGGCTCGCCAGACCCGGCCTTTGAGTGTGATGGACGGGTTCACCTCGCTGACGGCAGCAGGGCTACTGGTCGAAGGTTCTGCGGCGGTCTCGGGCTGACCCGACTCCTCCGATTCAACCGGCGCCTCGTCCTCGGCAGGCGCCGTATCGGACGGAGGCTGACGCTCCTCTTCCACCGCCAGGCACAATCCGGTCATACCGAGGCTGACAATTCCAATAAGGAACAGGGTACGAAATGCGCGGGAGGTCTGGAAGAATCGAGTCATCGGCATCGAAGTATTCGATCGAGGGATGGCGCAAATTGTCCTGATTGATCTGAATGGCCGGCTCCTCTTGAGCTGTGGCCATAGCAATCAATTATGCGAATAACATGGGCTCCTATCGGAGTCAACCCGAAAGCGAGTTGCCTTGCATCCCGAACGGGGGAAAAGGATCGCCTATTTTTTTCGAACGAGGAGGCGAAGCGGTGTGCCGGTAAACTCGTAGGTCTCGCGCAACTGATTCTCCAAGTATCGCAGGTACGAGGGCGTGAGGTCTTCCGGATGGCCGACGAACAACGCAAAGACCGGCGGTTTGGTAGCCACCTGCGTGATAAACGCCGATTTCGTCACGGCTGAGGGTTTGTGTTTCCGTGCCGGCAACGGATGGGTGACGAGAATCTTCTGTAACCAGGTATTCAGCACGCCGGTGGACACGCGCTTGGTAAACATGGTGTGCACTTCCTTGAGGAGCGGGAAGAGGCGACGAACGGTGGACTCCGGTTTGAGGGCCGATCCATACAGGATCGGAGCCCAGGTTAGGAAGGGAAATCGGCGACGAAGCTCGAGATCATATTCCTGCTTCGCCTTCGCATCTCCGGCTCGTAAGTCCCACTTGTTGATCAGAAGAATGCAGGCACGCCCCTGCTTAAGAATGGCCCCGGCAATCTTGGTGTCTTGTTCCGTGACTCCTTCCATCCCATCCAAGAGAAGGACGGCAATGTTGGAACGACCGATGGCGCGGAGCGACCGCAGCACGCTGTACCCTTCCACTCCACGATCGACCTTGCCGCGCCGTCGAATACCCGCTGTGTCGGTGAAAATGTAGCGTTGATCGTGGTGCGTGACCAGCGAGTCGACCGGATCACGCGTGGTTCCCGGAACATCGCTGACGACGACTCGCTCTTCTCCAAGCAGCGCATTCACGAGGGTAGATTTGCCGACGTTCGGGCGTCCCACAACGGCAACGCGGGGCAGTTGTTCCAGTTCGCCGGATTCGTCAGCCGGTGGGAGCAAGGGATAGATCGCATCCAAGAGCTCAGCGACACCGAGGCCGTGCTCGGCGGATACGGGATAGAGCTGATCGGTTCCCAATCGATAGAAGTCGGCGAGCAACGGATCGGATTTCGGGGTATCAATCTTGTTGATCGCATAGAGAAGGGGCTTCGTCACTCCGCGCAACAGCCGCACGACCTCATGATCCGCGGGTGTCAATCCTGATCGACCGTCCAGCAGCACGATGAGGATATCCGCCTCGGCAATGGCCATTTCCGATTGCCGTCGGATCAGGTTCAGCATGCTGTTGGACGAGGAGAGATCCAGTCCTCCCGTGTCGACCAGCCGAAACTTGCGGTTGCGGTACGCGGCGTCGGCATAGTTGCGGTCGCGTGTGACGCCAGGGACATCGTCCACAATGGCGATTTTTGCGCCCAAGATCTTATTGAATAGCGTCGACTTTCCCACATTCGGCCGGCCGATGATGGCGATGAGAGGAAGCGGCGCTGAGGATTCAGTGCTGAGTGCCGGGTGTAAGGACATAAGAAACAGTCAGGATCCAAAAAGGGAGATGCCGGACCCTAGCATAGGATTTTTCTCAAAGACAACCTGCCTCCTTCGGGTATACTTTCCGCTATGACTCACAACTCGGTCCCCAACACGCAGGACGTCCTCGACTGGACTCACATTGACGATGTGCTGCTCGATATGGACGGGACGTTGCTGGATCGCCATTTTGACAACTTCTTCTTCGAAGAAGAGCTGCCGCGTCGATACGCGACGCTTCACACCCTTTCGTTTGAGGAGGCTCGCAATCGGCTCATGGCGATGTACCGGTCCGTGGAAGGTGAGTTGGCCTGGACAGATCTGCATTACTGGACGAAGCGGGTCGGGATCGATGTGGTGGCCATGCACAAGGAACTCGATCATATGATCGGGTTTCTACCCGGCGCCGAGCCGTTCTTGCGGGGGCTACGTGAACGCGGGAAGCGGATCATTATCCTGACCAATGCCCATGCTTCCGGCGTCTCTGTCAAGACAGCCAAGACAGGTCTGGATCGATACGTCGATCGGATCGTCGATGCCTTTGAGGTGGGCTATCTGAAAATGCGGACGGACTATTGGCCAGTTTGCCGGCGATTGGTGGGATTCGACCCGGAGCGGTCGCTCTACGTCGATGATGATGAAGGTTGTCTTCAGGCCGCGCATCGGTTCGGCATCCGGCATCTGGTCCATAGCGCCAAGTCGAGTTCGCAGTCGCCCGCCCAGGCCTCCGCAACCTTTCCGTCTGTCGAAAGCATGACGATGTTGCTCAATGGCTATTCGTTGCAATGACGTTGTCCCTCCCTTCTTGCGAGGCAGTTCCCCGATACATTTCTCCGCCGATGCGCGGGATCCCCTCCATGACGAAACGGTCGAGTTGTCGAACCACCAGACCGGCATCAGCAATGAGCCGGTCGATTCGGCGATTCAAGTTACAGCCGCAACCGATCAGATTCTGAAGCGGATTCAGTCGATCCTGCCATAGAGCCACACGGGCGTCGTCACTGCGGCCATGTTCGAGAAACAAGAAGCGCCCGCTCGGCTTCAATACACGACGAATTTCCCGGAGAGCTTTCACCGGATCGGCAATCGTACACAGCGTCCAGGTACTGACGGCGCAGTCGAAGGTGTGGTCCGGGTAAGGTAAGGTCTCTGCGCTCTGCTGCGTGATATCAACGGGAAATCCCGCTGAGGCGCAGCGTTGGGCTAGCCGCACAGGGAGCATCGTCACCGGTTCAACCGCCTGCAACCGAGCCACTCCGGCCGGGTACTGCGCCAGGTTTAAACCGGTCCCAAGGCCGATTTCCAAAACCTCTCCCCGCGCTGTCCGCAGCAAGTCTTGCCGAAGCTGCTGAAAAGTAGCTCCGTTCATCACGTGGTCCATCAAGCGCGGGAAAATGTAGGCGCCATACCAACCCATATGAATCGCTTTCGTTTTCGAATGTCTCCCTTGCCTTACCTTACCCTAAGTTCCATGGACGTGGAACGGCCAGGAATTGGCAAGACGCAGCCGCTCAACGTCCTGGCATTGTTGTTGCCCCCGCCGGTCTATGTTAGAGTCCTTCCTTTTTGAAGGGACTTTGACGGCCATGAGCAAAGGGTTCGATCACCACGCCATCGAAGCGAAGTGGCAGGCCTATTGGGACGAACACCGACCCTTTCAAGCTCAGCACGATCCGGCCAAGCCCAAATTTTACTGCCTCGATATGTTCCCCTATCCATCGGGGTCCGGGCTCCACGTCGGCCATCTCGAAGGGTACACCGCCACCGACATCGTTTCTCGGTACAAGCGGATGAGGGGCTTCAACGTGCTGCATCCGATGGGGTGGGATGCATTCGGTTTACCGGCCGAACAGTATGCCGTGAAAACCGGAATCCATCCGGCGAAGACGACGGCCGAAAACATCGCCACGTTCAAGCGGCAGATGAAGCGCGTGGGGCTCTCATATGATTGGGAGCGGGAACTCAGCACGACCGACCCTGAGTATTATCGCTGGACGCAATGGATCTTCTTGAAGCTCTTCGAGCGAGGGCTGGCCTATGTCGCGGAAGTACCCGTGAATTGGTGTCCTGCGCTCGGGACGGTGCTGGCCAACGAGGAAATCATCGACGGTAAGAGCGAAGTTGGCGGGTTCGACGTGATCCGCAAGCCGATGCGCCAGTGGGTGCTGAAGATCACCGCCTATGCCGATCGATTGCTCGAGGACCTGAAACTCGTGGATTGGCCTCCCAGTACGTTGGAGATGCAAAAAAACTGGATCGGGCGTTCGATCGGCGCGGAAGTCGAATTTTCATTGGCCGATCAGAAGGGCGCGATTCGGGTGTTTACGACCAGACCGGATACGCTGTTCGGGGCGACCTATATGGTTCTGGCACCTGAACACCCGCTCGTCGATGTGATCACGAGCGAGGGGCAAAAAGACGCGATTACGGCCTACCGCGAGGCTTCGGCGAAGAAGAGCGATCTGCAACGGCAGGAACTCGACAAGGAGAAGACCGGCGTATTCACCGGCGGCTATGCCGTCAATCCCGTGAACAACGAACGGCTGCCTGTTTGGGTCGCGGATTATGTGCTGATGAGCTACGGGACCGGCGCAATCATGGCTGTACCGGCGCATGACGAGCGCGACTGGGCGTTCGCCCATCACTATCAGCTCCCTATTCGAGAGGTCATTTCCGGGGGACACGTCGAGGAGGCGGCGTTCACCGACACGGATCGCGGGACCGTCGTGAATTCATCGACTCAGGATGGCGGTTTCTCGATCAACGGCCTCACGCCTTCCGAAGCGATTCCGAAGATGACCGACTGGCTGGCGAAGCAGGGAAAGGGAACACGAGCGGTCAATTACAAACTGCGCGATTGGCTCTTTGCCCGCCAGCGGTATTGGGGTGAACCCTTTCCGATCGTGTGGGTTGACGGAGAAGCGCACCCGCTCCCGGAGGAGCACCTTCCCCTCGTGTTGCCGGAGGCCAACAATTTCAAGCCGTCGGGTACCGGCGAGAGTCCCTTGGCGAACTTAGGCGAGTGGCTGGCCACGACGGATCCCACCACGAAGAGACCTGCTCGGCGCGAGACCAATACCATGCCGCAATGGGCCGGCTCTTGCTGGTATTACCTCAGATTCATCGATCCCAAGAACACGGCCCAGTTGGTCGACCCGGTGAAGGAACGATATTGGATGCCTGTGGATCTCTATATCGGAGGTAGCGAGCATGCCGTGTTGCACCTTCTCTATGCACGATTCTGGCACAAAGTCCTGTTTGATGTCGGGGTGGCCAGCACGCGTGAGCCGTTCATGAAATTGGTTCATCAGGGGATCGTGTTGGGAGAAGACAATCAGAAGATGTCGAAATCGAGGGGGAACGTCGTCAATCCCGATGACATGATCGATCAGTTCGGCGCGGATGCCGTGCGGCTCTATGAGATGTTCATGGGACCACTCGAAGCGATGAAACCGTGGAGCACCAGGGGCGTGGAAGGAGTGACGCGATTCTTGGAACGGGTCTGGCGGCTGATGGTCGACGAAGACGGCCGATTGTCCAGCGCCGTCGTCTCAACAACTCCGAGCCTTGACCATCAACGCCTGCTTCATCAGACGATCAAAAAGGTCACGGAGGATATCGAGGCGCTTCGTTTCAATACGGCGATCTCGCAAATGATGATCTTCACCAACGAGATGACGAAGGCCCAGCAACGGCCGCGATCCGTGATCGAGCCGTTTGTCCTGCTCCTCGCTCCGTTCGCGCCGCATGTGGCCGAAGAGCTCTGGGGCTGCCTGGGACACCAACCCAGCGTCTCGCAGCAACCGTGGCCGACCTTCGATCCGGCCATGACGGTGAGCGAGCGCATGACCATTCCCGTTCAAATCAACGGGCGGCTCAGGGCCAAGATCGATGTGCCGGCCGACGCGGCACGCGAAAATGTTGAGCAACTCGGCCGCGAGGCGGCGGCGGAGTGGTTGCAAGGGAAAGAGCCGAAAAAAGTCATCTACGTCGAAAAGAAGCTGATCAACTTCGTGATCTAGGGAGATGCGGCGTGCCGGGTGTTGAGGTCACAAGAGGCATGGGTCACGGGGGAAGGCGGAACCTCCAGTCGGAACTCGGCGCTCTTGTCGCAGTCGTGCTCGTATCGAGTCTCGTCGCCTGCGGCTATCAATTTCGAGTCGAGGGAGCCGGACCCACCATCGGAGGAGCGGCCGCTCCCACTTCCACCGAGCCACCGCCACGACTCATCATCCGGACGTTGCTCAACAACAGCTTCGAGCCGAATCTGGAAACCCGATACACCAATTACCTTCGCGAAGAGTTTTCTGCCGGCAGCGGGACGCAGGTGGTTCCTGAGTCCGACGCGGCGGATCTCGTGCTGACCGGGCAAATTCTGTGGGTGAGCGTGCCGACGCTCAGTTTTTCACAGACGGCAACGTTGGAAAGCAGGGCTGAAGTCGTCGTGACGGTTCGGGTGGAAGATATGCGGTCGAAAAAGATGGTGTGGTCGCAGCTTGCAAAGGGAGCGTCGGAGTTCTTCATCACGCCCGATCTCCAATTTAATCGGGCGTTGCAGAATCGGGCGATGGAGCAGGCAGGTCGCTTTGTGGCGGCGGACTTGGCGGCGCGGTTTCTACTGCAAGTTGAAACCGGTGCACTGACCAAGCCGGTGTCCATACCCGCTCCCGGGCCTCATTCGAACAACGAGTAGAGCCAATGTCATCGGCCGTGAATCATGCGCAGTTGGAATCAGTGCTCAAACAGCAGGCGCCGGCGTCTTTGTATCTGGTCGTCGGGGAAGAAGACCTGCTGAGAGATTATGCGCTCGCCGCGATCAAGCGCGCGGTCCTGGGCAGTGATGGGGATGAATTCAATTATGAGTTGTTCTACGGGGATGAGGCGAGCGGGAGCGATATTCGGAACAGCGTGGCGGCAGTGCCGGTCTTCGCGGAGCGCCGCTTGGTCGTGGTGAAGACGGCGGAAAAACTGTCCGCTCGGGAAAGCGACCTCCTTCTCGACTGTGTGAAAAGTCCAGTGGACTCCACGACCCTGGTGTTCGTTAGCCCAAAGCTGGACGGTCGGCTGAAATTTTCCCAAGCCCTGACCAGAGCGGCCGTTGTGGTCGATTGCTCACCGCTCCGGGATGCTCAGTTGCCTCCGTGGATTGCCCATGAAGCGAAACGGGTGGGGCTTCAGCTGGAAGAAGAAGCGGCGCAATCACTGCAAGAGGCCTACGGCTCATCCCTCTATGGTGTGCGCCAAGAATTGGAAAAGCTGGCTTCGTATGTGCCGCCCGATCGTCCGGTCACCGCTGCCGATGTCCATCTGCTCCGCGGCATGGAGCCCGGTGCGTCCGTGTTCGATTTGACGTTGGCCATCGCAGAGGGCCGTCGTGGACGAGCCCTTTCGATCTTGGCGCGCAACCTTGAGGCAGGGGAGGCTCCGCTTCGGATTCTCGGTTCTCTTGCCTGGCAGTATCGTCGCCTCTGGAAGGTCAAAGAGCTGTTAGCCAGTGGCGGCCGTGATGGGGAAGCCGCCAGAAGTTTGTGCATGGACCCGTGGAAAGTCCGCTCTTTTCTCGATCGGTTTTCCGAACCACATCTTCACGCGGCCCTGCGTCTTTTTCTGGACGCGGACGGGAAGCTCAAAGGGGGAAGCGGCAGCCGTCCACGGATGGTGCTGGAGCACCTGCTGTTGAAGCTGTGTGAGGAGACCGCAGGAAAACGGGTGGAACCGCCTCGCCGTCCCCCTGTGTCACCGAAACGAGTCCCTGCGCGGGTGGTGTCGAACGTGCGAACGATTAAGAGCCGGAACCGGACAGAGCGTTGACACGAAGCGCCAGACGCGACACACGGCGGGAGGCAGTGTTAGGATGAAGGACACCTTTCGAAACGGCTTTTCCGATCGCCGAGGTGGCTTCCAGCAAGCTGGTCTTCGCCTCATCCGCCTTCTTTCCGGCCACGGCGGACTGCACTTTCTTGATCAGCGTCTTGACTGTGTTGATGGTGGCACGATTCCGCTCATGACGCCGCTCGGCTTGGCGAGCTCGTCGAATAGTCGATTTGTGAGTCTGAGGCATCGAGTACTCCTGTAGAAAAGAAAATGACTTCTATCATAGGGCATCGCCGATCGTCAAGGATCGGTCCTGCAGAAGGAGCAAAGGCATGGTGAAAATTGCAGCGCGCGACCGACTCATCTTTGCGTTGGATGTGCCTTCAGCGGCAGACGCCGATCGACTTTTGGATCGACTCCACGGGCACATTTCTTTCGTGAAAGTCGGCCTTGAGCTCTATACGGCTGCAGGCCCTGAGATGGTGAAGCGGATTGTGGAACGAGGAATGCGGGTGTTCCTCGACCTGAAGTTTCTGGATATCGAAGAAACGGTCCGTCGCGCGACGAGCCGGGTTGCGGGGATGGGCGTGGATTTCCTCACCGTCCATGCCAATCGCAAAGCGCTCACCGCGGCCGTGCAAGGGCGGGAGGGTTCATCGCTGAAGCTGCTGGCCGTGACCGTGTTGACCAACTTCGACGGCCAGGATCTGCGGGAGATGGGGATACAACGGACGGTTCAGGACCTGGTCACAGCGAGGGCATTGCTCGCCTCGGAAGTCGGCTGTGACGGTGTCGTGGCGTCCGGTGAAGAAGCGTCAGCCATCAGGCAGAAAGTCGGACCTCGTTTTGCAATCGTCACGCCGGGAGTCCGGCCGACCGGCAAGGGGGTGGACGATCATGCGAGAGCGACGACCCCCACGCAAACGATTGCGTCCGGCGCAGACTATCTGGTGATCGGTCGGCCGATTCGTGACGCGGCAGACCCACCGGCAACCGTCGACGCCGTTCTGGCCGAAATGCAAGCGGCGTTCGATGCACGACAGTAAAGAGTCTTGGTTGCGACGGCAATCCGCGCTTTGTTAATATCATCCTTCCTCAAGCCCTCGTGGTGGGTGTAGCTCAGCTGGTTAGAGCGCCGGATTGTGGATCCGGAGGTCGCGGGTTCGAAACCCGTCATCCACCCCACTTGCCTTCCTCGCAACTACTGGATAGGTCAGCTGATCTGACGATGCTGGCACCGTGAATGCGGCTAAGGAGGAACGCGATGAGAAAAATCTGTTGGTCACTCGCCGTTATTGGGGTCGTTGTGGTCCCATTTGTTCATGTCCTCGGGTTTGCACAAAACTATCCTTCAAGTGTCACTCAGAAGGTACTTTCCGCGCAACGGGACGTGAGGACCATCGGTATGCCTGAGTACCGAAAGATCGTTGATAATCCTGCTAATGCGCTGATCATCGATGTTCGTGAGCCCGACGAGTACGCAGCGGGGCATGTGCCGGGCGCAATTAACATTCCGCGCGGCATGCTCGAATTCCAGATTTGGAAACAGGTCGGCTTTCCTGCCAAGAGCGAACTCGACAAGCCGCTGTATCTTCAATGCTCGAGTGGCAACCGTGCCTCTCTCGCGGCGAAATCCCTTAGAGAGCTAGGTTTTACCGACGTCACTGCCGTGGTGATGAGCCTAGATGAGTGGCAAAAGGCTGCCAATCCGTTTGTGAAGTAGGGGTGTTCCAGGTACAACGTTCATAGCTCACGGTCGTGGTCGTCGATGACCATCGGCTGCTGCGCCAGGAATTGCGGAGCCTTATCAGTGCTTATGATGGCTTCACGATGGTGCAGACCATAGATCTGAAGGGATAAGAACAAGTATTTCCAACGGTTCTGATCCAGGAGTTTACGCATTGTCTATGCCTATGGTACAACGTCGCGCATGGAAAACATCCGACCAGAAGTTGGGAAGTTCCTCCGTTCGTGCGAACACTTGTTTGGCTTCACCCATGAGAGCGGACAGCTCACACCCGAGGAGTGTCAAGTCCTGGAATACTACGTTGAAGAACTTCATAAACAGATAGCATCTCACTGTAGTGCTTCCACTGCTCATTGCCCCGAAAACCCAACTTCTGTTTCTCAGCCTTGAGAACTATCACACCGTCTTGGCCTCTTCGACTTCTGCTCCTGACACCGCTTCCATCATCATTGAGTGTCACGTTGGAACACTTAGGCTCTAGTGATCTGACAACCTCGCATCCCTCGGACTGACTGCTCCTCGGCTGGTAATTTATTCCCTGCGGCATGGAGCGATTACCATAGTGCTGCAGTACGGCGAACCCGGCCGAAACTCTCACAGGGTATTCAACGGGGAATGTGCATGAGCAGTATGTACACAAAGAGTTGATCTCAATGAAGACGCTAGAGGAAGGACATGAACGGTTGCAGTATCTCAAATTCTGCGCGTTTTGAATCACTCTAGAGAATCTTGGGATTTGTCGGGCGGCGTTCCGGATTCGGCGGTTGTTTTGACCATTCGTGTCGCACGAGTATGAAGCGTCTCGTCGGCTTGTAACTCTTCTCTGAATGACCCTAGTCTTCCGAGATATAACCATTTGATATATAATGGATATCAAGTTCTACGAGCGACCCGCTGTCGGCTATGAAGTCCTCCTGTTGAGACCGGTTCAGGATGTAAGCTCTACGACACTCTCCGAACCGTCATTGAGTACCGTTCCGGATCTCTGTACAGCACTATCTATCCCTTCGGCGGGCTGATTCGGGATATGCGGTTGATCGAAAGGCAGTCAAGGAAAACCTAGGCACTTCACTAGTAAAGTTACTGGTTTGGTGGTCTGTCTCTAGACATTTCGTCTGGATGGGATCAGCATCATCGTGGAGTGTACTCATGGTATCTCAAGTAGAGACGAAGGTCATCGAGTATGATGTCAGAGACTTGGCAAAGCGATTTGCTATGCCACCCTCCGAAGCGCATGACATGCTCTGGAATGAAATCCACCAGCTTGAACAGGCCGCTCGCATTCAGGATTTTGTTCCCGTGCTCGCGCCGAAACACGTCAAGGAGCATCTCCGAGATAGGCCCGCCCAGCAATCCGCCTGAACGGTCTGTCGCCTCGGTTAGTGAAGCTACTTCCCCCGCTCGGCGACTCTTAATCCATTCTTGATAGTTACGTAACGACCCAGTGCCACTGTGCGGACAGCGACCGGCGCACTATGATCACTTCGGGAGGCTCGCGAGAGGACAAGGCTTAGGTCACCTCGCAATCTGGGACATCCCCTAGTTGGTCAGGTGATATAGGGGAGATAAGCTCAGTGAGGGATGTCCACTACTAACTAGGTTTTCTGACGACAGATCGAGCACACTTTTCAGAATGAGCCACGACCAGCTTATGGCGAGGAGACGCGATAATGCCCAATACCGTCAGAGGTTTCTTCCACACGCTCGCACACGCGGAACAGACGAAGTTCGAAATCGCAACTCTCAAGCAGATTCCGACTATTGATATGCAGGTGTATGACCAAACCGGTGTTCAACTCACCGCTGGTACCGCCGCATCGCCAAATAGTTCTTTCGAGAGTCTCAAGGACTCCCTTGGATTCGGTCCATTGAGCCTGCCTCTCTACCCGGAGGGCGTTCGCCGTGGTGGGCCGGTTCTCGATATCCAAGCCGATGATCGTCACATCGATGCGATTGCCGATGTGTTGGATCGATGCGGAGCGGAGGACATCTCAATCTTCACAGCAGCAGAACGGAAGTAATTCAACCAGAATCATGGCTGGTAGAAACCGGCGTGACCAATCTATCGAACCCAGGACACAACAATGCCTGACTATAAGCATCGCTGGATCGAGTTGAGTCCTAGACAAGATACTCACGATGGGATGTGGCGCTGTCATTATATGATTATTGAATTCAGGCACATGTCGTGGAGGTATCGCCAAGGATATCCTGACGGAGTCTTCGCGTCCCGTGATGCTGCCGCCTCTGTTGCTCTGGAGGAAGCGCAACGTCTCGTCGATGCAGGCGTCGATCAGATGGCCAGCGTAGGTACTGGTGAACAACAGGGCAGAAGGGAGTACGCCGAAGACGGTTCATGAGCTGGTGGGGATGCTATAGCTTTGTGACGCATTTCTCCTTCCATTCAATTCAATATAGCCCTCCTGACATCCCCAAATGATTCGTGTACTACCCCAACTGCGTCAGCTCGGAAAGCTCTGAGCGACCTTCAAGAGATAGTACTGAATCAGCTCCACTTCAATGTATGTGAGTTCCTCTACCTTTACACTGCAGTCGAGTAAGATTTCTGAGGCAACCATGTATTGCCTGATCTCTTCGCGCAGGGTCATGGGAGAGACTATGCAGTGTTGAAGTGAAGTGGATTCTTAAGGTAAGGTGAGCGTGTGGGTGTCAGCTAAACTGGCAATTGTCTTAGCTTCTGACATCCATGAAGCCGCTTTACTCCGATATTCTGAACGCCTCAAAGTACCGACACAAGTTTCCACCACACGCACTAGTAGACCAAATCAAGTCCGATCTGGCCTCCACCGGCATGGTAGGGAGTGGAGCAGCGATAAAGCTCATCTCCTTGACCTATTGTTTGAGCGCCGAAACGGTCCTGTATGAATTTGCGGCTCATATATTGAGAAATCTCCCGGATCTCGGGCTCACTTCCCAGGAGAGCCTCCTTGAAGTCATCGGCGAAGCGTTCACGACCATCATGGCGGAAGCCAGAGGATGCGCCCTGAGAGAGCTTCCAATCGAGGAGTCACGGGAGTTGGCATCAAGTTACTTCAATGAACGAAGCGGTCGTTTTCTGGAGCAGTTGCAGAGGAAAGTCCACCAAACTCTCAGTGACCAGTTAGAGCAAAGCTAGCCCGATTCTGAAGATTCAGAGCTGTGTTGAGGTGCCCCACCATCCTCTCCCGTTTACGTTAGTACCCTAGGGTTTGTCCTAGTGCCGCACCCCATTGAGGCTGATTAGGCTGGGGCCTTCTGCTTACGAGGAACCCAACCTATCGGTCCGTGAAAGGAGCGCACAACATGACTATGACGGTTAAATACTGTCTTAAATGTGGTGATAGGTTGTCATACACGGCACCGCGGAATGAAGACGAAATCAAATTTTACTGGGCCAAGCTCCGAAGGCATGGTTCGGTCACTCGCCAGGGAATATGTGATGGTTGTGGACGGGAGGCCAGCATAACCAGTTATCCGGTACCAGATTGGGTCACGCAAGCTGTCTAGAGCATCCACGTCGTGACTGTAAGATTTTCATCCACCCCACTTGCCCTGCTCGCAATGACTGGATAGGTCAGCTGATCTGACGATGTTGGCACTGTGAATGCTGCCGCTGGTTGCGCGGGGGCTTGCTGGGGGGTAGCGTCCTCGTCCATCTTGGTGTATGTGTATATGCAGG